>JAZNGG010000024.1:0-109027 GCA_045576355.1 Bacteroidales bacterium
GCTATTGATACAGATGCACTTATCAAAGAACTAAAGAAAAGTGCACCTGTCTGGAAGAATTATTCCAAGTCTGCCTTTACCGATACGCAAAAGACTTTTTTGAATAACAATACAGATGTTGCAGTTGCAAGAGCTAAGAAATTGCATGAGTTCCAAAATCCATCAACAGGTATCTACAAATTGATTGAGATGCTTTCAAGTGATGCACGCCAGTCGTTAGAAAGTGAAAAGAGTGTTTAACAAGATGGACAAATTCCTAAACATGTTTGAAAACCACATCGGCTTTTGCACAAAAGGGCTTAGCAAGAAAGATAGTCTCGATGGTGATTCTTTCCTCCAAACAACCTACGGAGAATGGCTCTGCAGCAAAAAAAACAATGCCAAGAATTATTCGGTACTGCCAAAAGATTCAAAGCTGTCAAAGGAAGTGAGAAGCTGATTGGGAAAGGTTGCGTAAAAACTGATAATTATCATTATAGATTGATTACATGAAAAAATTGAAATTATTCTTTTCTTGGCAGTCTGATGTAAATGGCAATCATGAAAAAATTCGTGATGCACTTATTTTAGCCTGTAAAACTATACTTCAAGAAGGGGAATACAATATTCAATACACCGAATCCACATGGGAAAGATCAGGCTCTCCTATAATTGATAAGGTTGTTATGGAAAAGGCAAAAGACTGTGATATGTTTGTTGCTGACTTAACGCCTGTGGCATACACCCAAAACAAGAGTTTGCCAAATCCTAATGTAATGTTGGAGCTTGGCGTAGCAAAAGCCAGCATGATGGATGATGTTATTCTTCTATTATATTCGGGCGATATTGATACAAACAGAATGCCGTTTGATATAAACCATCAGCGGCTGAGCAGATTCTCGAAGACTAAAATTACAGATTACGTAAGGCTGATGGCCCAAACGGCAGTGGAAAATCCCAAACATCGGTCTGCTTTTGACGATAACGACAAATTCCTTTTTTATAATAGAAATGTAAGAAAGAACATCGCATCAGGAAAATACTTACCTAATGTATTCCTTGAGGACAGAAAAATAAAACAGCACCTGAGGGATTTTGTTGATCCATATACTTTCTGCAAGCTTGTGTTAGAAAGATGTGATATGTTTGAACTCTACCGTTTAAACAGAAATAGAAAAATTACGCATAGGGCTCCTTTTACTTTTGATATATCACCATACAAGACGTGTGCGGCAGAAGAGTCTATTGGGACACTCTATCAAGGAGTGGAAGCGTTTCAGAAATACCTTCGTTTAAAGTATGATGAACTACATACAAATAATTCTAGGGACTATTTTAGCTCTTCAAAATTTGGAAAACAATACGAACATCTGCGTTATGTTAGTGGAAAACTGTTGCTTATTACCACATCAGCAGGACAAGGAAAGACCAATCTGGTGTGTGACCTTGTAGAAAGGGTGTTGCTAACGAGGCGTATACCATTTGTGTATATGAACGGTTATGAGATAAAACCTGACGACATTGGGAAGAGTTTTGCAGACATGATGTTGCCAGGAACTAACACCTCTTTTGAAAACGCGATAAAAGAGGTTGCGACCTACTGTAAGTATAAGAGGTGTCCTATCATTTTTATCATAGATGGATTAAATGAAAATCCACTTCCTGATGTATTTGCTTCAAATCTAGAGGTGTTCCTCGACATGGTTCTACAATATGATTGCGTAAAGGTGCTTATGACGTGCAGAACAGAATACTACCAAGAACGATTTGTCTCTCTGGATGTCTCCTTTAAGGACAAGATGATAAAGATAGAAGAGTTGAATGAGCATTTCAGAGATGAGGAAAAACAGAAATTGCTTCATAACTATCTGACATACTATAATATTAAAGCCAATATAAGTAATTATGTAGAAGATGCCCTTTGCAAAGACCTGCTATTGCTGAGGATATTCAGTGAGGCAAATCAGGGGAAGACACTTGGACATGTACACAGTATTAAGCGTGAGGAACTTTTTGCTGAGTATTATGAGTTGATGACTTTGAGACTTATTGAAAAGGTACAGAACGAACTTCACTATCGCTTGGAGAAATCCAGTATTTCTTCGTTTATGGAGAATATGGTCAATTACATGATTAGTAATGATTCGTTTTTCAATGTGCCACTTCCGCAGCTCTTGAAGAATATAGCAATAGAGGAAAAGGAAATATTCAAAAGATTCCTAGATGAAAACATTTTGTTAAGGAAAGATCTTGCTCCAGCAGCAAAGGGAGCATTTAGTCATAACGAAGTAGTGAACTTTACGTATGACTCTTTCCGTGATTACATTATTTCTGCATATTTGTCAGACAGCATTCTCCCACGTAATTTCTCGGAATATGAGCGTTCGGTTAGAAACTTCACTTCCAGTGGTCATCAGCTAAGAGAAGGTATAACACCCTTTCTATTCGTTCACTCAAAAAACGACCAACAGAGGAATGCGTGTAACGTACTTTCTCAACTTGATTGGTATAAAGATGTTTTTGAGGGTTATATTTGGGATGTTAAAGAGGAGTCAATAGAAGACGCAGATATAAAAACAGTTCAAAATCTTCTATCGAAGGAGAGTCCTAAACATGTGGCCTGTCAATTAGTGTACTGGGGACGATGGAATACTGAAAAACATGGACGATTAAACATACGTTTGCTGCTTGACCATCTATCGACACTGGATGACAAAGCTCTTAGTGAATTCATGGAGAAAATATGGTCTCAAGAAATAAAGAAGTATTATGGCAGGCAGAATGAAAAAAGCGAAAGGTGGCACATGATTAACTCTTTGGAGAAATTGATGGAAGATAATGAAATAATCCAGTATAAAGACATCCAGAATCTATATGAACTACTGCTTTATATGTGTGGTTGTTCTGAAAGATATGCCCAGGATGTGTATATTCAATATTTGAGGAAGTTTGGCAATGTACAGCAAATGGAAGCTGTACAGAAAGTCACTCAGAGTTATAAACTCGTGGTATTAATTGAACAATTAAAGTCAGTATTATGAGGTATGGACATGACATGTATCGCTATTTGATTTTCGCTCACAAAGACTTGACCGAAGAGTACTTTGTTGAAAAGAGCGGTGCTGTTAACGGTTATGCTAAAGAACTGTTTCAGCGAATATATAAAAGTCTTTTCTCTGAAAGCATGGATGTACAGTATATGTATGATACATTCTATAGAAAAGAATATCGTAGTTTTACGGATTTTCTTATGGGGTATTTCCAGTTGGAACCTATATATGCAAAAGAAATAACGGACACTCTAGATACAAGGAAAGAGTTGCGTTTATATGATTACGACTCGTTGTCTGTCGGTGAGAACTTTGATGATTTTATTACTTCGGATGACGTGTATGAGAGATTTGAAAAACTGGTAATGATGGCCGTTTGAATTATGAAGGTAAAAACTGATTTTGTTACGAATAGTTCTTCGACAAACTTTATAGTTATGTCAAAAGGGGTCCCTACGCTTCAAGCATTTCTTAGAGCAGTAGGTATATCGCAAGAATCTATGTTCTTGGATATTTTTATACATCTTTTCAAATGTTTTAAGGATGACTTGACCCCTGGTTTATGGTATGCGAGGAGGTTTGAATGTAGTTCGGTAGATGAATTTGTGGAAAAGAATTTCAGCAAGGACACGTTAGCTCGGGTAAAGGAAGCGGAAGCTAAAGGCTATGATATTTATATCGGAGACCTGAGCAGCGATAATGATGCAATAGAAACATTATTCTGTTGTGATTCCTTTGTAATAGATAGTGGAAAACTTGTTATCGATGCAACAGAAGACGCTTGGTGATATTGTTGTTGGGGAGCATCCATCTCAGCATTACAAAACGGTTTTCAGCCAGAGAACTGGGTTCTTTGTCCGATTAGAAGAAGAAGGACATAAGGAGCCTTTTTGGTCAGAAGATGGGCCGGAATTGTTAGACTTGTCAATAACCAAATATTGTGAAAGATGTTGTGATTTCTGTTATAGACAGGCAAATCCATCAGGAAGGCACATGCCATTGAATGATGTGGAAAATGTTGTTGAGCAGGCAAAGGAAGCCGGGGTTCTGCAAATCGCCCTTGGAGGAGGTAATCCGAACCAGCATCCCAATTTCATAGAGATATTGAGAATCATCAGAGAGAATAACATAGTGCCTTCGTATACATCCAATGGTGAGGGGCTGACAGATGAGATATTAAAGGCAACAAAGCAGTATTGTGGTGCAATGGCTTTGAGTTTGTATCCACCATATGAGCGATATGATGAGATTGCTAAGCGGATAGCAGATTATGGAATAAAACTCAATCTGCATGTCATTCTAAAAAATGACACAATCGAACTTCTATCAACATGGTTTAAGGAACTTCCTGCTTGGTTCACATATATCAATGCTGTTATTGTTCTTAATTATAAGCCAATTGGCGGTTCTCGGGATTTGATGGTAAAAGATAATAAACGGCTAAAAGCATTCTATGACAACGCTTCTGCATGCAAATCTGTCAAAATAGGATTTGATAGCTGTTGTGTTCCTGGGATTGTAACTTGGATGAATGCAAATTCTGCTCTGATTGATTCTTGTGAGGCTGCAAGATTCTCTGCATTTATCTCTGAGGACATGAAAATGTATCCTTGCTCGTTTATGGACAATACTGATTCGTGGGGTGATTTAAGAACGACATCTTTGCTATATATATGGCAGAATAGTCCTGCTTTTAAAAACCACAGAACCCAAATCTTAAATAGTAAATGCGGAGGTTGCAAACACTATCATATATGTAATGGGGGATGTGTATTTATGCCAGAGATTAATCAATGCAAAAATAATGATAGCGATTTGTCGGAAATCGTGTAAAACTATAAGACTATTATTGGCGCACAAACTTCAGTTGTAGATTCTACCGCAATTTTAGTTTGGTAAAGATGTTCCGAATCAAGAAAAATCATTCGGTTTGTGCTTTTTATGCCTTTTCTTTTGGTTGTTCGGGTAGAATATCATACCTTTGCATTGGTTTTGTAACATATTGATTATCAATACTTATTTTGATTCTTGCAACATGGACGCAACATCTGGTGCTAACGCATTGATAGTGAATGATAGTCGATTTCTAGGAAGTAAAATAAGTTTAATAACCAAACGACAAATAAACAGGGATCCCGTATAACTCAAGCTGCTATATGGGATTTTTATGTCTTTTCTTTGGGTAGTTTACATAGCCACTAACCCCAATCAGTCATAATATATTACAATGACCGATTGGGGGTTAAACACATTTTATTTAGCAATTTATTTCTTCAGAGGGTCACAGTTTGCTGCATTCGATCCGAATGAGAAAGTGACGCCAGATGTTTGACATGCTCCAGGTTGAGTCCGAGCCGGTGGGTGAGTCTGGTGCCATACTCCCGGTCGGCAAGGAAACAATGGGCACAATGTCGATATTTCACGTTGTCGGTAACCGGCATTATGTCTGCCACCGTATTCTCTATGAGCAAGTGACGCTTGTCTTCGGTCATAAGTCGATAGAGGTCACCGGGCTGATAGAAACAGTTATCTGTACGATTTTCATAGGGATTATATCGCATCGGTGCTCCGTCAGCCGGTGAGGGAGTCTCTTTAGAGTCGCTTACAGACCACTCACCAAGGCTATTGGGAGAATAACTTTTACGAGCACCCTGATTGCCATCGACTCTCATCTGGCCATCCCGATGAAAGCTATGCACCGGACAATGCGCCCGATTTACCGGAATCTGATCATGATTGACTCCGAGCCGATAACGCTGCGCATCGCCATAGGAAAAGAGTCTGCCCTGCAAGAGTTTATCTGGTGATAGTCCAATGCCGGGAACGATGTGTGCCGGATTGAATGCCGCCTGTTCGACGTCGGCAAAATAATTCTCCGGATTACGATTGAGTTCCAAGATGCCTACCTCCATAAGGGGATATTCGCTATGTTTCCATATTTTGGTGATGTCAAACGGATTCTCCCGATGGGCAACGGCCTGCGACTCGGTCATGACTTGTATGTAAAGTTTCCAACGCGGAAAGTCTCCTCTTTCTATGGCTTCAAACAGGTCTCTGCCGTGGCTCTCTCTGTCATGAGCAATGATGGCTGCCGCCTCCTCATTGGAGAGATTTTTTATGCCCTGCTGTGTGATGAAATGAAATTTCACCCATACACGGGTGCCCTCTCGGTTAATCATGCTGTAAGTGTGTGATCCAAATCCATGCATGTGACGATATGATGCCGGTATGCCACGATCAGACATGACGATGGTCACTTGATGTAAGGCTTCGGGGAGCATGGTCCAGAAATCCCAATTGCTTTGGGGAGATCGGAGATTGGTCTGAGGGTCACGCTTGATGGCATGGTTCAGGTCTGGAAACTGCAAGGGGTCGCGCAGGAAAAAGACCGGGGTGTTATTGCCGACAAGATCCCAGTTACCCTCTTCGGTGTAAAACTTGATGGCAAATCCACGGATGTCACGTTCGGCATCGGCAGCGCCACGCTCTCCTGCCACAGTAGAGAAACGGACAAACAGATCTGTCTTTTTACCCACCTCACTGAAGATGGAGGCACACGTGTAGCGTGTGATATCTTGAGTAACTATAAAATGTCCGAATGCGCCACTTCCCTTGGCATGCATACGCCGCTCGGGAATAACTTCACGGTCAAAGTGCGCCAATTTCTCAATCAGCCAAGTGTCTTCTAAAAGCACTCCCCCACGCTCTCCGGCAGTAAGAGAATTGGTGTTGTCACCCACAGGCGCACCCACCTCATTAGTCAGTTTTTTATTATCCATAAAAGAAAAATGGTTAAAACAGATTACATCTATCTTAACCATTTTTTAGCTTCTTTTGTTCACCAAGGGAAGCGTCAATATTAAGCCGGGCCAACCACTTCTGCCATCAGTTCATAAGGCTCGGCAGAGCGTATTTTAACCATGTAATATGCTCCTATTTCTAAAACTGTGGACTCATCGGCTGCGATCAATACTTCCGGATCGACCTCAGGAGAGTCATATTCGGAGCGAGCCACATAGTAATCTCCATCAAGCCGATCAACGACAACACGCAGTGTCTGACCGATCTTTTGTTCGCCCACAGACAAAGAAATTTCCTCTTGTGCCTGCATCAATATGTCTAAACGACGCTGCTTCTCCTCCATGGGGACATCATCGGTGTAATGGCGAGCAGCATAAGTGCCCTCTTCTTCACAATATGCGAAAGCGCCCATTCTCTCAAAACGCTGTTGCTTGACAAACTCCAGCAATTCAGCAAAGTCTTCTTCTGTCTCTCCCGGAAATCCGACCATGAGCGTCGTACGAAGATGTATGCCGGGGACTTCCTTTCTGATTCGGGCTAACAAGGCTTCTGTTTCCTCTCGGCTGACGTGACGAAGCATTCGCTTCAATACTCCATCAGAGACATGCTGCAAGGCAATATCCAAATACTTACATACGTTGGGATAACGCGCCATGACCGGCAACAGATCATAAGGGAATGCCGTAGGATAGGCATAATGTAGTCGCAACCATTTCACTCCTGGCTCTTGCGCCAGACGTTCCACAAGTTCTGCAATGTTATATCGACCATACAGGTCTTTACCATAACCTGTAAGATCCTGTGCGATCAGCTGAAACTCACTGACCCCTTTACTCACCAACTCTCGGACTTCATCGAGTATGTCCTCGATGGGACGAGACTTATAAGTGCCTGTGATGATAGGTATCGCACAATAGGCACAACGACGATTACACCCCTCACCTATTTTCACATAAGAATAATGTGACGGAGTGGTTTGGAAACGACTGTTATTTAAACGTTCATCCCACTTATGCCCTAAATCGGTAACAATATTGACCCAATCAAATTTTCCATACCACCGATCCACTTCCGGTATTGCCGCGCGCAATTCCTCCCCATGGCGCCCGGAGAGACACCCCATCACAAAGACCTTACCAATGCGACGGCGCTTCTTAGCGGCACAAAGTTCGAGGATCATATTGATACTCTCCTCTTTGGCATCACCTATAAATCCACAGGTGTTGACTATGACTATTTCACCTTTTACCTCGTCCGAATCGTGATACATCTTATAGCCACAAGCAGCTAACTGCGCCATAAGCCTTTCAGAATCTACCAGATTTTTAGAGCACCCGAGGGTGATCAGATCAATTCTGTTTTTTATCATCTACCTCCGATTTATCTCTATTTCAGTCACCAAAAAGAGAATCCACAAATGCACGATTATTGAAGACCTGAAGATCCTCCATTCCTTCTCCCAAACCGATATATCTCACCGGAGTCTTCAATTGGTCTGATATTCCGATCACGACACCGCCTTTGGCCGTGCCATCCAGTTTGGTAATAGCCAATGCCGTAACATCTGTCACCGCCGCAAACTGTTTGGCCTGCTCATAAGCATTTTGTCCTGTAGAGCCATCCAATACAAGAAGTACCTCCGGAGCAGTATCGGGCAATACCTTCCCTATTACTTTACGGATTTTTCCCAACTCATTCATCAATCCCACTTTATTGTGCAGACGACCAGCAGTGTCAATGATCACTACATCCGCTTGCTCAGAAACGGCATGTTTGACGGCATCAAAAGCGACAGAAGCCGGGTCACTTCCCATCTGCTGCTTGACTACATCGACACCGACACGTTCGCCCCAAATCTGAAGCTGGTCTATGGCTGCAGCTCGGAATGTGTCTGCTGCTCCTAAAATGACTTTATTACCGGCCTTCTTAAACTGATATGCTAATTTTCCTATTGTAGTAGTCTTACCGACACCATTGACGCCTACGACAAGGATGACATACGGACGCTTTACCTCAGGACGAACATTGAATCCGTCAAGTTCCTCGCGCTCATTTTCAGCCAAGAGAGCTGCAATCTCCTCACGCAGAATGTTATTCAATTCGCTTGTCCCGACATATTTATCACGAGCAACGCGAGCCTCTATGCGTTGGATAATGCGCAATGTCGTATCTACTCCGACATCAGAAGTTACCAAGATCTCTTCCAGATTGTCAAGGACGTCATCATCCACTTTACTATGGCCGGCAATAGCACGAGCAATCTTTCCAAAAATGGATTGTTTGGTCTTATCCAAACCATTGTCAAGTGTCTGTTTTTTCTCTTTTGTAAAGAAATTAAAAAATTTCATATTTATAAAATTATCGATGTATTACTTAACCCAGTCACGAAGTCTCTCACTCCGTGAAATATTTGCAACTGCAAAGATAATAGAAGTTTAGGACAAAAACTAAAATATGAATAAAAAACTGCAAAATACAGGTTCTGACTCCGACAAAGCATTCGTCTCTGCAACAATCGGATAACACCTAACCGAAGTGAAACATAAAAGAAGAAGCCATGTGATGTCACACATAGCTCAAATAAATAAAAATTCAAGTCTTATATGACTTTTGTATGACGCTGCCGTGTAACATGCATGACGCCGCCGTGTAACGTGCATGACGCCGCCGTGTAACATGCATGACGCCGCCGTGTAACGTGTATGACGCCGCCATGTAACATGCATGACGCCGCCGTGTAACGTGCATGACGCCGCCGTGTAACGTGCATGACGCCGCCGTGTAACGTGCATGACGCCGCCGTGTAACATGCATGACGCTGCCGTGTAACGTGCATGACGCTGCTGTGTAAAAAAAAGACTGTACTAAATTTAGCACAGTCTCTTAAATCATTAAAAATCTACACATTATCGGCACTCCGTCTCCAGGATTCTCTTAAGAACCGTTTGTGCTGAAATCTCTCGATTAGCAGCTTCCGGTATGACAAGAGAACGTGGTCCTTCGATGACATCATCGGTCACAATCATACCTCTACGCACCGGGAGGCAATGCATGAAATGCGCATCATGAGTCACTGCCATCTGTCGTGCAGAAACAGTCCATGAACGATCATCGCAAAGGTTTTGTCCATAATTAGGATCACGATAAGCTGACCAGTTTTTTGCATAGACAAAATCTGCTCCTTCGAAAGCTTTCATCTGATCATATTCGATCGTAGCTCCGGCAGTAAACCGCTCATCTAACTCATATCCATGAGGGTGAGTAATAACTACTTCATATCCGGCAGCTATGGCAAACTCTGCAAAAGAATTAGGCACAGCCTGAGGGAGACAACGAGGATGCGGAGCCCATGTCAAAACCACTTTGGGACGAGCCTTCTGTTTGTGCTCCTCGATGGTGATAATATCAGCAAAGGCTTGTAGCGGATGACCCGTAGCCACCTCCATACTAAAAACAGGTTTTCCGGAGTATTTGATAAACTGATTTAAGATCTTCTCCTCATAATCATCTTGTTTATTTTCAAAACGAGCAAAAGAGCGGACACCGATCACATCGCAGTAGCATCCCATCACAGGGACTGCCTCCAAAAGATGTTCGGGCTTATCTCCATCCATAATGACTCCTCGCTCAGTCTCCAATTTCCATGCACCCTGATTGACATCAAGCACGATCGTATTCATGCCAAGATTCATGGCAGCCTTCTGAGTGCTGAGGCGCGTACGTAAACTGGAATTGAAAAAAATCATCAAGAGTGTTTTGTTCTTGCCGAGGTGCTGATAAGCAAATCGATCTGCTTTAACCTCCAGGGCCTCCTTTACGGCAGCATGCAAATCTCCGAGGTCACGAACGTTGGTATAGTAACGCATAAAGAGTAAATAACAATGATTGAACAGATTAAAATATCTTACTAATAGTCAGAATATTACTCTCCATTAGAAAGATAAATTCCTTTTGTCCTCCAAAAGCGGACTAATATAGGTAAAAAACAAATGAATTACAAATTAAGGACCTTTAAGTGTGAGGTCGATAATTCGTAATTCATTATGAGAAAGATTCGTTATCGATCAGTCTACGTACTTCTTAACAATGATAGAACCATTATGTCCACCAAAGCCGAATGTGTTAGAAAGGGCAGCATTGACTACACGCTTCTGAGCCTGATTGAATGTAAAATTCAAATTATAGTCAATATGCTCATCCATATCATCATCCGCATGGTTGATGGTCGGTGGCACAATGTCTTCCTGCACAGACTTAACACAGATCAATGCCTCCACTGCACCGGCAGCTCCTAAAAGGTGTCCGGTCATAGATTTGGTCGAACTGATATTAAGTTTGAAAGCATGCTCCCCGAAAACTTCCTTAATGGCCAAAGCCTCAGAGACGTCTCCCACAGGAGTAGAAGTACCATGAACATTGATGTAATCGATATCTGATGGCTGCATACCGGCATCCTCAAGAGCGGCTTGCATCACTAACTTTGCGCCCAATCCTTCCGGATGTGTTGCAGTCAAGTGATAAGCATCAGCCGACATTCCGCTACCTACAACTTCAGCATAAATTTTAGCACCGCGTGCTTTCGCATGATCCAAAGTTTCAAGGATAAGACATCCTGAACCCTCAGCCATCACAAAACCATCACGACTGCCACTGAAGGGGCGACTGGCTCGTGCAGGGTCATCATTGCGAGTAGAAAGAGCTTTCATCGCATTAAAACCACCCACACCTGCCTCACAGATTGCGGCTTCAGCACCTCCGGCTACGATGATATTAGCTTTACCCAATCGGAGAAGATTGAAAGCGTCAATCAAACCATGTGTGGAGGATGCACATGCAGAAACAGTACCATAGTTCGGACCATGAAAACCATACATGATGGAAATCTGACCGGCAGCGATGTCTGCGATCATCTTCGGGATGAAGAATGGATTGAACTTTGGACCTTGTACAGCATCGTATGAGCCTACCTCATCCTGGAAAGTCTTGATGCCGCCAATACCGGCAGAATAGATCACACCAATGCGGTTCTTGTCCACCGTATCAAGGTCTATGCCTGAATCGGCAATACCCTCTTTAACTGCGGCAATGGCAAGCTGTGCATAACGATCTAATTTGCGTGCTTCTTTCTTATCGAAATAAAGATTCGGATCAAAATCCTTCACTTCACAAGCAAACTGCGTTTTGAACTTTGACGCATCGAATAAGGTAATGGGGCCACAACCGCTCTTACCTGCGCAAAGCGCATTCCAAGTCTCCTCGACGTTATTGCCAAGGGGAGTAATAGCTCCCAAGCCAGTGACTACGACTCTCTTTAATTCCATATATAAATGGGTAGGAATATCTCAAATAATTACTTGTTAGCTTCGATGTAGTTGATTGCGTCACCTACAGTAGAGATCTTCTCAGCCTGATCATCCGGAATAGTAATACCGAACTCTTTCTCAAACTCCATGATAAGCTCTACAGTATCAAGTGAATCTGCACCAAGATCGTTAGTGAAACTAGCCTCAAGAGTAACTTCGCTCTCTTCAACGCCTAACTTGTCAACGATGATCTCAACTACTTTGTCTTTAATTTCTGACATAATTGTAAAATTTTAAGGGTTAATATTGATATATTGTTATTTTATTTGATTCCGCTCTGAACATTATAACAAATTTGTTACAATAAATTTCAAGATTTCGGACAAATGTCAAATAATATTTCTATTTTTGCGGTGCAAAGTAAGCAAAAAACTATCTATCGAAGAAATAAAAGATCGAAAATATAAAGAAAATAGCACAAACGTCACCACTTTGTGCACAAATAATGATATAAAAATGAAAAATATCGTAATTTTTGCGTCCGGTTCAGGTTCAAATGCGGAAAATATAGCCAACCATTTCTGCAACAACAATAGTGTGAACATCAGTCTCATCGTCTGTAACAAGCCGGACGCATACGTGCTGGAAAGAGCCCAAAAGTTAGGAATCCCTTCTGTCATTTTATCAGGAAAAGAGATGCAAGACGAAGAGAAAGTCATGTCCATAATGCACCAACACTCCATCGACTTTATCGTTTTAGCCGGCTACCTGCTCCGCATCCCGGCTTACCTGGTTAAAGCTTTTCCCAATGCCAT
This sequence comes from Bacteroidales bacterium, assembly GCA_045576355.1. Taxonomy (GTDB): domain Bacteria; phylum Bacteroidota; class Bacteroidia; order Bacteroidales; family UBA3663; genus Liminaster. The sequence goes on from JAZNGG010000024.1 coordinate 12,949, forward strand.
TGTCAACATTCATCCTGCATTATTACCATTACATGGTGGGAAAGGAATGTATGGAGACTTCGTTCATGAAGATGTACTTCGCTGCGGAGATGCCGAATCCGGAATTACGATCCACTATGTCAACGAACAGTATGATTCGGGAGCAATCATTTTTCAAGCCAAATGTCCGGTGTTGCAGGATGACACAGTACATGAATTAGCGTCACGTATCCATGCTTTGGAATATGAACATTTCCCTCATGTCATAGAGGAGATCATCGCAAAATTATAAGTTGTTTTTAAGGTATTGTATGGTTCTTTTCGCATACAAAATGTAAAATAATACACATTTTCTCATAAAAACGGACTATTTTAGTCGTTTTTTGGTTAAAAACGTATTATAATATGCATAATTTGCATATATTTGCGGCCAAAAATAATCAACAAATTTCTTCACATGAATAATAAAATTAAACGTATAGCTGCCATCAAGGAGGTTATACAAAGTCGAAACATCAGTTGCCAAGAAGAGATTCTTGAGGCTCTACACCAAAAAGGATTTGAACTGACACAGGCAACACTGAGCCGCGACTTGAAACAAATGCAAATAGCTAAAATCGCCACCCGAGATGGTGGATATATGTACGTCATGCCTGATGTTGCTGCCAGTCTTCAAAACAGTGGGGTTGCCAACATAATCCCTCCTCACTGCTTGACGAGCATCGTCAGCATAGAGTGTAGTCATATATTGACCCTTATCCGCACAAAACCCGGATATGCATCGGGCATTGCTTCTGATATCGATTTAGCTAAAATCCCGGAAGTAATGGGAACTATCGCCGGAGATGACACCGTCTTGGTGATTCCCAGAGGAGGATACACTCCTAATCAAGTAGCAGAAGCAATCTGTTATACCCTTGCAGCAAAAAAGATGTAATTTTTTACACATATAATATATAGGTAATATCAACATCTACAAAATGGATTCAAATAACAATACATCATCTCAAAATTTGTCAGAAGACAATTTAACGGACACAACTCCCGAACATAAAGAGGAGGAAATTCCTGCCATAAAAATCTGTATCGCAGGAAGACAACATATCCCATATGTCGAAGAGATTTTAAAGACTATCGAAGAGTCTTCTAAAGCCAGAGGCACCGGTATTGCCCGCCGATCTCCAGACTATGTAGCTCAGAAAATGATCGAGGGGAAAGCTATTATTGCCCTTTGTGACAATGACTTTGCCGGTTTTTGCTATATCGAGAGTTGGAGCAACAAACAATATGTAGTTAACTCAGGATTGATCGTCAACCCCAAATATCGCAACTGCGGTTTGGCCAAACGTATCAAAAAATTCTCATTCAATTATTCTCGACGTCTCTTCCCAAAAGCCAAACTTTTTGGTCTGACCTCCGGTGCAGCCGTATTAAAGATCAATAATGAGCTGGGATATCGTCCTGTAACTTTTGAACAGCTTACAGATGATCCGGCATTTTGGCGAGGATGTCAAAGTTGTATCAATTATGATGTACTACTCCGCACAGATTGCAAACGTTGCATTTGTACAGCCATGCTCTATGATCCGGAGGAACATCCAAATGAAATATTAGAGGAGCTTGACAAAATCTAATTGCTATAATCAAAGATTCTTACTCAACATATATAATCAATAAGCTACAAATGAAAAAGAAAGTTGTTGTCGCATTTAGCGGCGGTCTTGATACAAGTTATACGGTCATGTATTTGGCTCACGAGATGGGCTATGAAGTACATGCTGCCTGTGCAAACACAGGAGGATTCAGTGCCGAGCAGCTGAAAACCAACGAAGAAAACGCATATAAATTAGGTGCTGTGAAGTATGTTACCCTCGATGTGACACAAGAATATTATGAAAAGAGTTTGAAATACATGGTCTATGGCAATGTGTTACGCAACAATTGCTATCCGATCTCCGTTTCTTCCGAACGTATTTTCCAAGCTTTGGCCATTGCCCGTTATGCCAATGAAATCGGAGCTGATGCCATCGCACATGGTTCTACAGGCGCCGGCAACGACCAGATCCGTTTTGACATGACTTTCTTAGTCATGGCCCCAGGCATCGAGATCATTACACTTACCCGTGATAAAACCTTAACACGCCAAGAAGAGGTAGATTATCTGAATGCTCATGGTTTCTCCGCAGACTTTACCAAATTAAAATATTCATATAACGTAGGTATATGGGGAACTTCCATTTGTGGAGGAGAAATTCTTGACAGCACACAGGGGCTGCCCGAAAGTGCGTATCTAAAGCACCCCACCAAACAAGGGACAGAAGTCCTCTCTCTCGGCTTTAAACAGGGAGAACTCTGTAGCGTTAATGGCCAAGAATATGAGGACAAAATTGCTGCCATTCAGGCTGTCGAGAAGATAGGTGCCGCGTATGCCATCGGACGCGACTGTCACGTGGGTGACACAATTATCGGAATCAAAGGACGTGTAGGTTTTGAAGCTGCAGCCCCAATGTTGATCATTGCTGCGCATCGCTATTTGGAGAAATACACTTTGTCCAAATGGCAACAATACTGGAAAGATCAGGTGGCCAATTGGTATGGTATGTTCCTGCATGAAAGCCAATATTTGGAACCAGTTATGCCGGATATCGAGGCAATGCTAACATCATCACAGCGGAATGTCAATGGTATAGTGACACTCGAATTACGTCCTTACTCCTTCCAAACTTTAGGTGTGGACTCTCCGGACGATTTAGTTCACAACAAGTTAGGCGAATATGGAGAGGTACAAAAAGGATGGACTGCCGAAGACGCCAAAGGGTTTATCAAGGTGACTTCTACTCCCCTACGCGCCTATTATGCCGCACATCCGGATGACCGGAAATAAGATGAGATTGAAAATCAATAGACCACATAACTATCACTATGGCTAAAAAAAGACTATATCTCACAAAAGGGAAAATAGCAGGAGTCTGTGCCGGCATAGCAGAGTATTTTGACAAAGATGTGACCATAGTTCGCATTATAGGGCTGATATTGTTTGTTGTAACACCAGGTGCTCTCTTCTTTTATATTATCTGCGCGATAGTTCTTCCTAAAAAGGAAGATTTAGAGGTCTCTGATTTTCAAAACTCTCATTGTGAGGAAACACCTCAACAGGAATCCACATCTTCAGAAACACCGGTTTCTCCTAACAGCAGTAAGGTAGAAGACAATAAAAAAGCAGCCTACTCACATAGGAAAGACTATGACTCTGAAGCATATAATAAAAATGTGACCGGATATCAAAAATAACTCCAGGTCAAAAACAACAAAAGCAAAACAATCAAAACAAAAACAACATATTACTATGTCAGATAAGAAATTAGTTCGCAAAAATGGTAAAATCGCAGGAGTCTGCGGGGGTATTGCAGAGTTCTTTGGGATAGATGTTACTATCATACGCATCATTTGGCTCGTAGCATTTTTATGCTATGGCACAGGACTTTTAGCATATCTCATCATGCTCCTCGTGATGCCACAAGAATAAGGATACACGAAGTAATAAAACCATTCGAATTCAAACAATACAGGCAATATGATTAAAGTTGGAATCATAGGCGGTGCAGGTTATACTGCGGGCGAATTGCTCCGCATACTTGTACACCATCCGGAAGTCGAAATCACGTTTGTCAATAGCCAAAGCAATGCCGGCAACCCTATCTATGCAGTACACAGCGGTTTGGTAGGCGATACCAATCTGGTTTTCACAGACCAGCTACTACTCGATGCTGTCGATGTCCTTTTCTTCTGCACAGCACATGGCGATAGCCGCAAGTTTATGGAAGCACATGGACATGAAATCCCTAGTACAACCCGAATTATTGATTTGGCGCAAGACTATCGTCTCGCAGCAAATGATCATGACTTCATCTATGGTTTACCTGAATTGCAACGCGATCGGATTATAGGATCTACTCATGTAGCCAATCCCGGCTGCTTTGCCACTTGTATTCAGCTTGCTATCCTCCCGGCATTTAAAGCCGGATGGGTTACAGACGACGTACACATCAATGGCATCACCGGATCGACCGGAGCCGGTGTCAAACCTTCTGCAACGACCCACTTCAGCTGGCGTAACGACAACATATCTGTCTATAAGACTTTTAAACACCAACATTTGCTCGAAATCGGAGAGAATTGTCATCAACTCCTGCCCGAATATAATGGTAAACTTCTTTTCATCCCCCAACGAGGATGTTTCTCCCGTGGCATTTTTGTTACAGCCTACACTCGCTGTGACCGACCCATCGAGGAAGTCAAAACTTACTACGAAGAGTTTTACCGCACTGCCAGCTTCACGCATTTCGTACACACAGCTCCTGATATGAAGCAAGTAGTGGGCACTAATAAGGCTTTGGTTTATGTAGAGAAATACGAAGATCAACTCTTGATGATCTGCTGTATCGACAATCTCTTAAAAGGAGCCAGTGGTCAAGCTGTACAAAACATGAACCTCATGTTCGGACTGCCGGAGGAGACCGGTCTTAAACTGAAACCCTCAGCATTCTAACATAGACTCACTACTTTACAGCCAACGAAACATCAACGATTCAACGAAAAATCTCCAAACACATGAAATTATTTGACGTTTATCCTCTTTTTGATGTGACCATCGACCACGGTAAAGGTTGTTATGTGTATGATGACAAGGGGACTGAATATCTCGATCTATATGGCGGACATGCAGTAATCAGCATTGGTCATTGCCATCCTCATTATCTCGATGCGCTCCGCTCTCAAGGAGAAAAACTTTCCTTTTATAGTAACTCTGTAAAAAACCCTTTACAAGAGCACCTGGCAGAGCAGTTAGGCAAAGCATGTGGATATGAGGACTATCAACTCTTTTTGATCAATTCGGGAGCGGAGGCCAACGAGAATGCACTCAAACTTGCATCTTTCTACACCGGCAAGAACAGAGTTCTCGCATTCACACATGCCTTTCACGGACGCACCTCTGCAGCGGTAAATGTCACAGACAACCCTAAGATCAAAGCCCCTATCAACATCGGTTTTCCTGTCACATTCATAGAAATGAATGACATTGAGGCAGTCAAACGCGAACTTAAAGACGGAGATGTTGCTGCCGTCATCATTGAGGGCATCAGCGGAGTCGGAGGCATCCACATCCCGGAGACCAATTTCATGCAGCAACTCAGACATGAGACTGCACAGGCTGGAGTAATACTCATATTAGATGAGATACAGTCCGGCTATGGTCGCAGCGGAAAATTCTTTGCCCACCAGCATTATGACATCCGTCCTGACATCATCACCGTAGCTAAAGGAATTGCAAATGGTTATCCTTTTGCCGGAGTCCTCATAAGTCCGATGTTTACACCCATTTATGGACAATTAGGCACCACTTTTGGAGGCAACCACTTGGGCTGTACTTTGGCCAGTGCTGTCCTGGACGTTATCGAAGAGGAGAACCTCATCGAGAATGCCGCAATCCAGGGAGCATATCTTATGGAACAACTCGCCGCTATGCAGATTCCCGGACTCAAAGAGTTGCGGGGAAGAGGCTTGATGATCGGTATCGAATTTGAAGATTCTGCAAAAGAGATTCGCAAACGTCTGCTTTTTGAACAGCATGTCTTCACCGGTGCAGCCGGCACTACCACCATCCGTCTGCTCCCACCTCTCTGTATCACACGAGAACAGTGCGATCTCTTCCTGCAACGTTTTGCTGCAGCTTTGAAATAGTCCTATGAAACCCCTCTCCAGCCATCGCGAGATACTACACATCGCAGCACCAAGCATTCTAACTAACATTACCATCCCACTTCTCGGATTGGTGGATGTGGCAATTGTCGGTCATTTAGGCGAGAATGAGGGGGATGCAGCCCCATACATTGGAGCAATAGCAGTCGGAGGTCTTATCTTCAACATGATCTATTGGCTCTTTGGATTCTTACGGATGGGGACCAGCGGGATGACCGCACAAGCTTTCGGGAAGAAAGACAAGGCTCTGCAGATTCAGTTATTAGTACAAGCCTCTGCTGTTGCCATCATCTGTGGAGCACTTATTTTTTTATTACAGATCCCCATCATAAAGATAGCACGACTGCTGATCGCCCCTTCTGATGAAGTTTGGCGATTGGCAGTCGATTATTTTAACATTCGAATTTGGGCCGCTCCTGCAGCCCTACTTCTGTTCTCGTTCACAGGATGGTTTGTCGGAATGCAGAATTCTGTTTTCCCACTTTACATAGCTATTGGGCAAAACCTAATCAATCTGATAGTCAGCGCACTGCTAGTTTTCGGATTCGGCTGGGATGTCAAGGGCGTTGCCTTAGGAACTGTCGTGGCGCAATATGTCGGACTTGCAGCAGCGATCAGTCTATGGTTTTTCAGATATGATAGATCTCTCCGACGATACCTCCCATCATGGAGAACATGCTTTGATGCGGGCAGTATGCAACGTTTCTTTTCTGTCAACAGAGATATTTTCCTCCGCACTCTTTGCCTTATAGCCGTCACCAGCACTTTTACCGCCATCGGAGCACGACAAGGAGACATGCAATTGGCAGTCAATACACTACTGATTCAACTCTTCCTTTTCTTTTCCTATTTTACTGATGGATTCGCATTGGCAGGAGAAGCATTGGCAGGAAAATATATTGGAGCCAAAGCCCAGAACCGACTCTACCGCAGTGTCCGAGACCTGTTTTTGTGGTGTGGAGGTATCGCAATGATCTTTTCATTACTCTATGCTTTCAAAGGGAACTTCATCCTCTCACTGCTCACAGACGATCCCACTGTTGTCGGAACAGCGTTGGACTATCTGACTTGGAGCATTTTTATCCCCATAATCAGTTTTGCCGCCTTTGCATGGGATGGGATCTTTATCGGAGCCACCGCTACCCGCCCCATGCTTCTCACCTTAGGAATCGCTACAATCTTTTTCTTTGCTACCTATTTTGGGCTTCCATATGTAGAGAATCTTCCCTTTTGGCCCTTTTCTTCTCTCTCAGTCAACCACAGACTTTGGATGGCATTTACGATTTATCTCTCCATCCGAAGTTTGATACAGACCTTTTTGGCACGCAAAGTGTTAATAGTGTAATAAAGATTCACTCTGTTTAAGACCACATAAATACCATAAATTGATATGCTGAGTGTCATTACCTGCATGATATCCGGGATTCTGTTAGGATTCATTTTTCGTAAAAAGAGATTCCGACTCATGGGTCGGCTCGTCACTCCATTTGTCTGTATCCTCCTCTTTGTAATGGGGATCGAAGTAGGCGGGGATCCGGAGTTAATCCGGAGTCTTCCGACATTGGGAGGGGTGGCATTGTTCATCGCTCTATGTGTCACACTCGGGAGTCTCATCTGCGCAGGTCTATGGGAACGTTATCTCAAAAAACACCCGAAACCATGAAAGGAAGTCTGCTCCTCATTCTCCTATTTCTGTCTGGTATAGTTTTAGCTTACACTAATATACTTCCGGCTCAATGGGTCACACACTATAATATGACACATTGGGCACTCTTGGCTCTAATCTTCTGCGTTGGGTTTACCATCGGAAGTGACAGAGAAATTTGGCAGAAATTTAAGAACCTTGATCGTCGGGTAATCATACTGCCATTGCTTACAATGATCGGCACACTCTCCGGAGGTTTGTGTGCTTCAACTCTACTTCCATACAGCACTTCTGACACGCTTGCCATCTCCTCTGGCTATGCCTACTACTCTCTCTCCAGTATCATAATAACCGACTACCGCGGAGCGGAATTGGGAACCATAGCGCTATTATGCAATATTTTCAGAGAGTTATTCGTTTTACTATTAGCTCCAATCCTTGTACGCTATTTCGGCAAACTGGCACTGATCTCTGCAGGAGGTGCGACCACCATGGACACGACTCTCCCGATCATCACTCGATATTGCGGCAGAGATATAGCTATCCTAAGCGTTTTTCATGCCTTCGTTGTCGATCTTAGTGTCCCATTTTGGGTAACCTTCTTTTGCACACTCTGATGCCTTATGTTACATCACAGACTTTTCATCACCATCCTTCTCCTCTCGCTCTGGCTCACAAAAGTGAGCGCAGGTAATACCGACACGTCACTTATCTCATCAATAGGTTCGGATGCGTCTTCTGCCTTGCCGTCTGATAGTTTACTTGCCTCATCCTCTACGTTAGTCTCTCACGACGTATCCATCCGAGGGGAGCAATTCATTTTACCAGGTGCAATGATTGCCATCGGAGCATGGGGGTTGGCTGACGGATGGATGAAAGACCTCAATCATGAAGTCAATAAACGAATGTATGACCTCAACAAACGAGATCGGACTCATATCGATGACTGGCTAAGATTCATTCCTCTTGGAACACACCTTGGATTAGATCACCTCGGCGTCCCAGCTAAACACACATTCCGAGAACGTATGATGACCACCATCACAGCCACAGTCACTATGGGAGTACTTACACAAGGTCTGAAATGGAGTATTCACGAGCGCCGGCCGGATGGTTCTGACCGAGAGTCTTTCCCCTCCGGGCATACAGCATGTGCCTTCATGGGGGCCGAACTGACCCGCATCGAATATGGAACCATCAGCGGCATCGGGGCTTACACGATAGCTTCTGCCACGGCTCTGCTTCGGCTCTATAATCACAAACATTGGCTGGGCGATGTCGTAGCCGGAGCCGGTATCGGAATCCTGAGTGCCCAAATCGCACATCTCATCCTCCCTTGGGAGCGGAAACTTCTCGGCATGGAAAGAAAAGAGACTTCTATTGTTTTCCTCCCCTCCTATGATCCTAATACCCAAACCAAAGGTATCTCTCTCGGTCTCACATTCTGAAATAATGAGGGGACACCTCAACGCATAAAGCAAATATTGAATTATAAAACAAAAAACCTTGTCACCATCGGCAACAAGGTTTTAAGCGGAGAGAACGAGATTCGAACTCGTGGAACCCTAATCAGGTTCGTCGGTTTAGCAAACCGGTGGTTTCAGCCACTCACCCATCTCTCCTAATAGACGGCTGTTCTGAACCGCTCTTTTTGTTTTAAGCGGTGCAAAGGTAAGAGTTTTTTTTATACATGCCAAACTTTTGTTGGACTTTCTGCAAAAAAAATAGTTTTAAGGTGATTTATTCAGGTAGATTCACTACCTTTGCAGCCGTTTCATTGGAACACATAATAAACACATGAAGAAAAAACTACTGTGGCTTCTCCTACCCATGACACTTTTCGTCCTTTCTGCAATAGGTGGGGCTACATATTATTTTCACGATCTGCGAAAATCTGACATCGTGGCAGAAGAGGGATGGATTTATATAGATAAAAATAGCACATATGCCGATGTGATGACCCAACTACGACCATTGGTGGAAGAACGAAAGTGGAATAGATTGGAGCGAGCATGTAAAATGGAACAAACAGATGTGCGAATAGAACAAAACAAGACAATTGGCGCATATCACATCAAGGAAGGAATGACAGCCATCGGCATTGCAAGAACTATCAAGTTAGGTAGTCAGACTCCCATCAGACTTACATTTAATAATATACGTACTCGAGGAGAGCTTTGCAAACGACTTTCTCAATCACTTATGGCGGACTCGGCCGAGATCCAAAAGGTTTTGACAGACGAGGTGTTTTGTCGCGATATAGCTGGAACAAATCCCGAAAACGTAATCTCCATCTTCCTGCCGGATACTTATGAAGTGTATTGGACAATAACGCCCGAACAGTTAGTCAAACGAATGAAAAAAGAGTTTGATGCATTTTGGACAGATGAACGTCAACAAAAGGCGAAAAAGCTCCAGATTACCCCTCACGAAGCATCTATCATAGCCTCAATCGCAGAGGAAGAGACACAATCTCGAGCAGAGCGTGGCATCGTAGCAAGACTCTACTGGAATCGGCTGCAACGAAATATGCTACTACAGGCTGACCCGACAGTGAAGTATGCAATCGGAGACTTCTCTCTCACGCGAATACTCCGTAAACACCTAACTGTGGACTCTCCCTATAATACCTATAAGTATGTGGGCCTTCCACCTGGTCCTATCCGAATCGCAGAAAAAGCAACAATAGACGCTCTGCTCAATAGTTCTCCACACTCATATATATATATGTGTGCAAAGGAGGATTTCTCCGGGACACATAATTTCACAAATAAATTCTCCGAGCACAATCGAAATGCGAAAAGATACCGACAAGCTCTCGACAAAAGACTAAAGGAGAAAAAGTGATACAAAGGGAGCCTATCTAAAAGGCGTCAAACGACTGTTTGGACAAACAAATTCATTTAATTTAGAGTAAAAAAGAGTTTTTTTTTGTCAATTCGTCTATTTACGCTATCTTTGTGCAAATTATTACTAAGCAATTAAAGAAATATGCCAACCATATCCGAACGTGGCATCCAAATGCCACAGTCTCCGATCCGAAAACTCGTTCCTCTCGCCAATGCCGCTAAGGCAAGAGGGGTTAAGGTGTATCACTTAAACATCGGACAGCCGGATCTCCCGACGATGAACGCAGGATTGGAATCCTTAAAACACATTGACAGAAAAGTCTTGGAGTATAGCCCAAGTGAGGGCATATATAGTCTCAGACAAAAATTAGCGACATATTATCATCGCTTTAAAATCAATGTGGACATCGAGGACATTATAGTTACAACCGGAGGTTCAGAGGCTGTATTGTTTGCGTTCATGTCTTGTCTCAATCCTGGAGATGAAATCATCGTTCCAGAACCGGCATATGCTAACTACATGGCATTTGCAATTGTAGCAGGTGCAGTTATCAAATCAATACCGACAAGCATCGAAGAGGGATTTGCCCTCCCTCCCATCGAAAAGTTTGAGGAACTGATCACCCCTCGCACTAAAGGCATTCTAATCTGTAACCCAAACAACCCAACCGGTTATCTCTATACCCAAAAAGAGATGAATCAGCTTCGAGACCTCGTCAAGGCTCATGATCTCTATCTTTTTTCAGATGAGGTATATAGAGAATTCTGTTATACGGGTGCTCCCTATATCTCAGCATGCCACCTGGAGGGCATCGAACAAAATGTAATACTAATTGACTCTGTATCAAAACGATATAGCGAGACAGGTATCCGCATCGGCTCCATCGTTACCAAGAATACTGCAGTGCGTGCCAACATCATGAAATTTTGCCAAGCTCGTCTATCCCCTCCGTTAATCGGACAAATTGTAGCGGAAGCGTCTATCGATGCAGATCCCGAATATATGCTCGACACCTATAACGAATATGTCGAGCGTCGCAAATTCCTTATAGATGGACTCAATCGCATCCCGGGATGTTACTCTCCCATTCCTATGGGGGCTTTCTACACCGTAGCAAGACTTCCGGTAGAAGATGCAGAAGACTTTTGTGCTTGGTGTCTTGAGCACTTTGAATATGAAGGAGCAACCATCATGATGGCTCCGGCATCCGGTTTTTATGTCACCCCGGGTATCGGTCGAGACGAAGTCCGTTTAGCCTACGTTTTGAACAAAGAGGATTTGCGTCATGCCCTTGTTGTTTTGGAAAAAGCCTTAGAAGCCTATAACAACCGCTAATGTCGCTCGCTTATTTTTTAGCACGCAGAATACACTTTTCGCAGGAGGATGAAAACCAACGTGTTTCACCCCCTGCTATTCGTATTGCCATTGCCGGCATTGCTATCGGACTGGCAGTGATGATTCTCTCTGTAGCGATCGTGGTGGGGTTTAAACAAGAGATCAGAGAAAAAGCAATCGGCTTTGGCGCACATATGCAGATACAAGCTCTTACTGCTAATACGACCTATGAGACTCTACCCATAACCATCTCAGACTCCATATTACTCACAATTCAGGCTCAAAAGGATGTACAATCCGTACAACCCTTCGCCACCAAACCAGCCATATTCAAGACTGAAGAAGATTTTTTGTCGGCAGCAATAAAGGGATTAGGAGCGGATGCTGACAGATCGTTTTTTGAGAGGCATTTGGTAGAAGGAAAACTTCCGGAATGCGAAGAATGGGGCAACGCAGAAAGTCTTGCATCCAGAGAGGTGGTCATTTCGCGAATCATAGCAGAGAAACTTAGACTTCAAGTAGGAGATGATCTCCCAACATATTTCATCAAAAGCGATCAGAATAATGAATTCGCTTTAGGGAGCGAAAAAAACAGCGTTCGTTCTCGCAGACTACAAGTGGTCGGCATCTATGAAACGCACTTCGAAGAGTATGACAGCCAAATCGTTTTAGGAGATTTGCAATTGCTGCAAGAGGTAAGCGGATGGAATAGAAATCAAGCCAGTGGTATTGAAATCCGATTAAAAGACTTCGATCGACTACAAAACGCTTTCTTGATTATCTACAATGTAATCGCTCCCATTGCAGACAGAGAGGGAGATAACTATTATTTACGCACAATAGAGCAAATCAACCCACAAATATTCAGTTGGTTAGAATTACTTGACACCAATGTATGGATCATCCTTGCCCTTATCGCTGCAGTGGCTGCATTCACAATGATTAGCGGGCTACTTATCATCATCTTGGAACGAACACAAATGATCGGAATCCTCAAAGCATTGGGGTATGACAATGGAGAACTGCGCAAACTCTTCATATATGTGGCAACATTCCTAATTGGAAAAGGATTATTATGGGGCAACATAATTGGCATCGCTCTATGTCTCATTCAGTTATGGTGGCATCCAATCACTCTCGATCCACAAAATTATTATATGCAGTGGGTTCCGATAGCTCTCAATCCTTGGCATATCATTGGTCTGAATCTAGCAACAATTTTTATCACTCTTCTCGTTTTATTGGGTCCCTCTGCCATCGTTGCTAAAATATCACCAAGTAAAGTAATGCTCACAGAGTAAAACGTTTTATACCTATTAGATTTGCATAATTGGCTGTAATTCGTTACTTTTGTAGCCGAAACACTTGAACATAGAGATTGAAAACCTTTTAAAAACATATTTTATGAAATTTTCTTCCCTCAGTTATTTAGCACTGGCAACAGCCGCCACTGCGCTAACCGTATCATGTACATCTACATCAACAGAATGTTGCAACCAAGATTTGGATCTTTATCAAAAAGAGATTCCTTTTGATATGCCTACACTGCAACGACCTACGTTCAAAGACTTCCATGTCAGTATCACCGAATTTGGAGGTGTAGGAGATGGTAAAACAGATAACAGCGAGGCATTTGCCAATGCCATGAGAAGCATCTCCGAACAAGGAGGAGGCCATCTGATCGTCCCAGGAGGAGTATGGAGCACCGGTCCAATCACTTTCGAAAGCAACGTAGATCTACATTTGACCGATGGAGCAGTAATTTTATTTTCTGATGATTTTGACAAATATCCCATCATCGAAACAACATTTGAAGGTTTAGATACTCGCCGTTGTATTTCTCCTCTCAATGCAGAAGGTAAAACTAATATCGCTATTACAGGACAAGGTACACTCAACGGCAACGGAGATGCATGGCGTTGGGTAAAAAAAGGCAAACTTACAGGTGGACAATGGAAAGCACTCCTTGCTAAAGGTGGAGTAACAAACGAAAAAGAAGACATTTGGTTCCCCACACAAGGTGTCAAAGACGGATATGACCGCGCAGATATGAATGTCGTGCGAGGCGTAGAGAAAGAGGAAGATTGGCAAGCACTCCGTGACTACCTGCGTCCGGTACTCCTCTCTTTCCGCAACTGTAAGAACATCCTTTTGGAAGGTGTTTGTTTCCAAAACTCTCCAGCATGGAATCTACACCCATTCCTTTGTGAAAACCTTATCATCAATAACATCATGGTAGTAAACCCATGGTACTCCCAAAATGGAGATGGTCTCGACATCGAATGCTGTAAGAACGTTTTAGTTGTCAATAGCAAATTTGATGTGGGAGACGATGCGATTTGTGTCAAATCGGGCAAAGACGAAGATGGTCGTCGCCGTGGTGTGGCATGCGAAAACGTAGTAGTTGACGGATGTGCAGTATATCATGGCCATGGAGGTTTTGTTGTTGGATCAGAAATGTCTGGTGGTGTCAAAAACGTCTCTGTAAAAAATTGTATGTTCCTCGGCACAGATGTTGGTCTGCGCTTCAAGTCCACACGTGGTCGTGGAGGTGTCGTAGAAAATATCTATATTGACAACATCAACATGATAGATATCCCGACCGAATGTCTTCTCTTTGATCTCTATTATCAAGGTAAATCTGCCTCCGAAGCCCTTGCTGATGGTGATGCTACTCCGGTCGAAGAGATTATTCCGACTGTGAACGAAAAGACTCCTTGCTTCCGCAATATCTATATCAGCAATATTGCTTGTCATGGGGCTCGCCGAGCCATGTATTTTAATGGTCTCCCTGAAATGCCCATCACCAATATCAATGTTACCAATGCCCACATCTCTTCTGATCTTGGCATCGAATTATGTGAAAGCGATGGTGTAAAACTCAACAACATCACTCTCGATGTAGCAAAAGGAGCAGCTCTTAAACTCTCTAATGTCAAGAACACCACTGTCAACGGACTGGAGCACACAGGCAATGCTATCAATGGAGTTACTATCGATGGCAAACGCACATCAAACATCTCCATCGTTTCTGGTTCTATAGCAGGATCGACCAATGACATCTCCTTAGCCGATCCATCTTCAATCAAGATAGCAGCTCAATAAAAAAAGTCAATCGACAACTAATGACATATTGTTATGACTATTAATATTTCCTGTTTGCGCCGCAGCCTTGTAGGATTGTTATTTCTGCCGGCGCTTTCGGTATGGGCACAAATGCCGGAAATGCCGAATGTAACATCCGGAGCACAACTGCAACTGAAGCAAATCAGCGAGCAGATTACTCTCTCCATCACCAATCCTAATAAAACAGCACTTACAGATGCACCTGTTTGTGTGGCAATCCCACAAGGAACAACGTTTAAAAGTGCAACTGTCACTCTCGATGGGCGAGAAATACCATCTCAGATGGATGATCTCAATGGCGATGGAGTAAAAGACGAATTGGCTTTTGTGATAGACATCAAAAAGAAAAAAACAGTTTCCGTCCAAGTGACTTTCAGCCGTAAAGAGGCGGACAAAGATCGCTATCCAGCCAGAGTAGCTGCTCAGATGTTTTTCGCAGATAAAAACAAGTCGCACAATCCGAAACAACACATTCCCACAGATACGGTCTCTGAAATTGTAGATAATATGTACAACGTGATGCACCATCATGGACCGGCATTTGAAAGCGAGCTTGTCGCTTACAGACTCTACTTTGACCGCAAACAGACATCTGACCTTTATGGAAAAAAGATCCCACAACTAGAACTTGCCGATGGTCTGTGGTACTCCTCTCAAAATCCGACTTTAAGCGAGAGAAAATTTGGAGATGACATCATACGAGTATATAAAACTGTAGGTGTTGGCACCCTCCGCGGATGGGACGAGACACAAGAGAAAGATCCGATGGTCATGATTTTCCCATTTGCCTGGAGACAGGCGCACATCGTTGCTAAAGGTCCGATTAGAACCATTGTCGATATGAATGTACAAGGATGGCAATACAAAGGAAAAAATCTCAACCTTAAAAGCCGTTATACCCTTTATGCCGGAGCTCGCGATTGCCAGGTAATCCAGCAATTTGAAGGAGATACCCAAGGGGTAGAATTTGTTACAGGTGTTATGAAAGTCGGGGCAACCAATACAGACTCTACAGAAATTGCCAACCCGCAACAATACTCTGACGATAAAGGTCTATGCGCTTCTTGGGGAAAAGATTGGCCCGATGGCAATAGAAAGTTTTATCCAACCATGCAAACAGCCGGATTAGCAGTTTCTCTACCAACAGATCAGGTTACTCGCACTATCGAAACAAAGGACCAATTACTATATGGTCTCCACACAGATGAGAATAACGCAATTTGCTATAAAATCTCTTTTTGTGCTCCGGACAAAGAGACTTACGTCAAAAAAGCATGGATTCCCAAAAGATGGTTTGACTATGCCCAAAAGTGGAACAAAACTCTTCCACTTGAGGTAAAAATCCAATAAGGATACTATCATTTCACACGGGATGACTTGAAAAGCACACTCATATCCTATAAACAAACTCGCATTCACATGATGATTGTGATTGCGAGTTTGTTTGTTAAATCAAAAAAGTATCTTATCCCCCAATATTGTGTATAATTGTACTGCGTTTTGTGTACATTTTTTGTGCGCCTTTTTTATCGGGTTGTTTGCACCTCCTTATATTTTTAATAAGCGCTCCTATCTACTTTAAGTACTTGTGCGATTCTTTCGGGAATATATGCTCTCGTTACGGGTATAACACCTTGAAATTTAAAAAGCATTCGAAAGCCTTCACACAACTGCAGAACACTCATATATACATCGCTACCAACTTTTCTCGGACACCAATAATAAGAAATAAATATTTTTTTGTATCTTTGCAACGTCAATATGCAATTGTCTGCTAATCATTCGTAAGGACACTTAAAAAGGAAACAAATTATATTATTATATTCAATTACAAAAAGCATTATGAATAAAACCCATTTATGTGTTGCCGCGGCATGCACTACATTTTTGGTGTCTTCGGCATCTGGATTACATGCAGAAAGCAAAAAGGCTTTTGCTGTAGTGCATGAAAAATCGACAATCGGTATTTTAGAAGGTATCATCGAAACAGATATTGACAATTTCTCTGAGAAAAGTCTGATAAGTCGTTATGCCCTTGATGTAGAAGACTACCTTTTTCAGACTGGGGCTTTAACGCCTGAAATGAAATATGTCGCTGTACAATATGTCCCCGCGGCAGAGGGAGAGAGTACAGATGATGCCCGTCTCTCAACCCTCAGCGTCTATGACCTAATCCAAGGAACAGAGACTACCCTCCACGAAATATGCCCCATAGAAGTAACAGACTTGACCTTCGATTGGGGAACTAATACCCTATATGCGGTGGCAGAAAAAGCGATTTACACCATCGACACCTCTAATGGAGAAATCAATACTTTCGCCTCATTTACTTCCTCCATTTATGGCATTGCTGCAGATGGGAAAGGAATGATTTATGCCATCGGAGAAGATGGAGAAGGGGGGAATGCAGTCAGCAAATTATACACCCTCAACACAATGAGTCGCACACTGACTCCCAAAGTAGAATTGACAGGATTTAACTATGTAGATGGACAACCTCTTTCTTTAGAATTTGATGCTAATGGAATACTATATCTAAGCGGAAAGGTGACTATTAATTCCGGCAACATGACATATATGAACAATGCTATAGGAACCATCGATATCAAAACCGGCATTTACACTTTAATACACAATCGACTTGCCCACAACCTTGTCGGCATCTCATTCTTAGACAAAGACCCTTCTCTCAGCGAATACGAATTACCGAAAAAGGATGAAGAGAATCTTGTAAAAGTCAAAACAATATATCACTACGGAGATCTCAACAATAACCGGTATAATACAACCACAATAACCGGAATCAAACGCTATTTCTACGATAGTTCTAATAAACTCTCTCGTCTTGTCGAATACAACGTAATGCTTGCTGATGACGAGACAACTCGCGAGGTAGAAACTATTGGTCAAGAAATCGCCAAAAACTACCACATCTACACGTACAATAATCAAGGTTTACTCCGCAGCATCAGTAACAGACATAATGCCTTGATCAGCGACTATGATCTCAAGTGGGACACGATCGAAGAAGAAGAATCATACACATATACCGGTACCGGTAAAATGGCCTCAAAAACAACTGCTTCATCCAAACATTCCTACACTTGGGACAAGCAAAATATGATCAAAGAAGTAGTTAGAAACCTCAAAGGGACATGGACTAGTACAACAACATATTCAGACTTCATCGCTGCCAATAAACCATCAAAAGCTCTTATTGCCAAACCTCAGGTAGTAAGTTTTGGCAAAGTATACAATTATGACACATACATCACTTACACTTATAATGATCGTGGAGATATTTTAGAGCAAAATGAATATGAATTGAGCAGTAGCACTCATGATGCCACCAATGACAACATCATTACCTCATTTGTGGCTAAAGAAAACATCGCCACACAAATCGCCTATACATACAACGAAAACGGACGTATCATCGAGCAATGCACCAAACATTGGAACAGTAGTCGTAAAGAATTGATCCCTAATATCCGTGTCTCGTACACTTATGAAGAAGATGGTGGTATTTGGGCTCAAACCCAAGTATATTCGATCACTACAGAACAATGGGCGAACTATGGCACACCTACTCGTACTTACGAAACAACTCTCGACGGAGAAACAGCTCCGACAGATCTTTCTATTTCAATCGATAAAGACGGAGAAAATAAAATAATTTTATCTGCTAGTGTTCCCACAAAGAAAGGAGACTCCCCTTATTACGTTTACCGTAATGGCACTAAAGTAGGGGAAGCTACTTCCAATGGTTCTGAACTAACTTTCACCGAGTCAAAAGTTGCCAACGGAGAGTGGGAATACTTTATTGCACAAGGAGATGGCAACATTTCAGAAATCGTATCTTATACATTGAACACTGAATTGTCTGCGCCCCGCATGGTCAGAGTAGCTCAAAATGGCAAAAACAGTGATGGAGAATATCTGGTAAGACTTGCTTGGAAAGCACCTAAAAATTCGCTTACATTGATAGGATACAATGTTTATGACAATATCAAAATCGATAATGATCATGCTCTACCTGTTAATGACAAGGTTTTCATCACTGCCAACAATTACATTCTCACCTATCCGTCAGAAAACGCAATCCTCGACCACAATTACATCGTTGAGGCAGTCTATGCCATTGGCAAAGCGAGAAGCGAAATCGTTTCGGCAAAACTCTCTGATACACCGATCGAAGAAAGCACAGTACAAAGCATTGAAGCCATTAAGTGTATTTACAATTTAGGTGAATATGACGAGTTCCCAACATCCATAAAGACAGGATGGGATTATAGCGGAGCGACCGAAAAGACCGTCTATTTCTATGGCCCGGACAACAAACGAAATCGCGCGGCGACCTATACAAAAATAGGAGAAACATGGGAAGTAAAAGACTACACCATCTTTAAACAAAACGAAGATGATTCCATTTCGGGTGAAATACACACTGATGCTACCGGTAAAATTCTCTACACTGTAGACTACACAAGTTTTGCAAATGGGAATTATGCCACAGCCATACTTTATGGATCCACTGCAGACTCATATCGCTACATCGAAGCCTCTTTTGACAATGCAAATCGCATCACACAAAAGAAATGCTACACTTTAGCAAATCCAACTATTTCTGAAGATAACAAAGTAAATGGAGAAAAAGGAGAACTCATCTGTTCTGAAGGATGGTATTATTATGACACTCTTAAAGATAGTATAATTTCTTATACATATAAAGACGAAACAACTCAAACATTAGTTTCTCAATTACATAAATTTATTACAGTAGAATTTAATGGAGAGTCTGCCACAAACCTCCAACGAGGAGAAAGCAACAAAACAAACTGCATCCAACTCAATGCATCTGCGCCGGAATTTACAGATGCTACGGCATGGCAAGTATTCCGCAATGGAGTTCACATCGGCGAGGCTACACTCAATGATGATAACACATTGATCTATACGGACACGGACATCACTGAAGGCACTTGGGACTATTTCATCCAAGCTACAGATGCAACTGACACATTAGGAGAAAATATCTCTAACGCATTGACTATAAAAGTTGCATTGGAAATTTCCGCGCCGTCCAATGTTAGAACTATTCACAATGGGATAAACGTAAAGAATCTGCACGAGGTTAAATTTGCGTGGGATAAACCGGAAACAGACCTTGAGGTTTTGGGCTACAACCTCTATTTGGATGGAGCAGAAACACCTTCAAACAAGGAACTCATCCAACGCACCAATTTCACTCGGACATGGCCTATGGGCGCAAGCCTTACACACACCATCTGCATTGAGGCCGTTTACAATGCTGGTAGTGCGAAGTCTGCCCCTATGGAGTTCTCCCTTGACTCGAACAAACTTCCAGAAGAAATCTCCAAGAACTATCTCCGACACATTTCCGGCACCTATGGAGATGTCCTTGACGAATATGTTACAGGACTTTCGAAGAAAACAATCTATTTCTACGATGCCAACAACAATCCTATCAGTTCTATCTACACAATGATCACTGAAGGGAAAGAAACACCCTGCTATCTATACGTGTACGAATATAACGATAAGCAACAATTAACTTCCGTAAGAAGAAGACAATATGGTCTGTATGATGGTTATGACTTCTGTTGGAATGAAGGGCGTACTCAAGAGAGCTACACTTATAACGAAAATGGTAATGTTGCTGTTGAAACAACAGAGAATTCAACGATTGAATACACATATGAGGGAAACAATATTGTTCGTAGTAAAACTATTTCTACTGCTGGCAATCTTACTTCTGCCTTTGTTTACATGGACTTCCTCGAGAATGCAAACAATTTGCCATTACGTGCCATTTCTAATGGACGTTATAGCTCAGCAAAACGCATCTACGAATATACATATGATGAAGAGTCTCTCAATATTCTCTCCGCTCGTACCTACAAAATAGAAGCTGGATCTGAGATTACAGAAGGAGACTACATCATAGACGCTCAAAAAGGGACTCCTGATATCGAAGAGCTCTATACTTACGACGAAAATGATCAGTTAGTATATTATGAAAAAAATCGTTGGAATACTTCTCAAGGAAAATTTCTACCTTACTTGAAGACAGAATACACTCAATTAGCAGACGGTGTCAAAGAACAGTCTTATTCTACAATGGACAAGGGTGTATCATGGCAACGCGCATCTACAAGCAACTTCTATCAAGATCGCGAATACAAAGGTTCAGCTCCAACCAACCTCATACAGATCAAAGACGAAACACTCCTACCTACCCATGTCGCACTTTGCGCTGATGCACCAGCAGATGCTTCTGCAAATAGTGTATGGAATGTTTTCTGTAACGGTATCTGTATAGGGCAAACATCTGATCTAAGAGATGGTAAAATCTATTATACCGATAAGAATGGTAAAATTGGAGAATGGCATTACTTTATTCAGGATGCCAAAGCAGACACTTGCGAATATGGAGTGTTTAGCTCTAATTGTATTACTGTTAATATTGAAGTTGACCTTCCGAAAGTAGACGAGTGGAGAGAAGTAATCAATGGTATCGATGAAAGTACCGGCACTTATTGTTACAAGATCGAGTGGGATGCGCCCAAATCTGATTATGAAATTATCGGATATAACATCTTCATCGATATTCCGACAACTACTAATCATCCAGCCCCATCTAATGCGTCTCCGTTTACAGAGACAGAATATACCATCACTTGGGACTCAGACACAAACCTCGAACACACCATCTTTATTCAAACGGTATATAGTTGTGGCAAAGCAAGCGGCAAGGCACATACCATCACACTAAAACAGACAACTGTTGGCATTGACAACATCAGTGACGAGAGCAGACTTGTCATCAAAAACAATCTTGTTTTAGTTCGTGGCGGATATAAAACCCTTGAAGTATTTGCGCCAAATGGAACAAAAATAGGAGAATGGGATCAGCAAAGTGAAATAGACTTATCACATTTGATCAAAGGCTCATATATTATTCGTTTGCAAACCAATGATAACGTAATAGTAGAAAAAGTAAACATAAAATAAGTTTTATTGCATAATTTATAAATAAATAACCGAGTGAAGCTTTTTTAATAGTAAATATTTGCTTCACTCGGTTAATTTTTATACATTTGCAAATCTTTAAAGCATCCTCATAATTTTCTAAAAATGATGCAAATCTGCGACTAATAATGCGAACAAATTTGAGTATATAATAAACCCTTTAAGATGAAAAAAGTTTACACTTTATTGTGGGCATTTATTGCCATGACTTTGGGAATACATGCACAAGAAAAAGGAGCTTTAATGCTCTTAGGTCCGGAGGTATCTATTGACTACTACGTCACCAATGCTTCCACCAATGGAGAATGGATGTGTGGTTATTCATATGATGGAGCAGCGATGCACGCATTCTTATGGAATACCCGAACAAACAATTTTTCTTTTATCACTTCTGCTGAAATAGACTGCGCAGCTATGGATGTATCGAACGATGGTATTGTCGTTGCTGATTATGACGGGAAAGCGGCTTATTATAAAAATGGGGTGTGGAATTTTCTCCCCGGAGGTGAAGGTGGCGGAGCTTGGTGCATCAGTAGTAACGGGAAACATATCGGAGGTATCGCCCATTACAATGGCAAATATCGTCCTTGTAGTTGGACAAATGAGGAAATCACTATTTATGGAGATGCTAATGCTGTCGGTGCAATTTATGACATCAGCGACGATGGCAACATTGTAGTTGGATATAACACATATTATAACCGCACACCTACCCTATGGATCAATGGAGAGGAAGTAACTATAAACCTCTCAGACCTCGGACCATTCTCTGTAGCAGAAGGTCTTTCACCCAATGCAAAAAAAGTTATTGCCAATCGACAGATTTACGACATCGAGACAAAACAATCTGAAACGATTGACTTCGGATATATTTGGAGTTATCATCTCTACAATATCACCAATGAAGGTGTTCCCTATGGAGAAATACAATTAGACATGGGAACACCTAATATAGCAGCCTTATATATTGATGGGCAGTTTGTCAGTTTGCAAGATTCTCTCTCAAAACTTGGAGTGGATTTTAAGGGACTCAATGTTTATCAGTGTATAGGGATTTCAGAAGACCACAAGCGTTTTGCCCTAACCTGCTATGACACCAAATCTTATTGTATCCGACCAATGTTTATTGAGTTAGATGCCAATATCACTTCTCGCGAACCCGTTTCCCTTAAGATACAACAATTTGAAGGTCTTAAAAACTGCAAACTGACTTGGGAAGCACCTATAGTGGGCAGCGAAGGAGTTGTTTCATATAACATCTATCGTAACAATCAACTTCTCGCTAATGTATCTGGGACAAACCTTTCATATTACGATCGAGAAGTGAATTATGAGACATACACTTATACAGTCAGTGCAGTGTATAAGAATGGCATAGAATCAGTCCAAAGTGATCCGGTAACCGCAACCATCAAAGCTCGTTCTGCGGCAGCTCCTCGGGAGGTCAATGTGGCACAAAGCCGTATCAATGACGTACGTCTTTATTGGGAGGCACCATTATCCAATCTTCCCTCACTCAATTATATTCCTACTGGAGACACAGAAGTTGTAGGCTTTGGTGGAGGTGCATTCTCATTTGAGGCTGCCATTCGTTTCCGCAAAGAAGATTTGGCATTCTATAGTGACAAAAAGATTTCACACATCTATTTTTACCCGATGTCTCGGCAAAATAGTTGGACGATCAACTTCTACAAAGCCAGCGATGTAAATAACCCAATCTATTCACAAGTCATAGATAACGACATCCTCCAATATCGCGTTATCAACACCATAGCTTTAAATGATCCTATAGCTATCCCGACTGATGAAGACTTGATTATGGGTATTTATGTGGATGTTACCAACTATGGTGGTTATGATGTCATTGGATGTATGTTCAATTCTATGGATAAAGGATATACAGACTTGCTCCGCCAATGGGGAACAACCAACCTCACTTCCATTTATGACATGGCAATCAATTCTGAAAGTGGCGCATATGAGTATATCGTCACATGGCCCATGGGAATCAATCTTCGAGGAGACAATGACGTTGCATCAGAAACATTGAACACTTACAAGATCTTTGCTAACGACAAAGAAATTGCCCAAACATCAACCAATAAGTTCCTCATTGAAAATGTCGCTGATGGAGCATATACTTATGGTGTTCAAGCTGTATATAATGATGGATCAGCCTCAGACATCATTTCTACTCATATTGATTTGAAGGCAGATATGAGTCGATACAAATCTATAGAAGAAGTACTCATCCAAACAGATGGTACAAAAGTAACAGCTAATTGGGAAGCGCCCATGGACGATGATGCAGCAAACATCACTTACTCAAGCAATAATAATACCGGAGGTATTGCGGCAACATCTGCAGAAGGCTATGGATATCAAGTAGCTGCCAAATTTGGCTTGGATAAGACTCGAGCATATAATCAAGACTATAACATCACTGGGTTCCGATTCTATCCTTTGGCCAATGCAGAATTTACATTCTATCTTTATACAGATGATTCAGATGAAGAAATTGCTTATAAAGAATTAATCCGTGGAGAAGACTATAACCTCTATACATGGAATACCATCACTCTTGACGAGCCAATTACCCTCGATGCTAACAAGAAATATACACTTGTTTTAGACTGCTATGATGTGGATCCAGATATGGCTCCAGTAGGTATGGATGACCAAAAAGCAACACCCAATGCTTCTGATCTCTATTCTATAGATGATGGCGAAACATGGTATTCTCTTTATGAGCGAGGAGGCAAGAATGCGAACTGGATGATCGGTCTCGTTGTCAAATCTAAAGATGTAAGAAAACTTAACCCGGATGTTGAGGGTTATAACATCATCATAGACCAAAAACAACAAAACGAAACACCTATAAAAGAAACAACATTCACAACAGATTTAACAGAGGGGGTACATAACCTTCGCATTGATGTTGTTTATGGTTCACCTGTTGGCACAAAAAAAGGTACACAAAAAACTTTCACTATTACCGCAGTTGCTCTTGAACAATTGGAAGCAGAAGACCGCACACTCGTTATTACACCCGAACAAGGAAGTATAACAGTAGAGGGAGGTGTCAAACAACTTTCTGTTTATAACACGCAAGGACATTGCTTAGCAACTGCTGAAAGCAATACTCTTTCTACAGAGCATTTGAATGTGGGAATTTACCTCTTACAGATTAAGTCTGAATCCGGGAAGACAACCCTTGTAAAAATGCAAATTAAATAATTTTTACTTATTGAGGCTGCGTCAAAACGGTTTTGTCGCAGCCTCAATAAGTAAAAAAAAATACCATAAATAACCATATCTATGAAAATATATACACTAATTATTTCCATCGTTTTAAGTTTCTCTACCATTTCCTCTTATGCAGATACTTACTTCGGTTATACTAATGGCACAAGTAACCGCAAAGATGGATACAAACTCAACTCCGGAGAAAAACAAGGTCTTGCGATTTACCTTCCCGCATCCAAAATGGCAATTCTTAAAGGGAAAACCATTACTGGAATCCGAACCGTCTTTGGGACAACTCAAGCCTCAAACATCTCCGTCTTTATCTCTAAAGAGATCGGAGGTTCCCCTGTCTTTACTCAAACAATCTCCAATCCTAAGACAACATTTTCAAATTTTAAATTTGACACACCATACACGATAGATGGAGAAGCGCTCTATATAGGATACACTTTCGATATCAGTGCAGATTACAATCCTCTCCTATTTGATAAAAGTTCTGATACAGAAGCCGGCTTGTCTTGGGCATACATAGAAGGAGTTTGGACAGACGTATCCCAATGTGGATATGGAGCAGCTAATATACAAATTATCGTATCCGATGCTCCGACTTTCTGCGACCTCATGGTAAAGCCTATTACATTTGAAGGTTTTATCAAGGCGGGATCTCCAATTGATTTTACCGGACAAATTTATAATTTCGGATCAGAAATAATCACATCCTTTGACTTGACTTGTCAAGTTGGCAAAGAATCAATGGGAACTTATTCATTCACAGGTCTTTCATTGGCACCGGGCAAGACTTATGACCTTGTGATCAAAGATTTTATTTCCAATACCTCGGGAAATTTGACCCTCAATTTTTCAGCGAGTAAAATCAATGGAGTTTCTGGAGATGCCGATAACACAGATAATTCTTCCGGCAAACAAACCTACATTTATCCTCAAGAAACTAATAAAAGAATCTTACTTGAAACATTCACAGGACAAACTTGCCCTAATTGTCCAGCAGGACATGCTACCATACAAGGAGTTATCAACGGACAAGAAGATCACTTTATAGAAGTAGCACACCATTCTGGTTATAATCCAGACTTCTTCACAATGAAAGAAGATTATAGTTATACTTGGTTTTATAATAGCGGAGGAAGCACCTATGCACCTGCTTGTATGGCAAATCGTAAAGCGACAGAAGGTGCAATCACTCCGGTTGTACAGGCTAATATGGGAAGTGCTGTGAAAAGTGTTATTGCCGCAGCAGAACTAGTAGAGCCTTATGTTACGATTGACATAGACAATCAATACGATGCAAATAACCGCAAAGCAATATTGAAGGTATCTGTTACCACTCACGTTGTACCTCCGACCTCTAATCCCAAAACTCTTAATGTCTGGATTACTCAAGATAATATGGTTTCTTATCAAAGTAGTGCTGGTTCTGCCTATGTGCATAATCATGTCTTTAGAGGATCTTTGACCGGAACATGGGGAGTAGCATTACAACTCGAACAAGGTAAAACTATATCACAGACATTCGAATACCTACTTCCTGAAACCATCGTCTCCTCATATAGCGGAGAATATAAATGGGATACAGACCCCAATAATATGCACTTCGTTGCCTTTGTTGGTGACATATCCGAGACAGATGCTACAGACTGTGTTGTTTTCAATAGCGCTACCATCGCGCTTAATGCTAATACTGCTAATTTAAGCATGATTACCAACAACGCGGAAACTATTGATACCCAATATTTTGATCTAACTGGAAAACCGATAAATAATAAAAACTTGCAGTCTGGCATATATGTAGTCCGAAAGCAAATGAGCGACGGGTCATATAAGATTAATAAAGTCATCATACAATAATAACTCATATAATTATTGATATGACTTTTGCATTATCACACACATAAGGCAAAACAAACGATAAATCATCATTGAAATATGAGATTTAGCAATAGAATCATCATCAATATTTGGGCAATGGTAATGGGGGGAACACTTCCTGCCATTGCCCAAAGCCGATTTTCTCCCAATACTATTCATCAGCTAAAAAATCATTCTGCGAAACACCTTACAGCTGGATTAAATAACAACGTTCAAGCATACGTTTTCCTTCAAAACGAAAAAACCGATCGCGAACCAATCATCCAACTTGGGATTCATATTAACACAGACAGAGGAGACATTTTAACAATAAATGCCCCCTTAACTTCTATTTCTCAACTTGAAAAAATAGATGGTGTAAAATATGTACAAATTGCTAGCCCGGCATATCCTATGTTGGATATCGCAAGACCGATATGCGGAGCAGATAAAGTAAAAAGAGGCGAAGAATTACTTCAAGGTTATAGTGGACAAGGGGTTATAGTTGGTATCATAGATGCCGGATTTGACTACACACATCCTGCTTTCAGAGATAGCACTCGTAATACACTCCGAATTAGCCGGGTTTGGGAACAAGGTTATTCTGGAGGGACGCCTCCAGTAGGTTATAATTATGGAAGCGAATTATGCAATGAATCTGAAATTCTTGCAGCAGCAGCAGATTACACCACCAATTCCCATGGTACACATGTCGCATCTATAGCTGCAGGAGCAGACTATTGGGGAGCAAATAGTTTCACTAACAGAAATCCATATTATGGTATCGCTGATGAAGCTGAAATTGTGTTAGTCAGCAAAGGGAATATCACACCCAATAATGTCAATATTTCTGATGCCATTGCCTATATCTTTGACTATGCAGAATCTGTCGGAAAACCATGTGTAATCAACATGAGTCTCGGAATGCAGATTGGGCCTCATGATGGGACATCACCTTTCGATTGCCTCTCAGACCGTTTAGTTGGACCAGGGAAAATACTCGTAGGATCTGCAGGCAACCACGGAAAAGACAAAATCCACACTTCTCAATCATTTGAAAGTGCCTCATCCCCAGCTTTACATACCTTTATCGACTTTATTGATGGAGCAAAAAATGGAGGAGAACTAGATATTTGGGGAGAAGTAAATAGTGAATTAAACCTTCAGATCTGTATATTCGGGAAAAGTAAGGGAGAAGCTGTTGACATCTCTGCCATATACGATATGTCAAAAGCCGAAGGAGGATCATACACATATATTCCTCAAACCTCTGCCTCTGGTGAAATTTTAATCACCACCGAAATCAATCCTTTAAATGGGAAGCCTCATGCGCTTGTATCCTTTGATGCCCTCTCAACATTACGCAAAAACTATTATATAGGAATTATCGTTTCTCCTCGTTCTCCTGGCAGTGTTCATCTTTGGGGAGATGATAACAACATCAGACTTACTAACAATAGCATAGAAGGGTGGACAGATGGTGATTGTAAATACACGTTAGCTGAAATCGGAGGAACGGGGAAACAAATTCTCTCAGTAGGAGCATTCACCACCAGGACAGAGTATCCGATTTCATCCGGAATGCAAAAGAGTGAAGAAACATTAGGAGACATTGCCTCTTTTTCCGGGAAAGGTCCTTCCATTGATGGTAGAATGAAACCGGAAATTACAGCTCCCGGCACTTACATTATCGCTGCCGGAAACTCTTTTGATAGTTATCTAACTTCATTTCCTTTAGCCACTCAATACTTTTGGAGCGACAGGACATATAGTTATGTCTATATGCAAGGGACCTCTATGGCGGCGCCCTATGTCACCGGAGTATTAGCAACATGGTTGGAAGAGAATCCCAAACTTTCGCCTAATGAGATTAGACAAATTTGGCAAAGGTCAGCCTCTAAAGACGAGTTTACGGGAACAAATACAGGCACCCCCTCGTCTACTTTTGGATGGGGAAAAATTGATGCTCATACAGGATTAAAGGAAATCATCAATAACCTAAATTCCATCAATCACATATCCGAAGAAGAGACGGTCAAATCTCACCAGACATTTTATAATCTTGCCGGACAACGGTTTGATTTACCATATACACAACTTCCTGCAGGAATATATCTTTATGCGGGGAAAGATGGTAATATCAAAAAAATAATCAAATAGAATAAAATAAAATTTTTATAACATTGACAATTAAACGAAACAGATATGAAAGATTTTATATTTACCTGCGAAATGAAGACCCGAGATTACGAATGTGATGTTCAAGGGGTAATCAATAATGCTAATTATCAGCACTATTTTGAAGTAGCAAGACATGAATTTATTCAAAGTGTCGGCACAAGTTTTGGAGAGTGGCATGACAATGGAATTGATGTGATGGTTTCAAAAATAACTATCCAATATAAAAACTCCCTTCATGGCGGTGAAACATTTATTTGTGGGCTTAATCTCCGTCGTGTTGGACCTCGTTACGTTTTCGATCAAGAAATATATCGCAAAGAAGACATGAAACTTTGTGCCAAAGCAGAAGTTCATTGCGTCTGTGTTGTTAACGGAGTCTTGACCCGTGGAGACGAAATTGAAGCCCCATTTAAAGCATATCTTAAAAAATGATCGAAGAAAAAGAAGATCTCCTTTACACCATAGCCCTCACCGGAATAAAAGGGGTTGGCTCTATATATGCTCGCAGGCTCATTGAAACATTTGGGTCGGCACAAGCTGTCTTTGATGCGAACCACCACATAATTGATTCCATCCCTCGAATAGGGAAGGCATTACTTTCCGGGATCACTCAAAAAGAGACCATGGAGCGGGCAAAAAGGGAGATCGACTTTATCGATAGACACAAGATTAAGGTCGCACTATATGGTTCGGCAAACTATCCTTCTAAACTATTAGAATGTCAAGATCCACCTGCCATATTGTATTACTCCGGACAAAAATGCTGGGAATCAAGACACATCATAAGCATCGTTGGCACTCGAAGATGCACACCTTATGGTCGTGACCTTATCGAAAATTTCATGAAGCAGATTTCCTCTGCAATTCCGGACATAGTAATCGTTAGCGGATTGGCATTAGGGGTGGATGGTACGGCACACAAAGAGGCATTAAAAAACAATCTACCTACAATCGGAATTATAGCACACGGGTTAGATAGGATTTACCCATCTATCCATCGCAACATGGCACGACAAATGGCAACGTCTGGAGGCTGTATTCTTTCGGAATATCCCTCTGGAACTGCACCGGAAAAAGGAAACTTCTTAGCGAGAAATCGAATTATTGCAGGTATATCCAGCGCGACGATCATTGTAGAGAGTGCGGATAAAGGCGGATCACTGGTTACAGCAAGCATTGCTAATAGTTACAATAGGGATGTATTTGCATTTCCCGGACGAGTTAATGACGAACGATCTAAAGGATGTAATCGTTTGATTAGAACAAATCTCGCGGGGTTGATCACTAATGCCGAAGATTTTATTTCAAGCATAGGCTGGGAAAAAGAGCAAGATATAACAATAGTGGAACAAAAGATTCCTTTTGATACTCTTTCTCCGAATGGATTAAAGATCTTAAATCTTTTGCAAAGTCACGATTCATTAGCAATCAATGAAATGACAGAAATGACCGGTATAAGTATTCCGATTCTCTCCGAAGAATTATTGGATTTAGAAATGAACGACTTAATCCGCAGAATGCCTGGATCTCGTTATGCAAAACGTTAAATAACGAGAGAAGGATTTGTTCTAAATCTATAAAAATTTATGGCTTTGCAACAATCGTAGTAAACCCGACTAAACGATCATAGCGACCTCCGGGCGGACAATAATAGAGCCATACACTATACTCATTAGGGGTCTCATAATAATCCCCTTCTATCGGAGAGGTCTGCATGGTTGAAAGATTATCCGGGTCACCCACCAGATATTGGTAATTATATGAACCTTGTTTCAAGAAAAGCGATGCATGATAGCGTTCATCACTATCATCATAAACCATAGCATTGTCTGCATTATAACAATTATAAGTCATTAAGCCATCGAGCCACACACCCATATTCCTCCATTGCTTTGTACAATTCAGTGAAAAGTGAGCCCAAAAATAATCGGCTTCTACATCCACATCATCAACTCTGAGAGCATGAACTAAAAAACGCCCACGCTGATCTCGATCATAAAAATAGGAAGACCCCGCTTTTATCCGATCCGGAATAACCCATAGATGATAATATGGAGGACGATACTCCAGTTGTTCAACCCCAATAGAGGTATAACGCTCATCTGTAAACTCAAAACGCCTATAATTATTTCCTGCAGGAAATATCAATGCCTTATCATGCTCATAGTAAGCACTTCCTGAAGTAGCACGTAAAGGGCGGGTCAACAATCGACGAGTGGATAATCGTCCGTTTTGCATGATGACCAATTTATAATCTGTATAGGGATCAACATAAGGGAATTGCGTTGAATTCCAAGATACGGTGCAAGCGAGCTGCTGATGCTTGTCGCGATAATCAATATCAGTATCTGCACTTGCCTCTCCCCTAATAAACACACCTCCTTCGGAAACAGCAAAAGTAGCAATCGCAATCGGAACATCCGGCATATCATCCTCAAAAAACTCTATTGCATAATTGCCCGATATCAATAACTTAACATCGTCATTAGGAAAAGAGACTGAATAATGATAATATGAGACAAAAGTATTAAACGAAGGTCTTGCATCATCCACCCTAACAGGCAGAAATCCATCCAAATAATCCAATTCCGAAATATTACTGGCTTGCCAATTAGCATCACAATGAATCACTCGATAAGAGATCCATTTTCGCTCCGTAGTAATAATATCAAAATCAATCTCTAATGATGAACGTCCTTGAAGATCAATGACCGGAGGACGCATAAAATCCCCATCCACTCGGCATCGCAAAGTTTTAATCTCCGAAACCAAAGGATGGGTAAAATAGAAATCTTGCGCTAAAGAAAATCCAGTTTCCAAAAGCGCAAAGAAAATAAGGAATAAATATTTTAGTTTATTGGATTTCAATCAGTACTGATTATTTAATGTGGGATAGCACAATTACATAATCCCCTTTTCACGCAAACGCTTTTGCCATTCCCATGCTGTTACCAAAGTCTCTGAAAGTGTTTTTTCAGCTTTCCAACCCAATACAGCATTCGCCTTATCTACACAGCCCCATATCTGTTCGATATCGCCACTTCTTCGACCAACAATTTTATAGGGGACTTTAACTCCTGTAGCTTCTTCAAATGTACGAATCAATTCCAATACAGAAACACCTGATCCTGTTCCCAGGTTAAAAATCTCAATCTCTTCTGCAGACGAATCCTGTAACATCCGGTCTAAAGCCTTAACATGAGCCTTGGCCAAATCGATCACGTTGATATAATCTCTAATGCAAGAGCCATCCGGTGTGTTATAATCATTTCCAAAAACACTCAACTCAGAACGAATACCCATAGCAGCTTGGCAAACGAATGGCAGAAGGTTCTGCGGGACGCCTCGTGGTAGCTCTCCGATTTCTGCACTTGGGTGTGCTCCAACAGGATTAAAATATCTAAGGATTGTACTCTTAAAATGAACACCGGATGTATGATAATCTCTAATAATCTCCTCTGCTATCTGCTTAGTATTACCATAAGGAGATGTTGCAGGCTTAATCGGAGCACTTTCGTCGATTGGGTTGCGGCCGGGATCTGGCTCTCCATATACCGTACATGAGGAAGAAAAAACAAAACCTTTAAGACCAAACTCCTCTGCAGCCTCCAGCATATTCAACAAAGAAGTTATGTTATTACGATAATAAAGCAATGGTTTCTGGACTGATTCTCCAACGGCCTTACTTGCTGCAAAATGAATAATGCCACTAACAGTACCTTCTTTTTCAAACACCTCTGTTACCGCCGCCTTATCAGCACAGTCAATGCAATAAAATGTAGGACGCACGCCGGTAATCCTGGCAATTCCGTCTATCACACTTTCTTCGCTATTACTCAAGTTATCAAGTATTACCACCTCATAACCGGCTTCCAAAAGTTCGACACAAGTATGACTTCCGATAAAGCCACATCCTCCTGTCAAAATAATTTTGTTTTTCATTTTCTTTTCAAATATATAGTTTCCCCTTAAATTTCAGACTCGCATCAGATGTTTTTCATGCATCCTGAATCTATCTTGACGACAAAGATAACAATGATAATTGAATTAAGCTATCTGATGACCCCAAAAAATACTCTTTTATCTCTAAATAAGTCTATTTTATAGGTTAAGACTTTACAACTGATAATAAAAAAAACAAGATCTCCCGAACATTCATAGCAAAATATCTGAGAGATATGATTGAGAAGAACAAAAAACAACTAAATTTGCAGGTCAAAAAATCAGAAACAAATTATGAAACATTGTCCGCATGGTTACCATCTCCTCGCCCTTATCACGATATGCGTGTGGGGAACAACTTTTGCATCGACAAAAATCCTTTTAACCCATGGACTGATGCCATCAGAAATTATGTTCTACCGTTTTCTGATTGCCTATCTTCTTTCCTGGCTGTTTTCACGAAAGGTAAAATCAGACAACTATAAAGACGAATGGCTACTCGCAGCGGCAGGTTTTATGGGTGGAACCCTCTACTTTTGGGCGGAAAATACTGCTATTTCTCTCTCCATCACTTCCAATGTTGCACTCATCGTTTGTACGACACCCATACTCACGGCCCTTCTCTCCATCCTCTGCATTAAAGAGGAGCGGATGACATCCAAATTAGTGATCGGATCACTCATCGCATTAGGGGGAGTCTGCCTCGTTGTTCTCAATGGAACAATTTTGAAATTCAATCCCTTGGGAGATACATTAGCATTCATCGCGGCACTCTCTTGGGCCGTCTATAGTGTCCTGCTCCGTAGATTTGATAGACGATACCCGACATGGTTCATCACCCGCAAGATTTTCTTTTATGGACTTATTACCATGCTCCCCATTGTCCTCGCTAAGACCGGAGGAGACTTTCGTTTATATCGCTTTTACGACATCACCGTAGCAGGCAATCTCATTTTTCTTGCAGTCGTTGCATCCCTATTGTGTTTCTACTCCTGGAATGTTGTTTTAGAAAAATTGGGTACCATCCGTGCCTCTAACTATTTATATACACAGCCAATCGTCTCTCTCGCTTGTTCTGTTATGATTCTGAAAGAGCCTCTTACCCCTATTGCCGGAATCGGGACATTGTTCATCCTTATCGGCATATATATAGCAGAACGAAAATTCTCAGCGAAGAAGAGAATGTAAAGCTAACATCTTCTACAAATTTCCTCCTTGAAAATAAGATTAAGGATTATTCACTTTGAAAATATACGGCTTTTTCTCTCATTCGAGATAATTATACAAAGATTTTACTTATATTTGCGGTGGGTTTCATTGAAAGCATGAAATCCACCACAAAAAGTATGTATATCATAATAATTCTATCCCAATGAAAAAACTCTTATTTCTATTGTTAGGAATGACTCTTTTACTCCAAAGTTGTCAGAAAAGTGTAAAAGAGATGGTGATGCCCCAAGCCTCAGGCACACCTTACGATCTTTATATTGTAGCAGCACCCAACCTCGAGTTTGGAACCCTTAAAGACACACTCACATCCATTTTTGCTGCCCCGATGGAGTGGACTCCTAATGGAGACCCACATTTCAGATTGCGCTATTTGACGACCGACAACTTCAAATCATCCATAATCCGTATAGTTGGCAATGTTATCTATCTTAATTTCGATGCAGACAATGCTCAAACCCCTACGATCAAAATCGAAAGAGACACTTATGCCACGAGCCAAATCATCATAAAAATGTATGCTCAAAGTCCGGATGCATTAGCTTCATACATTCCACAATTTGCAGACCAATTACGCGACCTATTAGTCAAGACAGAACACAACCGAGCCATCCAAATATTGGACAAGGAGTTTTGTCGGGCACAAGTTGATCGCCTTATAGAGATGCAAGAAGTTAGCATGAAGATCCCTCAGGAACTAAACACCCCCGGAATAGGGAAAGATTCGACATTCTTCTGGTGCACAAACAATGCATTCAAGAAGCGATGTGACATTGTCGTATATTCCATACCATACACTGATGCCAATGTTTTCACCCTTGAGGGAGCAGTTGCGGTAAGAGATTCGGTAATGAAAGCCAACATCGAAAGCGATGGTGTCAATAGCTACATGACCACCAATCGCAAATATGTTCTTCCCGAATATCAGGCGCTCAACGTTGGCGGCAAATATATCGGAGAACTTAAAGGTATGTGGCGTATAGAAAATGGTTTGATGGCAGGTCCGTTTATCTGCCATATCAGACTTGACGCGTTGAACCGAAGAGTCGTATTTGCCGAAGGATTCGTCTATGCCCCGGATGATGAAAAACGTAATTCTATCCGCAGACTTGAAGCTGCCCTTTATACTCTACGGCTTCCGTCAGACAATATAATTCCGGAAATAGAATTCTTTGAGGAGCCACTATAATTAATAATTCTCCTTCATACACTTTATTTATTATAACACTACAAAATTCATACATGAGAAAACTTCTAAGAGTGGGCATCACGCCCGGGGACATAAATGGTATCAGTTACGAATTGATATTAAAACTCCTCTCCTCTCCCGAGTTTCAAGAAATATGCACACCATGCATCTTTGGTTCCTCAGCCGATAGTCACCGTTGGTCTCAAGCTTTAGGACTTGAAGCCATCAATGGGACACAAGTAAAATTGTCCAAAGATATAATTGACGGCAGAATCAACTGGATCAACCTTTCAGACACTGTTCAGGAGATCTCCATCGGGCAAAAGACCGAGGAGGCTCTCAAAACTGAAAAAGCCGCTATGACAGCAGCCCTTGAGGCATGGAAAAACAACGACATTGACTTGATCGTAACCACACCGGGACAGATCAATCAAGACAACGATGGCAAAAACTATAGAGACCTCCTGAGCCAAGCGACAGAGACCGAAGAGACTCCATACACTCTTTACGTTGATGGCAGTAGCAGATTTATATTCCTACCTAAAGCAGAAACAGAAGAGAAAGATGCTCTCTCCCTATTAAACTCATTACAGGCCATCAACGAGATTCTTAAACGAGACTTCCGATTGATCCGTCCGCGCATAGCCGTAGTTACCCCCGAAGCCCCTGCCATCGTAAACAAACTGCCTAAAGTCTCATCTGAAGAGGAGGGAGAAACAACATCTCTAACACCTCTGCGTGAAGCCGTATTAGGTCTTCAGAGCGAAGGTTTGACAGTTTTCGGACCATTTGCCATCGACAATTTCTTCGAGCAGCAACTATTTAATCACTACGATGCCTGTATCATCATTTCCGAACAAGCAGTCTATGAAAAGCACATAAGTCAGATCGCTTCCGAATCCGGATATTGTTATACCGCGGGTCTCAATATCCTCCATACGTATCCAGCCTTAGATGCATCCTATCAGTCTGCCGGTAAAAACCTCTCTTCTCCCGATCCTTTACGCTATGCCATCTATGCCGGCATAGACATCTATCGAGCACGAAAGAGCTATCGGGAATACACTCGTAAACCCCTCGAAAAGCAATGGGTACCACGAGGTAAAGACGACTACAAGTTAGACTTGACAAAAGAAGATCCCGCATAGTTTAAATTGAGGGATTTAGAAGTTGTAATGTTTAATCCCCATCCCCTAACCCCCTTAGACATTTCAACTACTAAGTCCCTCTTTCTTTTGGTCTTTTACCAAATAAAAACTGAAAAGAAAAAAGGTGAAAAGCCATCAGCCATCGCGGACGAAGTCCTAAAAGCCATCGCCATCAGCCATCGGCAGGGCGCAGCCCATAAACCACTCAACCCATAAACCACTCAACTGAGATAACAGAGCAAAGCCATCGCCATCAGCCATCGCAGGGCGCAGCCCTTTAACCCATAAACCCAAAACGAATCTCCATGTCTTCATTTATTATCGAAGGCGGACATCGCCTGCATGGCGAAATTCGCCCACAAGGAGCTAAAAACGAAGCCCTTCAAGTCATTTGTGCAACATTACTTTCTCCTCAAAAGATCACCATCAGCAATCTTCCGGAGATTCTTGATGTAATGAACCTTATCGAACTACTGAGACAGATGGGAGTCTCTGTCCACCGTGAAGGGGAAGGATCATTTAGTTTTTGCGCAGAAAGTCTGGACATGAACTATCTGCAAAGTGACGATTTCTTACGTCGCTCAGCCTCACTGCGAGGATCAGTCATGATACTGGGACCCCTGGTGACACGCTTTGGTCGTGCACTCCTTCCGCAACCAGGAGGAGATAAGATAGGACGCAGACGTTTAGACACCCATTTCATCGGATTGGAAAAATTGGGGGCATCATTCGACTACGATGCAGAAAGAAAACTATACACCATCAATGCCCCCGACCAAGGTCTTTGCGGCACTTACATGCTCCTCGATGAGGCCTCCGTCACCGGCACAGCCAACATCATCATGGCAGCAGTACTTGCTTCGGGCACTACCACGATCTATAATGCAGCATGCGAACCTTATCTGCAGCAACTCTGCAAAATGCTCGTACGCATGGGAGCACAAATAGACGGGATCGGATCCAATCTGCTGACCATACGCGGTGTATCCTCTCTCTCCGGGACGACACACGAAGTACTCCCGGACATGATCGAAGTGGGCAGTTTCATCGGCATGGCAGCAATGACCGGATCAGACCTTATCATAAAAAATGTCAGCATTCCGGATTTGGGCATCATCCCGGATGCCTTCAGAAGGCTGGGCATTACGATCCATCAACACGGTGACGACCTCCACATCCCCACCCATGAGCATTACACCATCGACTCATTCATCGACGGATCGATCATGAATATCTCTGATGCTCCCTGGCCGGGTTTGACTCCGGACCTTTTGAGCGTCATGCTTGTCACTGCCACACAAGCACGGGGCGCAGTGCTCATACACCAAAAGATGTTTGAAAGCAGGCTCTTCTTCGTCGATAAACTCATCGACATGGGTGCACAAATCATCCTTTGTGACCCACACCGAGCCACCGTGATAGGCATTGACAATCAGTATAAACTCCGCCATGCGACCATGACCTCCCCCGACATCCGCGCCGGCATCGCCCTCCTCATCGCTGCCATGAGCGCCGAAGGGACAAGCACGATCCACAACATCGACCAGATAGATCGAGGATATCAGAACATTGACCAACGACTCAATGCTTTAGGAGCAAGGATAACAAGAGCAGAATAAAAATATTATCCATAGCACTACAGATAACAACAATGATTGAGAAAAACCAACTCATAGCAATAGGGCGCATAGCCAAACCTCACGGTCTCAAAGGAGAAATGACTGCAGCTGTAGCCGATGACATTTTTGATCAGGTGGCAGACTGTCCCTACTTTGTCATAGAGATGGAGGGCATTTTTGTCCCCTTCTTCATAGAGAGTTACACCTTCCGCAGCGACACTACCATCTTATTAAAGTTTGATGAAATCGAGAGTCAGGAGAGTGCCAAAGAGCTGGCAGGCAAAGAGATCTATTTTGATCGTAAATGCTTCTCTCCCCAAGAGGCAGACGAATATGCTTCGACCGAAAGTGAGACCCCCGATCTGATCGGCTATGAAGTTATCGATCGGCACAGCGGAGACTTGGGCAAAATCATCGACATTGATGATCAGACCGAAAACGTACTGTTTATCATAGCACATCACCAAACCGAACTGCTCGTACCGGCAGCTGATGATCTCATCATCGAAATCGATGACGAACACCGCACCATCCTCATGGACCTCCCGACAGGCTTGGTAGAAAGTGACTTGGCAGAAGTTGATCAATAAGATCCGTTAGCCCCTTGTTTGGTTTAGAAGTTTAAAGGAAAGATGAAAGATGAAAGATGAAAACAAAGCCATCGCCATTGCCATAGCGGACGAAGTCCACGAGCCATAGCCCTCGCCATAGCCATCAGCCATCGCCATCGCCATAGCGGACGAAGTCCACGAGCCATAGCCATCGCCATAGCAGGGCGCAGCCCCAAAGCCATCGCCATAGCGGGCGAAGTCCACGAGCCATAGCCATAGCAGGGCGCAGCCCCTAAACCCCTCAACCCTTCAACCACATGAATCATCCAATAAAAAAAGCACTCATCATCGGAGCCACCTCCGGCATCGGGAGAGAAGTGGCACTTCGACTTGCCGCCGAAGGCTGGCACATCGGAGCAGTCGGGAGAAGAGAGGAGCGTCTCATCACATTACAACAGCAGATTCAGACCTCACACTCCGGCCGGGCAGATTACATCACAGCCGATGTGACACAAGAAGACAGCACCATGCGAATCGCCCAACTGGTGGACAAGATGGGAGGCATCGATCTGTTTTTCCTCTCGTCCGGCATCGGATTTCAGAATGTCCGGCTCGATGTGACGCTTGAGTTACAAACCATAATGACCAATTGTCAAGGCTTCGCCCGCATGGTGACATGGGCTTTTCACTATTTTCAGTCCCAAGACCCGACATTAAAAGCCTCCGGAAGACGAGGACACATTGCCGTCATCTCCTCCATAGCCGGAACTAAAGGACTGGGAGCAGCTCCTGCCTACTCCTCATCCAAGAGATTTCAAAACCACTACATGGAGTGCCTGACCCAACTCTCCCACATGAAACACCTCTCCATCGACTTTACCGACATCCGTCCGGGATTCGTTGCCACCGACCTACTTTCCGGAGGGCATTATCCACTTCTGATGAAGCCATCTGCCGTTGCCCACGACATCGTTCGTGCATTAAAAAAGCGACGTCGGACTGTCACGATCGATTGGCGCTACCGGCTACTTGTTTTCTTTTGGAGGCTCATTCCTCGCTTCCTATGGATTCGGCTCCCCATCAGCACACAAAAGGAGAAAAACTGAGCGCATCATGTCACAAAGCTACGACCTGGGAAAACTCGGAGAGGAACTGGCAGTCCGTCATCTGCAGCAAGAGGGATGCACCATCCTTCAGACCCGATGGCGACATCATCATCTCGAGCTGGACATCATTGCTACCAATGGTGCAGAGATCATCATTGCCGAAGTGAAGACTCGGAGCACCAAGGAGTTTGGAGACCCTCTCGACTCCATCGATCACAAAAAAATCCTTCGCATAGTCAGGGCTACAGATGCCTACCTCAAGCAAAACTACATCCATCTCCCCTACCGCTTCGACCTCTTCGCCATCCTCATACACCCTGACGGGACTGTTGCCGAATTACGACACCTCGAAGACGCATTCTATCCTCCACTCGGTTAAGATCGAGAAAAGAGATCATTACAACTCACCCCCGAATTAGAGACATCATTCTTTTTTAAAAAAGGGGGAACAAAGTTTTACAATAGTAGGATTGTTCTTATGCCAAAGACTCCATATATTTTATACAAATGTATATATCGACCATCAACAATGATAATTTAAGAAAAAGTTGATGGATTATTTTGTTGTTTGCACAACATATCGTAAATTTGCCCATGTTAAAACCTATTATTAACCTATAAAAGCATTAAAATAAGAAACAGACAGTACCCGATAACGCATATGAAGATCGCAATCAATAGTATTGCACTTCACCACGAGAAGCTTTAGTAACAAATTATTAACTTATGAGAGAGTTCTCTATCGGACTTGTTTAAATATTGGATTATGAGCTTTTAGCTCTTGTTCTCTTCATCTTGAATACCGCCAAACATTCATCACCGAGGACAAGCAGATGAAAGTTCACACCGGTAAGGGTGTGAATTGTTCGTGCTTGTCGGTGTAAAGGTCACTTGGCGGTAACCTAAGATGAAGGCGAGTAACGGATAGTTTACGCCTTTTTCTTTTTATATTTACCCAATGAAAAACTTAAAATTCTTACAGAAATTACTTTTTCTAATATTTATTGGAATTTCCATGTCTGCCATTCAGGCTTGTAGTGACGATAATGATCTTAAAGGAGAAAATTATGGAAACACGAAGACCTTATATAAAATTTGGCTTTTGACAGACTATTCTTCTGATGAATCAGACATTTATTGGCAATCCAATGAACTTGTATATTGGGGCGAATACTATTATTTTGATCAAAAAAGCGAGAAGCTTTATTGGAATAGTCGTCTAAACGGGGAAAACACGACTTATACTTTGGGCAAAATAAAAAGCATCAGTGTTGGCTCCACCTTTTCTGCTACCCGTGTGGGTGATTCTGAAGAAAAGATCACTTTTACCATCAAAAAAATATCAGACAAACATTTACTTCTATATAATTCGCATGACGAATTATATAGAAGTTTTGTATCTTCCGATTATTTCGGCTATTAAAAAGACAACCATACTAAAATCTATTAACCGATTTAGGTCAAAACAAAACAGATTTTACCATAAGTTGTATTTTAAATCATATTAATTATTAACCCTCAAAAACATTTATAATAAGAAACAGACAGTACCCGATGAGCACATTTGAAGACCGTAGCCCATGAGGTTACACTTCACCGTGAGAACCTTTAGTAACAAATTATTAACATAGAAGAGCGTTCTCTTTCGGACTTGTTTAATTTTTAATTTTGGGCTTTTAGCTCTTGTTCTCTTCATCTTGAATACCGCCAATCATTCAATCACCGAGAACAAGTAGAGAAAGGTTCACACCGGGTAAAGGTGTGGATTATTCGTACTTGTTGTTGATTAGGACAGATGATTACCTAAGATGAAAGCGAGTAACGGATA
Organism: Bacteroidales bacterium; assembly: GCA_045576355.1. Taxonomy (GTDB): domain Bacteria; phylum Bacteroidota; class Bacteroidia; order Bacteroidales; family UBA3663; genus Liminaster. The sequence goes on from JAZNGG010000024.1 coordinate 54,600, forward strand.
GTTTACGCCTTCTTTTATTTTACCTAAAAAATGAAAAAAATAGCTTTGATAGTATGTGCATTGTGTCTGACATTAAATGAAGTATGTGCACAAAAATTTGTGAGTGATAGTACCAACGCTCCGGAAATTAATAAAGCAGAGGGACAATCCTCTGAAGGGCCCGAATCCTCCGAAGGATATAAAGATGCTTTTGACTTGATGTGGGATATCAACCCTGATACCGATTACCATTCACTTGGGTTAGGTTGGGACACCGGCAACGTAGGATATTTCACCTTAGGCACCGGCTTTGGTGGTCCGGAAGGGGTTAAAATGTTTGGTCTTTCTTTGGGTTGGGGTTTCAGAAAACGCCATGTCATTAACGACATTTTCCTCATTCAAGGGAAACTTTATCCCTATGCAGGATATTCATCTATGGAACTTGATTTAGGAGACAGCTCTGTCAGTGAAGAAGAATTTGCGTGGGGCTTGCAAGGCAATCTCTCTATCGGTTTTAAACTTTGGAACACTTCAGCCGGTAATTCGGTATTCTTGACCGGAGGATACTCTACCACTGCCCCGGAATTTGACTTTGGCAAAATAGGCGACAACGGATGTATTGCAGTTGGAATAACTGTAATTTATAACTGATTAAGATAAACGTCTATAAACTCTCACCAATTATTAACCTCGGAGGATGGGCCTAAAACTGTCCATCCTCCACATAAACAAAAAAAACTTATGTTTAAAAGATTATTTACCTCATTGTGTTTAGTTACACTTTGCTTACCCATGTTTGCACAGCAGGAAGAGGCCACTCAGCCCAAAGACTCCACACAGCAAGGAGAGTGCTACGAATTGACAAACCCCGGAGCCAGAGTGCTTTATTCGGATTATTATGGAGGAATGTTCCAATACTATTTTGAAAAAAGCGTAAAAGAAGTCAAAGAGGAAAATGGCACAAAAAGCGTCCAATACCATTGGAAAGGTCTTAATAAGAAAAAGAAACCCTCTAAATATTTTAAAGCATTTGGCTTGAGTGAAGGTTACATAACAACAATAAAATTCGAAAATGGAGCCTATTATATGACTTATGATTTCGGTTGGTCCTGTTTCCCGGGTGAACGCTCCGGATATCTTCTGAAAATTCCACAGAACCTCAAGGTTGGAGATACTTTGGAAGGTGGCACTCTAAAGTTTGTAAGCAAAGGAGGATTTGGCAACACATTCAAAAACAATGAATTAAGCTGTGTAGATTTCAAGGTTGTAGATGAAGGAGAATTGGAAACTAAAGCAGGTAAAATACGTTGTTTAAAAATTACAGGTAAAATTGTAGGAACTTGTAACAAGACGAAAATCAATTCAACAGAGACCTACTATATTGCTAAAAACATCGGCATTGTCAGACAAGAAACCTCTACCGGATGCACCTTTGAAGTCGTTGAAATAGACTATGGTGTAAAACCTTAATACAATTAAATCATTAATATGAAAACAGAATTTAAATATTTACAGAAGATTTTCTATCTACTGTTAGTGGGCATTTCCTTTTGTGCCGTACAGGCATGTAGTAGTGACGACGACGATGATGCCGGAAAAAGTGTTTTTGTCGATGGACATGAGGCTGTCGATTTAGGACTTTCTGTAAAATGGGCAACATGTAATGTCGGAGCCGATACACCAACTGAATATGGCAACTACTATGCTTGGGGAGAAACAGTTACAAAGAGTAACTATGATTGGGAGACCTATAAGTGGTGTAAAGGAGACGATGAATCTTTGACCAAGTATTGTAATAGCATAGATGGGAAAAGCACACTCTCCGCATCCGATGATGTGGCAACAGTCAAATGGGGAGCAAAATGGCGCATGCCGAGTCAAAAAGAATGGGAAGAACTATTAGACAAATGTACGATTACTTGGACATCTCAAAACAGAGTATATGGTTGTTTGGTAGTAGGCCCTTCCGGAAAAAGCATCTTTTTGCCAGCATCTGGTCATTACATAGGCGAGCAACTTAGAAGCATTGATAGTTATGGAAGTTATTGGGCTTCTACGTTAGAAAGAAGTAACGAAACACAAGCTCGCACATTCTCTTTTAGTGATGGTGAAAGCTCTAACCTTGACGATGGCATTTATTGGGCTCTACGTTGTTTCGGATTACCCGTCCGCCCTGTAACCCAATAAAAGAATAATGTACCAACTGATCTGTTCACTCGAAAAAACGATTTAGAATAGTGATCAGAATCCATATAATAACGGTGTGTAAAGAGATTTTTACACACCGTTATTATATCTCAACACCACCCAACTCTTTAAACAAATTTTAAGACTTCGCAAAGTTTATCATTGTGAACCCTCTTGACATCGGCATTAAAAGTGATTATCTTTGCAGTAGTTATTGAGGCAATAGTCACATAAGACACATAACAAACTTTATATAGACATCCCAAAAGCACGAGCGAGAGCAAGGAATTTACAGATTCTGCTCTCGCTCGTTATTTTTTTAAATAAGGGTAACATTAGAGTCAGCGCATGATGCAATGAGGGTACGCTCATGACACAACGAGGCTACGCTCATGACACAACGAGGCTACGCTCATGACACAACGAGGCTACGCTCATGATACAACGAGGCTACGCTCATGATACAACGAGGCTACGCTCATGATACAACGAGGCTGCGCTCATGACACAACGAGGCTACGCTCATGATGCAACGAGGGTACGTGCGTGATGCAACGAGGTGTACTAAAAAAGTTGACAAGTTAAACTGAAATCCCTAAATAGGTTTACACTAATCTTTATTTATTACTATATGAGTTTACGCTAAAGATATTTATTCCTATATCAGTTTACGCTTGGCAAAGCATAATACGAAATAAGTTTACACTCCACACATAACTATAGATGATTTCATCTTTTATCAGGTGTTAGCACTCCATTATTTGTCATGTAGAGATTACCTTCATCCATTAAAAAAACATAAACTTCTCACCGGATAATGTGTTCTATCCGGACCGGTCGTCCGCTGAACGTTACCCCCTCGATAAGGATATGGCGAGGCCCGGTATGATCACTATTGAAAAAGCCCAAGACGGCTTTGCCGGCCTTGTCCGTCTGAAACGATGGCTCCCAGTAGAGGGTCTTGCGCAGATCCGGCTCAAAGGCTTCACGAAGCTGTTGCTCAGTGTTATAGATGGGATGATAGAAATATTCGGGCAAGGTGTACCCAAAAGTGCGATGGGTCGTAAGACGGCGGTCGGCAATGCCATCGATCAATTTCGTTCCGGGCTTGACGATGACTGCCATAGCGGCCTTACCGGTCATCGGCTCCAGTATGTTTTGCGTGTGATCGATCACCTCTATGCGCTCGATATCTCCGGAGCGTAGGCGCGAGAGGATGCCGATCGCCTGTTCATAATCATACACCTCATCGGCAATAACGAAGGTCTCCAATTGCCCCCAGCCATTGGAAACCGGTGCCGAAGAGGCACGATCGGGGTTATAAGCCTCATCGAGGGGAGAGAGATAGAGCGACCACTCGTTTTCGATGAGCTGATTGATGAGATCAAGAGCGACATCATACTGATAGAGGTCGTAGTTGGCGTCAAGATAGTCGCTATGGTGACAACGCTCGGTCATGATGCCGCGGAACTTCGGGGCTTGACTTTTGCGAACGTTAACCACATCAATGTTGTCAAGCAGGCGCGTCCGCATACCATCGCGACCGATCATCAGCTCCGTCTCTCCGTGTCCGGCAATGTATGACGAGAAATGTGCGGAAAATGGCTCCTCTGAACAAGGATCGGGGAATGTCGGCTTATCAAAGACATATTTAGGATGTTTGCCCGAGGAGAGAACCCTAAGATTGAGCAATGCTCCATCCGGATAATTCAAATCTCCGACAAAGAAAGTGCCATCGTCAGCGACACGGGTCGTGCCATAGGAGTTGCCGGTCGTATCGACCACCGAGATAGCAATGTTCTTGTCAGCCTTTTTGAGGTAGAGCAAGCGACCACTGATCCACTCTTTCTCCTCCAGGGGTGCGGTAAACTCCCGATCGGGAAGTTGCGAAAGAGTGTCAGTCTTAAACCGACACCAACCATGAGTCAGCATCAGCAAGTCAAGGCCCTGCAGACGCTCATCTGTCGGGACAAGATCTGAAAAATACCATGCCGGACGATGGACGTATCCACGCAGGTCACTCGTCATCAAGAGATGGGTCTCCAAGTTATCTCGCAAGCTATCATAGGCACAATTGACATAGCCCATATCTGTTACGCTGATGCAGAAGTCACCCCGCAGTGGGTGTCCTGCGGCATCGTTTAGTGCCAAATTGAGGATCACAGGTTTACGGGCATCGCGAGGTTTCCATTCGGTGTCCAATGTATAATGAGTGCGTCGCAGAGGGTGACGATAAAACAAAAGACGGCGGCTCAAACCGATCCCCTCCGGAGAGGTCAAGACCAAATGGCTGATGCCATCACGACAGGCCAAAAGAGGAAGGACTCCGGAGTCTCCCACGGCAACTTGCTCCACTGCAACCAGCCGGGCACCACTATGGAGCAACAGACAGAGAGAGTCTGATGACAGATAGTCATCTGACGCCACGACACGATAATGCAGTAAAGAATCGGCTGTCAAAACGTCGTGCAAAGCTACACCGGTTTCGGGCACGGGGAGAGTGAAGCTCTTGACGATCCCATCCACATCTGACGTACACTCTGCCACCAATCCTGCCTCAGTCATCCACGAAGCAGGAAAGATAAAACTCCCCATGCCGTCATGGCTGCTGCTGAATGTGAGCAATGTGGATCCTGCAGCATTGCGGATAACTCCATCGACCTCCTCCGGCATTCCTGACGAAGAGACTGCTTTAAATGCTACCCGACAATCACGACCTCGCAGCAGTGTGCCTCCCTCCGGGAAAAACGACACATGATAGTCATGCACCACGGGCAGATCCTCAGGAGCTTCGGCTAAACGATTGACGATGGTCAGTTTGCGGCTAAAGAAATCTTCTGACGAAAAATTACGCATCCAACTCGTGTATGCCCGTAGGGTATATTCTCCCGTAGCCAACGAAGCGTCAAGCGGCAGATTGTGATGAAAACAAAGACCCTCACGAAGCACCTTACGACGCATCACTACCTGGTCACTCCGGTTGAGCAACTCGACATAAATATAGTTGGTCTTGACGATATAGGAGTTGTTATCGGCATTGACAAGTGTCCCTCTGAACCACAAAGTATCACCCGCCTCATAATAGGGGCGATCAGTCGTCAGATAGAGTTTCTCTTGCAGAGTGGCTCGTTGATACTGGAAATAAGGGGCGAGATCGACTCGTCCGGATGCATATAACCCGATCCCACCTACCCAGGCAGCGATCAAGCATAAAAAGATCTGGCGCATAATATTTAGATTATTTTCGTATGTTTTAGGGGCTGCGCCCCGCGATGGCTATGGCGATGGCGATGTTTTCACTTTTCAGTTTTCCTCTTTGCTCTTAGCACTTGGGGCAGAGCCCCCAAAAGCCAAAAGCCATTAGCCATTGCCATTAGCCATAGCGGGACTTCGTCCCCTAACCCCCTCATCCCGCGAAGCTCATGACCAACGGGAATAACCATAATTCACACTAAAATATATTTTTATCCCACACAGAGCGCACAGAATTTCACAGAGCGCACATGCTCCGCAGTGCTTCCCTTCCGGATGGTAAACGCAAGCGATAGCGTGCGTTTTTCTGTGAATTTCTGTGAATTCTGTGTGCAAAAAACTATGGCTCATGGCGATGGCAATGGCTTTATGGGCTTCGCCCTGCGATGGCGATGGCTATGGCTCGTGGACTTCGTCCGCTATGGCGAGGGAGATGGTTTTGTTTTCATCTTTCATCTTTCACTTTTCAGTTTTCCTCTTTGCTCTTAGCACTTGGGACTTCGTCCCCTAAACCCCTCAACCCATACGGTTCTTTCCGGCACGGAGTGTATTTTTCATCAATGAGCAAATCGTCATTGGACCTACTCCTCCAGGCACAGGCGTAATATAAGAACAGAGTGGAGCTACCTCGTCAAACTTCACATCACCTTTCAGACGGAAACCACTCTTGCGAGTAGCATCCGGGACACGTGTTGTCCCGACATCAATCACGACAGCACCGGGTTTCACCATATCGGCAGTGACAAACTCCGGTTGGCCAATGGCAGCGATCAGTATGTCAGCAGAGGCACAAATCTCCTTAAGGTTTTCTGATGCACTATGACAAACTGTCACGGTGGCATTACCCGGAGTGGTCTTCTGCAACATCAACTGCGCTACCGGCTTACCGACGATGTTACTTCTGCCCAGGACGACACAATGTTTGCCTCGCGTCTCAATGTGATAACGATCCAGTAGATCCATAATACCCATCGGTGTGGCACTTATAAAACAAGGAAGACCAATGGAGAGCCGACCGACATTGATCGGGTGAAAACCATCGACATCCTTCCGATAATCGACTGCTTCGATAACTTTCTGCTCATCGATATGCTTCGGCAATGGCAGCTGGACGATAAATCCATCGATCTCCGGATCCTTATTTAGCTGATCCACCCGGGCAAGCAACTCTGCCTCAGTCACATCACTCTCCATGCGTATCAGAGTGGAAGTGAAGCCACACTCCTCACACGCTTTAACCTTGGCGGCAACATACGTCTCGCTACCACCATCATGACCGACAAGGATCGCCGCCAAGTGAGGCGCACGTTTCCCATCAGCCAACATTTGGCGCACCTCAGCCGCAATCTCCTGCTTAATGGCTGCAGCCGTCGCCTTTCCATCTATTAGTTGCATATTACTATCAATACTTATAGTTTATAACTTAATGACTTACGCCCCAAACAGGGCATCAGATTATAAAAGCCACTTGGCGATCTGATGACCTATCGGGGGATTATATCAACGGCGGGGCATATTGCGCATGAATGCACGTGGATCCCGTTTTGCGTTGGTGAGCGTCTTCATCATCTTGCGCATCTCATCAAACTGCTTGATCAAGCGATTGACCTCCACGATAGAGGTACCTGATCCTTTAGCGATGCGCTGACGACGGCTGGAATTGAGCAACTCGGGATGGTGACGCTCCTGAGGCGTCATAGAGTTAATGATGGCTTCAACGCCCTTAAAAGCATTATCGTCAATATCAAGATTTTTGATTGCCTTGCCCACACCGGGAATCATAGCTGCCAAGTCCTTAATATTACCCATTTTCTTGATCTGCTGAATCTGGTCGTAGAAGTCACAGAAATCGAATTGATTTTTGGCAATCTTCTTCTGGAGTTTACGAGCTTCCTCTTCGTCATATTGCTGCTGCGCACGTTCGACAAGGCTGACTACGTCACCCATGCCGAGGATACGGCCTGCCATACGTTCGGGATAGAAGACATCCAATGCCTCCATCTTTTCTCCTGTACCGACAAACTTGATCGGCTTATTGACCACCGTACGGATAGAAAGAGCCGCACCACCGCGGGTGTCGCCATCAAGTTTGGTCAAAATAACACCGGTAAAGTCCAGACGATCATTAAATTCCTTAGCCGTATTGACAGCATCCTGACCGGTCATGGAGTCCACTACAAAAAGAATCTCTGTCGGAGAAACGGCATCCTTAATGTTCTTAATCTCACGCATCATCGCCTCATCTACTGCCAAACGACCGGCAGTATCTATGATGATCACGTCGTTACCATTGCGACGACCTTGGGCGATGGCATCCTGGGCTATACGGACAGGATCCTTAGTCTCACGATCTGTATAGATGGGACAACCGACATTGCCTGCCACCACCTCAAGCTGGTCGATGGCAGCCGGACGATAGACGTCACATGCCACGAGCAACGGTTTCTTACCCTGCTTACTCTTTAACATCAATGCGAGTTTACCACTATGAGTAGTCTTACCCGAACCCTGCAAACCTGCCATCAAGATAATGGTCGGATTAGGCTTCACATTAAGTTCGGAAGCCTCGCCACCCATAAGCTGAGCCAATTCGTCATGAACGATCTTGACCATCAACTGGCTTGGCTTCACCGCATTGAGTACATCCATACCCAATGCTTTCTGCTTCACACTGTCTGTAAAACTTTTAGCCACCTTATAATTGACGTCAGCATCCAAAAGGGCACGACGCACATCCTTTAAAGTCTCGGCTACATTGATTTCGGTGATTTTTCCCTCACCTTTCAGAATCTTAAACGACCGCTCAAGGCGCTCACTCAGATTGTCAAACATAATCTAAAATGCTATTTTTTAATTGTAAAAATAATCTTGACCGCAGCATTTGAGCGCAAAGATACACATTCTTTTTAACACCACCAAAACCCGATCCGGAAGAAATCACCTCTACCCGACAGGGATAAAGACAGACCCCATAGTTATAATCGACCCATAAAACAAGATACAACCCTCTAAAATTCGGTCTGCAGGTCTATTTCAACGATTTCCATACCAAAGATTTGGAGTCTCTGCCACTTGTATTTCGGAAATAATCACTATATTTGCAGCACATTTTAAAAGAAATCATATTCTTATGGAAATCGAACAGACTTTATCTTCCCAAATTAAGGCAGCTATCAAAGCGCTTTACGATGTGGAAATCGCAGACAAACAGATACAAATCTCCCCTACAAGAAAAGAATTTGAGGGACACTTGACGTTGATGACATTCCCCTTCCTCAAGCAAACCGGACTCAAGAATCCCGAAGAACTGGGCAACAGCATCGGAGCATGGCTCGTGGAGAACGAACCGCTTGTGTCGAAATTTAATGTAATCAAAGGGTTTGTTAACATGACAATCCAGGCAGAATCATGGATCAACAAACTCAAGGGCATCTACCTCAACACCTCTTACGGTCTTACTCCGATCACCGAGAGTTCGCCCCTTGTCATGATCGAATATTCTTCACCCAACACCAACAAACCTCTACACCTCGGACATGTCAGAAACAATCTGCTCGGTTATAGTTTGGCGTGCATCCTCGAAGCTTGCGGCAACAAGGTGGTGAAGACCAACATCGTCAATGACCGAGGCATCCACATCTGCAAATCCATGTTAGCTTGGCAAAAGTGGGGCAACGGAGCAACACCCGAAAGCACAGGCAAGAAAGGAGATCACTTGATAGGCGATTTTTATGTCGAATTTGACAAGCACTATAAAGCAGAGGTCAAAGAGATCATGGCTACCGATCCCGAAGTCTGCTCCATAGAGGATGACGAAAAGCGCAAAGCTGCAGCCGAAGCCAAATCACCTCTCATGAAAGAGGCTCGCGAAATGCTCAGAAAATGGGAAGCCAACGATCCGGAGATCCGTAACATTTGGCGCATGATGAACGAATGGGTGTATGCCGGATTTGACGAAACATATCGGATGATGGGTGTCGGATTTGACAAGATTTATTATGAATCTGAAACCTATCTCGAAGGCAAGGAAAAAGTGATCGAAGGATTAGAAAAAGGTCTTTTCTTCCGCAAAGAGGACGGATCGGTTTGGGCAGACTTGACCGGTAATGGTCTTGACCAGAAACTTCTCCTCCGTTCGGACGGCACTTCTGTATATATGACTCAGGACATCGGTACAGCCAAACTCCGCTTCCAGGACTACAATATTGACAAAATGGTCTATGTCGTGGGCAACGAGCAAAACTACCACTTCCAAGTACTCTCCATCTTGCTTGACAGGCTTGGATTTAAATGGGGTAAAGACCTCGTCCACTTCTCTTATGGCATGGTAGAACTACCTAACGGTCGCATGAAGAGCCGTGAGGGTACAGTCGTAGATGCCGATGACTTGATGGAAGCGATGATAGCAGATGCTCGCCAAACGGCAGAAGAGAGCGGACGCATGAATGATATCCCGGCAGAAGAGAGAGCTGAGATCAGCCGTATGGTAGGTCTTGGTGCGCTTAAATATTTTATTCTCAAGGTTGATCCGGTCAAGAATATGGTATTCAATCCTGCAGAGTCCATCGACTTTAATGGTAATACCGGACCATTTATCCAATACACTCATGCTCGCATCTGCTCCCTCCTCCGCAAGGCGGCAGAAAACGGCAGCGACACATGGAGGCTGAACGAAGAGACAATAGATGAAGCACTCCGCGATGTGGTCATCAGCACCAAAGAGGAAGGTATCATCCAGATGCTGGACAACTTCCCTGCCATCGTGCAAGAGGCTGGAAGTAGATTCAGCCCGGCTCTGATTGCCAATTACACTTATGACCTCGTGAAAGAGTATAACCAGTTTTATCACGACTTCTCCATCCTGAAAGAGGAGAATCCGTCTGTTCGCAATTTCCGTCTTATGCTTTCTGCCGGTGTAGCAATGGTTATTAAGACAGCAATGGGACTGCTCGGCATCGAAGTCCCCAACCGAATGTAAACAACAGACATAATCTATCTTCTATCCCCACGAAAAACCTCCTGCAATCCATATGGCAAACGAAACAGCAGATAGCAGACAACAGACCATCGACAAGCAAATCGAGGCTGCCGAATATACAAGCGACAAAATCAAACATCTGGAGTGGACAGAGCACATCCGGCTACGCCCGGGCATGTATATCGGTAAGCAAGGCGATGGTTCTCATGCCGATGATGGCATCTACATCCTCCTTAAAGAGGTTATAGATAACAGTATCGATGAATATATGATGGGATTCGGTAAGCGCATCGAAGTCAAAATGACCGATGACGGGATCGTATCCGTGAGAGACTATGGTCGCGGAATCCCCTTGGACAAAGTCGATGCTTGCGCCTCTGAAATGAATACAGGAGGTAAATATGACTCACAAGTATTTAAAAAGTCTGTGGGTCTGAATGGTGTCGGCATCAAAGCTGTCAATGCGTTGTCCACACATTTCCGTATTCGCGCTGTCAGAGACGGGAAAGCCAAGGAGCTAACTTACCAAATGGCAAAAGTGATCGAAGACAAACCCATCTTTGACACAGACGAGCCTAATGGCACCTATGTCGAGTTTATTCCCGACAAAAAGATTTTTGAGAATTATAAGTTCAGAATGGAGTTTGTGGAGAATATGCTCAAAAACTATTCTTATCTCAACTCCGGACTGACACTGACGCTCAATAGCAAACGTTTTTACAGCAAAGCCGGACTCGTAGATCTGCTCATCGAGCGTCTCTCGGAAGAACCTCTTTACCCCATCATCCACCTTCAAGACGAGGACATCGAAGTGGTGATCACACACGGCAACCAATACGGAGAGGAGTATTACTCGTTTGTCAATGGTCAATACACCTCTTTGGGAGGCACACACTTAGCAGCCTTCAAGGAAGCATCTGCTCGCACGATCAAAGAGTTTTATAACAAGGGATTTGAGTATCCGGACATCCGTAACGGCATGGTTGCCGCCATAGCCATCAAAGTTCAGGAGCCTGTATTTGAAGCACAAACCAAAACTAAATTGGGCTCCAATCGAATGTCCCCGGATCCGGACTCTATCTCTGTACAGAAGTTTGTCTCAGACTTCTTAAAACGAGAATTGGACAACTATCTGCACCGCGAACCGGAGACTGCAGACACCCTGCTCAAGAAAATTCAGGAGAGCGAAAGAGAAAGGAAAGCGATCAGCGGACTTACCAAACAGACTAAAGAGCGCATCAAGAAAGTCAATATGCACAATCGGAAACTCCGAGACTGCCACATACATTATAATGATGCGAAAGGGGACAAACGTGATGACTCCTGCATATTTATCACTGAGGGAGACTCTGCATCCGGATCCATCACCAAGAGTCGCAACGTGGAGACCCAAGCAGTCTTTTCTCTGCGAGGAAAACCGCTAAACAGCTTCGGCTTAACTCGAAAAGTCGTCTATGAAAACGAAGAGTTTAACCTGCTGCAAGCAGCGCTTAATATCGAAGATGGTTTAGACGGGCTGCGCTATAACAAGGTGATTATCGCTACAGATGCCGATGTCGATGGCATGCACATACGCCTCCTATTGATGACATTCTTCCTTCAGTTCTTCCCCGAACTGGTCAGAAAAGGACATGTATATATCTTGCAAACTCCACTATTCCGAGTTCGCAACAAGAAGCAGACCTTCTATTGCTACACCGAAGAAGAGCGCCTCAATGCCATCGAACAATGTGGTGCCAATCCGGAAATCACCCGTTTTAAAGGTTTGGGCGAAATCTCTCCCGATGAGTTCCGTCACTTCATCGGTCCGGAAATGCGTCTGGACACCGTTATGCTCCGCAAAGAAGACTTCGTCAAAGACATGCTGGAGTATTATATGGGTAAAAACACGATGCAAAGACAAAACTTCATCATCGAGAATCTTGTTGTCGAAGAAGATGCTGTGAGTTGAAGCATAAACTCTATTAATGCCAACGTCACATCACGACAAAGAATGTGAGGAGCCTAATGGCAGTGACCACCGATCGATAGATCTTTATTGCCATCTCTAAACAACGTTAGAAAAGAATAACAATGAAAGTTATATTTCCCGGATCATTTGATCCTTTCACCAGAGGCCATGCCTCTGTCGTGAAACGAGCATTAGCCTTTAGCGACGAGATCGTCATTGCTGTGGGCTACAATGATGCCAAAACCGGCATGTTTACCGTGGAAGAACGGATAAAGATGATCAGCAATTACTATCAGGATGAACCTCGGATTCAAGTCACTGCCTATTCGACACTGACCGTAGATTATGCTGCGACACTGGGGATAACACATATACTCAGAGGGGTGCGAACTGTGGTCGATTTCGAGTACGAACGAGGGATGGCAGACGTCAACCGACATCTGAGCGGCATGGAGACAATATTGCTTTTCAACGAACCGGCGATGGCGCATATCAGTTCGTCGATCGTACGCGAGTTGATTCATTATGGCAAAGATGTTTCAGACTTTATGCCTGAGGGGTTTAATTTGGCACAACCGAACGTAAGAAATGCTCTCAATAAATTCAGACATCGGTTAGACAAATAATTTTACCACTTCTGAACGTCGTCGATAGGATCGTATTATCAGACTTTGCCTCCATCCGATCCACAATGACACACTTATATTTTATTACTTTGACCAAACACGTCACACAACATGAAAAAAATACTCTTCATTTTATTGGCGTTCATCACATCAGCAAGCAATCTGACACGTGCTGAAGAAAAAATGGATCTCAAAACATCCCTGCAACAAGTACAGCAGGCGATGATATGGATCAGCCATCTATATGTGGATAGTGTCAATCAGGAAAAGATTGCCGGAGATGCCATCAGAGGAATACTCAAAGAGCTGGATCCACACTCCACATTCATGACTCCGGAGGAAGCACGCGAAATGACTCAAGACCTGGAGGGAAACTTCGAGGGTATCGGCATCCGATACCAAATGAGCAACGACACATTAGTAGTCATCAATACCATCACCGGCGGACCCTCCGAAAAATCCGGTATCCTGGCAAGCGACCGAATAGTTGAAGTCAATGACACAGTGATCGCCGGAGTTAATATCTCTCAAAAAGAGATCAAACGCAGACTCAGAGGTCCCAAAGGGTCTTCAGTTCATCTGAAAATAAAAAGACAAGGTGAAAACGACTTGATCCCTTTCACTCTTACCCGTGATAAAATCCCCTTTTACTCCATCGATGCCAGCTACATGATCTCGCCCGAAATCGGCTATATCAAAGTCTCTCGTTTTGCCCAGCAGACACATAAAGAGATGAGTGAAGCGATGGAGAAACTCCAGAAACAAGGGATGCGCCATATCATCATCGACCTGCAAAATAACGGAGGAGGATACCTCCAAACGGCAGTGAGCATGGCAGGAGAATTTCTGAAACGCAACGAGTTGGTCGTCTATACCGAGGGACGCAACGAGGAAAGAAAAGATTATAAAACCCCGGTCTCCGGGTCGATGACCGAGGGACGTGTAGTGATCTTGATCGATGAGCATAGTGCTTCAGCAAGCGAAATCCTCAGCGGAGCCATACAGGATCTGGACCGAGGGATTATCGTGGGACGCCGATCTTTTGGCAAAGGCCTGGTGCAAAGGCCGGTGCCGTTGATCGGAGGAGCTATGATCCGACTGACCGTTTCACACTACTACACCCCTTCCGGCAGATGCATCCAAAAGCCTTATGAGAAGGGAAAGAAAGAGAACTACGACTCTGATATATTACAACGATTTAAAAACGGAGAATTTACCTCTGCCGACAGCATCCATTTCACCGACTCGCTATTATACCAAACGCGCAATGGTCGAGTGGTCTATGGCGGTGGCGGCATCATGCCGGACATCTTTGTTCCACTCGATACGACCAAAACCACTCCCTCTGTCCGCAACATCATCGCACGAGGCACTTATAACAAGTATATACTCGACTATTTTGTCACTAACAGTCAAGACCTTAAAGCGAAGTATCAGACATTGGAGCAATTTATCGATCATTTTAAGGTGACAGACGAGATGATCAACGATCTCAAACATCGGGCGATAAAAGATAGCGTAAAGATCAATGATGACGAATATGCCCGAAACGCAGATAACTTAAAATTACAGATCAAAGCCAACATTGCCAACAATCTGTTTGAGACCGGTGCCTACTTCCGCATCATCAATGATCTGAATGAGATCTACCGTAAAGGTGTAGAAATCATCAGCGATGAGAAAGAATATAAACGACTACTGAAAAGTACCCCCAAAAAATAAGTTTAACACACCTCCGGCTGCGGAAATAAGGAAATCACACAGCCTCGGAGTACATCTTATTATTAAAACAGCCAATTATGAATCTTGCATTTGACATAAAAGAGACCATCAGTGCATTCATCGTCCTGTTTGCGATGATCGACATCACCGGACTGACCCCCATCGTCATGGATCTGAAGGAAAAAAACGGTCCGATCCAGCCGGCCAAGGTGACTATCATCTCACTCGTAGCCTTGTTGACGTTTCTGTTTGTCGGCAATATGCTCCTGCAGTTATTTGCCGTCGATATCAACTCTTTTGCAGCAGCCGGTGGATTGGTGATCTTCATCATGGCACTGGAAATGATTTTGGGCATCGAAATCTTCCGCTACAACGATGGCCCTAAAGGTGTATCCAACATTGTCCCGCTGGTGTTTCCTCTGATCGCCGGTGCAGGGACATTTACTGCGCTCCTCTCCCTCCGTGCCGAATACAACATTCTCAACATTCTCCTCGGATTGGTCGCCAATATGATCCTGGTCTATTTCTATCTTAAAAATCTCAACTTGCTCGAGAAATTGATCGGTAAGGGGAGCATATATGTCCTGCGTAAGTTTTTCGGCATCATCCTACTGGCCATTGCCGTAAAACTCTTTACGAGCAATGTTGCAGCTCTGTTACATGGGTAAAAAAGAGGTCCTCGACCCTAAGAATCCAAACGGCCTACGAAACATAACAATACAAAAACATATTCACTTCCTATGAAACACATCACACTTAAACTTGCATTATCACTGATGAGTCTGTGCCTGCTCTCGGGCATATTTATGAGTGCAGACTCAGCGCGCAAGATTACCATTTTCATGATTGGAGATTCCACCATGGCCAATAAGCCTACTGACAAGGACAACCAGGAAAGAGGATGGGGACAGATGCTCGCCGGTTTTTTCACGGATGACATCATCGTGGACAATCATGCCGTCAATGGACGTTCCTCCAAGAGCTTCATCAACGAAGGTCGTTGGGATGCGGTCGTCAGCAAAATCAAACCCGGGGATTACGTTTTTATCCAGTTCGGGCACAACGATGAGAAGCCGAAACAAGATCGACACACCGACCCGGGGACGACATTTGACGAAAACCTGAGCCGTTTCTGTCGTGAGACAAGAGAGAAAGGGGGCATCCCCGTATTGTTTAACTCGATCGTACGCCGCAACTTCTTTGACAACAAAAATGCAGTCACCGACGATGACCTTCATGGACAAGGCACAGCCCAAGTGAAGACCGAAGGCGACTCACTGATCGAGACTCATATCCTCGTCAAGGAGGACGGCACCATATTGGACTATCTGGCATCACCCCGCAATGTGGCACACAAACTCGGTGTCCCCTTTGTCGATATGAATCGCATCACCCACGACTTAGTGCAAGGTCTGGGCAAGGAAGAGAGCAAAAAGCTCTATTGCTGGATTGCTTCCGGCACAAACATTGCCGCACCTAAGGGACGAGAGGACAACACACATCTCTGCGTCTATGGCGCGCGAGTAATCGCCGGGCTGACAGTCGATGCCATCGGTGAAGCCGTTCCTCCGCTCAAAAAATACATCCGCCACTACGACTATGTGGTGGCAAAAGATGGATCGGGAGATTTCTTCACCGTGCAGGAGGCGATCAATGCCGTTCCCGACTATCGCAAAAAGACCACACACATCCTTATCCGCCCCGGCGTCTATAAAGAGAAAATCGTCATCGCCGAGAGCAAGTCATGCATCAAACTGACTGCACAGACTCCCGGAGAGGTCGTTATCACCTACGATGACTTTGCGAGTCGTAAAAACCGCTTTGGCGAAAACATCGGCACCTCCGGCAGCGCAGGCTTCTACATCTACGCTCCCGACTTTGAGGCAGAGGGGATCACCTTCTCCAACACTGCCGGTCGCGTCGGACAAGCCGTAGCTGTACTCTGTCGCGGCGATAAAGCCATATTCAGAAAATGTCGTTTCCTCGGCAATCAGGACACTCTCTATGCACATAGTCAGACACAAGCCAACACCAGCCGCCAGTATTATGAGGACTGCTATATAGAGGGAACCGTAGATTTCATCTTCGGTCGTGCTTGCGCCGTCTTCAACCGCTGCCACATCCACAGCCTTGCTGACGGATATCTGACAGCAGCTGCCACACCGCAAGGACAGGCCTACGGCTATACGTTCTTCGACTGCCGAATCACAGCCGAAGAGGGGGTCAAAGCCTACCTCGGTCGTCCCTGGAGAGACTATGCCAAAACGGTATTCATCCGTTGCGACATGGGTGGCTTCATCCGTCCCGAAGGATGGCACGATTGGGGCAAAAAACATGCCGGTGAAACCACATTCTATGCCGAGTACAAGTGCACAGGCTTAGGGGCGAAAAAAGACCAACGTGTTGCCTGGGCCCATCACCTCACAGACCGCGAGGCAAAAGAGTATAAAGTTGACCTCATCCTCAAGGGCGATGACAACTGGCAACCGATAATTTTTTAAGCGAGGGCATGGGGCTGCCGCCCCGGGATGGCGATGGCAGGGGGACTTCGTCCTGCTATGGCGATGGCTATGGCAATGGCAAAGGCGATGGCGATGGCAATGGCTGATGGCTTTGTTTTCAGTTTTCACATCCTATAAACCCCTCAGCACGCGAAGCCCACGACCAAAGGGAGTAACCCTTCAACCCCTCAACCTCTAAACCCCTCAGCACGCGAAGCCCACGACCAAAGGGAGTAACCCTTCAACTCCTCAACTAAAAACAGCCATCGCCATAGCATGGGGGCGAAGCCCCAAAGCCATAGCGGGACGAAGTCCCCTAAACCCTTCAACCAAAAACCAACAAATCCAACAAATCCAACATAATATGAAATCCAACAAAACTAAAACACTTTGGCTCTGTCTCATCACAGCCATTACGGGCTGGAGTCTCACCTCCTGCTCCTCAAAGACTTCGGCACAACCGGAAGTACCACAATCCATCCGAATGGTAAAATCCGAAATGCAACGGATGCCTGAGGGATGGATGATCGACTTCTCCAAAGGATTGAAGTGGAACTACTGTCACGGACTGGAGATACAGTCTTTCCTCGAAGCCGCAGATCAATATGCACAATATAATGACCTCATCTTCGACTATGCCAAAGCATATTGCGACACCATCATTGACGCTGATGGTCAGATCCGCAAATACCGCCTCAGCAACTTCACCCTGGATCACATCAATCCCGGAAAGATGGTATTCAAGATGTGGCATCGCACCCAGGATCCACGACTCAAGGTGGCACTCGACACCCTCTATAAGCAGCTCACCCTCCACCCACGTGTTGCCGAGGGAGGCTTCTGGCATAAGAAAGTCTATCCGCACCAGATGTGGCTCGACGGCATCTATATGGAAGCTCCGTTCTATGCCGAATATGCACTCAACTTCCTTCAGGGAGAAGAGCAGCAGGCGGCATTTGCCGATGTAGTCAATCAGATCATGGTGGCAGCCCGACACACCTACAACCCCGAGACAGGTCTCTATCACCATGCTTGGGATGAGATGCGACAGCAGCAATGGGCTGATCCGGAGACAGGTCGTGCGCCACACGTTTGGGGTCGTGCACTCGGATGGTACACGATGGCCATGGTCGATGTCCTGGACTTCCTCCCGGCAGAAAATCCCGGTCGTGACAGCATCCTTTCCGTCCTGCAACCATTGGCAGAGACACTCCTAAAAATCGGAGATAAGGAGAGCGGAGCGTGGCTACAAGTCCTCGACTGCCCCGGTCGTGAAGGCAACTATCTGGAGACCTCATGCTCGGCCATGTTCATCTATACCTTCCTCAAAGGGTCACTCAAAGGATATCTCCCTGCCGCCTATTGGGATCACGGTGTAGAAGCCTACCACAATCTGACTCGCAACTTTGTCCGCGAAAACGAAGATGGCACCTTGTCACTCACCCGCTCCTGTGCAGTAGCAGGCTTGGGAGGCAAACCCTACCGATCCGGCACATTCGAATATTACATCAACGAACCGATCAGAGAAAACGACCCCAAAGCCATCGGTCCCTACATCATGGCATCACTCCTCATCGAGAAACATGGGAAATAAGTTTTTGGTTGAGGGGTTTATGGGTTGAGGAGTTGAAAAAATAAACCTTTAAACCTCTCAACTTCTAAACCAAATAAGGGCTGCGCCCTGCGATGGCTGATAGCGATGGCTTTGTTTTCATCTTTCATCTTTCACTTTTCAGTTTTCCTCTTTGCTCTTAGCACTTGGGGCAAAGCCCCCAAAAGCCATTAGCCATAGCAGGGCGAAGCCCGCGAGCTTCCTTTCACCTTTCAGTTTTCCTCTGTTCTCTGTACTCTGTTCTCTGTACTCTAAATTAATCCCAACATGATCAACTTTCTATTTTCCCGCCACAAGTGGCAATATACTAAAATTGCCTTTCGTCACATGACCACTCCCCTGCACGTTTATAACATCGCGCATGGCAAAAATGTCAGGACACAAAAAGAGAGAAAAATCGCACACGATCTCCTCAAACTCAAAATCATCCACCGCCACAACCACTCTGCCAATCCGGATGACTATGAGATGTAACAGATTGATCTCTTTTACCATCCATCAAAAAGAGAACAACAATAAAAACCTCCGTCAAGTTTCTACTAAAACCTGGCGGAGGTTTTTATTTGTAACAACACGACACTCAACGTGTGATACATCGAGAGCCGAAGCGTGAAAACACCCTTACTTACGGTCTGTTTTGACGGACACATACCTCAAATTTATAAAATAATTTTTGCTAATATAATTACATTTCTTTATATTTGCAGCGATTCAGTCCGCTCACTGCAGGGCGGGTGGGTCGTGACATATTGGATCCGTGCTCCGCACGTGCCACGCACTGTATTGGGGTTTCCCTTTACTTTGAGTGACGCATAGGAGCCGGAAAGGACGTTTTCAGAACGTTATCTTCTACTCATCAAACTTCGCAACTTTGATACCACCTGAAGATATCGCAACGAAGCGTTCATGCCGGGTGTATTATACCCGTATGCACTAAGTGTACCATCTCGACAGAGGGTCATGTGGGCATACATATATTATAATACGCGACAGGCGTGGGCTGACTGAGTTGCTTATCCCGGTGGAAGGGCAATGCGAAGGCCTGATGAGTGGGATAAGCGAGAAAGTTTCTCCCACGTCTTTTTTTGTATCCATACCTGAAGTATTAACACATTTAATGCTGAAGCCGGGAGAGTGGTAGGCACAGAAAGGATTGTCTATGACCATAAAAGAGTTGATAAAAACGCTTCGAGAAAAATTTCCGTCACATGAACTATTGCAAAACAAAGAATATAATTACACAGAAGAAGACGGTTCTGAATCATCATATAAAGTAGATGCCGTTCTACAAAATGATAAGTTTATTTTAGCAATAAAAGAGGCCAAAAACCAAGAAGAAATAAACATTATCCATTATAATTATGGGCATTTCAATATTCGACCATATTACAGCATAATATTGATAAATGATAAAATCTATTGCAGAGAGATGAACTATGTGTTCCTACTTTCAAAGAGGAAAAACCATCTGTTCGATTTTGAGGATTCCCCAATGTTATCATTTAAACACTACGAAAAGATAACCATAGAAACACTTATCAGTATGATACAAGATTTTCCCTTGAAAGTCAAGGCATATACAGACATAGACATTGCACACTTATTAGAAGAATTAGCATCGTTATGTAATAAAAATTACAACGATTTCGCCGAAAAAATAAAAGCTGAAAATATTGAATATAACAATGAGGAATTTTGGTTTAATCGCGATTCTGAAGTTCTTCTTATGTCATTATTATTAAATGAAAACGAGTTCCCTCCTAATTTATATCGCTATACATCAATACGATCTTTATTTAGGATGTTTCCATTAGGAGACAATATGAAATCTACACATAATATGTCTTCATTAATAGCCATGAATGACGTCACAGAAATCGACTATGCAAATGCCTATCTTTTAAAAAAAGGAGTAAATGATATAGAAAAAGTAATTAAGAGAGATCGAGAAGATTCTCCTCATACTTTTATCACATCATTCTCTGATAAAGAAGATGATTTGACCATGTGGCGTTTATATGGAGATAATGCAAAAGGTGTATGTATAGTTTATGATGCAAAAACTGAAATAGATACTGATCATTTCATGTTGGCAAAAGTAAATTATGCTGAGCAAACAGGGAAGAACCCTAAACTAGATGCAATAGCAAAATTGATGAAATTTTCGAGTAGAAATAGAATATTTAGATTAAAACTATGGCATATATGGCAACACTTTTTCAAACCTTATGAATATAATGTTGAAAGCGAAGTACGGTTGTTGGTATTTACTTATGGAATAAATCTTTCATGCTATAACAAAGAATGGATAACAACCAATAGTGGTATTTTAGCTCCTATATTGTTACTGCCATTAGAATCAAGTAAAGAAAAAATCTCTTACCCATTTCGTATCAAGAAAATATTATTGGGTAGAAAATACATAGAAAAAGAAAGTAACAAATCAACGTTGCAACTTTTTATCAATGAAAAGTATTCAAAAAGTTTAGCCGAAAAATTCTGTGTAGAGGTTTCTAAAATTGACTGTTTCAGATGACTTAATAATTTTCAAATAATCATAAACACATTAAACTTAAACAAAATGACTAAATTCAAATCATTGCTGCTAACAACAGCCATGCTGTTGTGCAGCCTTTCAGCAAGTGCCCACGATTGTGAAGTGGACGGGATTTATTACAACTTGAATGAAACGAATCAGACAGCCTCAGTCACCTATAAAGGAAGTTCGTATAATTCATACTCGAATGAATATTCCGGAGAAGTTGTAATTCCGGAAAGTTTTTCTTACAATGGTATGAAATATAGTGTAACTAGTATAGGAGAAAGCGCATTCAAACGCTGCACCAGCCTTTCATCAATCACTATTCCTAATAGTGTGACAAGCATCGGAGGCAGTGCATTCTATAACTGCTCCGGCCTTTCATCAATCACTATTCCTAATAGTGTGACAAGCATCGGAGGCAGTGCATTCAATAACTGCTCCGGCCTTTCATCAATCACTATTCCTAATAGTGTAACAACTATAGGTGTATATACATTCGAAGGCTGCTCCAGCCTTTCATCAATCACTATTCCTAATAGTGTGACTAGTATAGGAGAAAGCGCATTCTATGGCTGCTCCAGCCTTTCATCAATCACTATTCCTAATAGTGTGACTAGTATAGGAGAAAGCGCATTCGAACGCTGCACCAGCCTTTCATCAATCACTATTCCTAATGGGGTTACAGAAATACAATATCTTTCATTTGCTAGTTGCACCTCACTCTCAAACATAACTATAGGCAGTGGTGTTTTATCTATCAACAAGTATGCCTTTAATGAAGTTTCTCCCACCAAGGTAATATGGATGCCAACCACACCGCCATCCGGCTATAGTTACATCAATGGAAAAATTAACTATGTTCCTAATGACCAATATGAAGATTTAGACAATATGTTAGAGTATCCCTATCTGAATGAATTGATAGAAGAAAACGGTATAAAATATATCCCGCTCAATCTTTCCGAACGGGCTTGTGGTATCATTGATCTCGGACAAGAAGCAATAGAAAAAGAAGTTACAATCAACGGCAAAGCGACATTTAGAGGAATAGAAATGAAGGCAAATGAAGTGTTGCCATACGCTTTCTACGGATATAAGGATTTGAAAGAAGTGATTCTCCCGGAAGCTACTCAAAAATTAGGCAACTACGCATTTGAGGGGTGTGAAAAACTCAAATCTATAACACTCGGCAGTAAAACTAATATTATCGGAAAGGAAGCATTCGCCAGATGCGAAAACATTACAAAAATAACTTGTTATGCTACCACACCTCCTTTATGCGGACCTAAAGCATTAGAAGCCATTGACAAGTGGGATTGCGAGTTGATCGTTCCCACCGGATGCACTGCTGCATATCAGGCGGCAGACCAATGGAAAGATTTCTTCTTCCTGTCAGAGACCGGTATTGAGGATATCCAATCAGCACCCACGGCTCCTGTAGATGTCTATGACCTTAGTGGCAACAAGGTGAAATCACAAGTCGCACCAGAGGATGCACTCCGTGATCTGCCCTCCGGACTCTATATCATAAACGGCAAAAAGATCATAGTGAAATAATCGCTCCGCGATAAGCGAAGCGTCCAAACCCAAAGAGACTGCGTCAGAAATCGGCGCAGTCTCTTTGTCTTTATAAAGTAAAAATAATTATCAGTCTGCATTCGCAGCGCAGACCTAAATAACAGCGAATTTAGAACTCTGCGTTATTAGGAGTGCGTGGGAATGGGATAACGTCGCGGATATTAGCCATGCCGGTCACGAAAAGGATCAGACGCTCAAAGCCAAGACCGAAGCCGGAGTGAGGCGCTGTGCCAAAACGACGTGTGTCGAGATACCACCAGATGTCCTTGGTCGGGACACCCATCTCCTCGCTGCGCTGTTTCAACTTATCATAGTTCTCCTCACGCTCTGAACCTCCGATGATCTCGCCGATCTTCGGGAAAAGGACATCCATAGCGCGGACAGTCTTGCCGTCATCGTTCTGCTTCATATAGAAAGACTTGATCTCCTTCGGGTAGTCGGTCAGGATGACCGGCTTGCGGAAATGCTGCTCCACGAGGTAACGCTCATGCTCTGAGGCAAGGTCGGCACCCCAGAAGATGGGGAACTCAAATTTATGCCCACCACGGACAGCCTCCTCGAGGATGCTGATACCCTCAGTGTAGGTCAAGCGGACAAACTCATTGTCCATCACAAAGTGCAGACGCTCCAAGAGTTCTTTGTCGATCATGTCATTGAGGAACTGCAAATCCTCCTGACAGTGCTCTAATGCCCATCCGATGCAGTGCTTGATGAAGTCCTCTGCCAACTGCATATTCTCATGGATGTCAGCAAAAGCCACTTCCGGCTCGATCATCCAGAACTCAGAAAGGTGACGCGGAGTGTTGGAATTTTCAGCTCGGAATGTAGGTCCGAACGTATAGATCTGACCCAATGACAAGGCTCCCAACTCGCCCTCCAACTGTCCGGAGACGGTCAATGAAGCCATCTTGCCAAAGAAGTCGTTGCTATAGTCGATGCTACCCTGCTCATCCTTCTTGAGATCATACAGATTTAACGTAGTGACCTGGAACATCTGACCTGCACCTTCACAGTCTGAGGCTGTGATGAGCGGAGTGTGCCAATAATAGAATCCACGACGGTGGAAAAACTCATGGATGGCAATCGCCATGTGGTGACGTATGCGGAATACGGCTCCAAACGTGTTGGTACGTGGACGGAGGTAGGCTTTCTCACGGAGAAACTCCAAGGAGTGACCTTTCTTCTGCAACGGATAGATCTGCGGGTCACAATCGCCAAGCACGTCGATGGCTGCAGCCAAAACTTCACAACGCTGTTTGCCTCCCTGGCTTGCCACGAGACGACCCTCGACACTGATGCAAGCTCCTGTGGTGATGCGCTTCAAGAGCTCCTCTGAGAATTTCTCTGTGTCGGCCACGATCTGTATGCCGCTGAGGCAGGAGCCGTCATTGAGCGCGATAAACTTAATCTGTTTGTTGCCGCGCATGGAACGAACCCATCCCTTGACACAGACGTCGATGTCATAGCTCTCCAGGGCAAGGAGTTCGCTGATTCTTGTTCTATTCATAATGCAATCAATGATTTTTACTGAGATTACTATTTACTCGAAACCGCCCATCTTGAGGAGAGAAACCTCCTGCTGGGTGAGGTGACGCCAGCGACCGCGAGGAAGGTTCTTCTTGGTCAAACCGGCAAAATAGACACGGTCGAGTTTCACGACGCGATAGCCGAGGTGCTCAAAGATGCGACGCACGACACGGTTCTTACCGGAGTGGATCTCGATGCCGACCTGGTTCTTATCTGTCTCGTTGGCATAAGCGATGGCATCGGCATGGATCGGACCATCATCCAGCTCTATGCCGGCTGCGATCTTAGCGAGATCCTCCGGATTGACATCCTTATCAAGCCAAACGTGATAGATCTTTTTCTTAACATATTTGGGGTGAGTCAGCTTAGAGGCGAGGTCACCATCGTTGGTCAAAAGGAGTACACCGGTCGTGTTGCGATCCAAACGACCCACGGGGTAGATACGCTCCGGAGCGGCATTGCGCACTAAGTCCATCACTGTCTGACGACCCTGGGGATCATCGCTTGTGGTAACGGTGTCTTTCGGTTTGTTGAGGAGGACATAAACCTTACGCTCTAAGGATACCGGAGAGTCATTAAAGAGGACAGCATCCTTGCGTGTCACCTTTGTACCCAATTCGGTTACTACCTCTCCATTGACCTTGACACAGCCTTTAGCGATGTACTCATCGGCCTCACGACGAGAGCAAACACCGGCATTGGCCAAGAATTTGTTAAGACGCAATTCTTCATTCGGATCCACGATGGTCTCAATGTATTCCACCGGACGATGTGGGTTATATCTGTTGCGCTGAGGACGGTTGTAACCACCCTGACGGCCATAGCCATAACCATCTTGACGACCATAGCCACCCTGCTGAGGACGACCGTAACCGCCTGGACGACCATAACCTCCCTGCTGAGGACGACCGTAACCACCCTGCTGAGGACGACCATAACCACCCTGCTGGGGACGACCATAGCCACCCTGCTGGGGACGACCATAACCACCCTGCTGGGGACGACCATAGCCACCCTGCTGAGGACGACCATAGCCGCCTGGACGACCATAACCACCCTGCTGAGGACGACCATAACCGCCCTGCTGGGGACGACCGTAGCCACCCTGCGGTGCTACATTCTCTGATGTTTCGCCTTCGGCAGCCTCATTACGTGCATATGAATTAGGGCGCTGATAAGTATCTGCTGCATCATAACGACGATATGCGCCATTGGGACGTGCCGGACGCTGATATGGCTGATAAGAGCCTTCTGATGCTTCGTTGTTGCGAGGATATTCTCTCTGATAACCGGCTACCGGACGAGAATAATTATCCGAAGATCCATAATAATCGGGACGCTCGGTCCTCATATAAGCCGGACGTGGAGTTTCATAACTGCCTGTGTCACGGAAACGGGATTCACTGATACGCGGACGGCGCTTTGGCGCCACTGAATGGCCCTGTCCTTCTGACTGAGGGGCACTGTTCTCTGCTGCTAATTCTTTTTCTTCCATAGTTAAAATAAAATACTGATAATTGGGAATTGATTTAATAGCCTCGCGGCTTTGTTAAGTTTTTTTTAATTTAAGCGCTTTTATAACAATTGTAATTATAAAAAAGTTTTCTTTATTGGTTGAAGGGTTGAAGGGCTACGCCCTGCGATGGCTATGGCTATGGCGATTTGGTTGAAGGGTTTATGGGTTGAGAGTTTTATTGGTTAAGGGAAAAAAATAAACTCCTAAACCCCTAAACCTTTAAACTTCTAAACCAAACAAGGGGTTGAAATAATAAACTTCTAAACCAAGCAGGGCGCAGCCCTCATGCCACTTTTCACCTTTCACCTATACAATGCCGGTGTAATTATGAGGAGCGATGGAACGCAATTCCTCTTTTACAGCATCACTCACATCCAGTGTATCAATAAAATGTGAGATTGTCTCTGCATTCATTCCCGTATTGACACGAGTCAATGCTTTCAATGCTTCATACGGTTTCGGATAACCCTCACGACGCAAGATCGTCTGAATGCCCTCTGCCACGACTGCCCATGCGCCTTCCAAATCCGCCTGGATGGCAGACTCATTGAGCAACAATTTACGCAGACCTTTGAGTGTGGAAGAGAGTGCGATCAACATGTGACCTAACGGCACACCGACATTACGCAAGACTGTGGAGTCTGTCAAATCGCGCTGCAAACGACTCACCGGCAACTTCATGGCAAGATGCTCCAAAATAGCATTGGCTATGCCCAAATTACCCTCTGAATTTTCATAGTCAATGGGATTGACCTTATGAGGCATCGCAGAAGAGCCAACCTCTCCGGCCTTGATCTTCTGCTTGAAATACTCCATAGAAATATATTGCCAGAAGTCTTTATCCACATCAAGCAAGATCACATTGATGCGCTTAAGGGCATCAAATAGAGCTGCCAGATTATCATAATTGGAAATCTGAGTGGTCCACTCCTCACGGACAATGCCTAACTTGGCAGGGAGGAATCGGTTACCAAAGTCGCGCCAATCGTATTGCGGATAGGCAATGTGATGAGCATTAAAATTACCTGTAGCACCACCAAACTTACCTGTATAAGGGACTTGCTTGAGCAACTCGAGTTGCTGACGGAGACGATAGACAAACACCATGATCTCTTTACCCAATCGCGTAGGAGATGCCGGCTGTCCATGTGTGCGCGCCAACATCGGTATCTCTTTCCACTCCTCGGCATAGAGCGCAAGTTGATCGATCACCTCCTGTAAAGCCGGGATATAAACCTCTTCGATGCACTCCTTGATGGACATCGGGACAGAGGTATTATTGATGTCCTGAGAGGTCAAACCAAAGTGGATAAACTCCTTATATGCCTCAAGACCCAACTTATCAAATTCCTCCTTCAAGAAGTATTCGACTGCCTTCACATCATGGTTGGTCACCTGTTCGATCTCCTTGATGCGCTGAGCCTCTTCAGGGGAAAACTCGGCATAAATGCGACGCAATGAGTCATAAACATCCGGAGAAATAGCAGCAAGCTGCGGCAAGGGCAACTCACAAAGAGCGATAAAATACTCTACTTCAACTCTGACTCGATACTTAATCAGAGCATACTCTGAAAAATAATTGCTTAAAACATTTGTTTTCCCGTGATATCGACCATCAATGGGAGAAACCGCCGTAAGCGGCGAAAAAGAAAAACCTGTCATCGTTATTATTTAATTCCTTGTAGATAAATACTATAACATTCTATCTTTATTGATTTCTATAAAAGCTGTATCCCTCTCTGAATTTTCTCAAACTATAGGAACGCTATTCTTAGTTTTCTCAAACTGATGTAACCTTGCTCAAAAAATTACTCAAAAAAAACGTTTTCTTTACTTGATCAAAATAGGCGGAACCTCTTCTCCAACGACTTTAAATAAAAGTCTCTCCTAAAAAAGTCTATAAACTTATTTTTTCCAGAATCTGAAACCGACATTCACCATAAGTGCATTTATACGAGTCTTGCTATTATCGCAAACTTTCGAATAAATACCGGGCTGGTAATTTACACTCACAGCCAAATGACGCCAGTCGTAGCCCAATCCGCACATGAGTCCCATGTCCCACTTCCGTACACCGGAAGCACTCTCATTGAGCATCTTGGTCAGATAAAATCCGCCTTGGATGGAGAGACGACTCTCACGCGTCAGTGGGATAAAATATCGCCCCATGCTCTGCAACTCAATACCTCCGATCGAGATCTCCTGCATGGAGACCGGTATCGGTCCAACACCAAATCCGGCATCATGATAGGTGATTTTCTCTCCTCCTTTTTGCGTATAATAAAGACCATGTTGCATACCCCAATGCTTACTAAACGAATGATCCCAAAGGAAACCAATATTAAATGCATCATGGGTATTTTTAAAATACTCCGAATGTCCAAACTCTGCCATAGAGAGAGGGTTAACAAGTCCATCGGTCATCCAGCTATGGAGATACCCGGCTGTAAGCGTGAACGAAGAGCCATAAAAATAGTTAGCCTCTCGGGCTGCACGTTTTTCCTGTTCTTTCTTGGAAAATTTCTGTGCGTAAGAAGGGATAAAAGAGAGTGCCCCTAACAGCAACAACAAAGCCGAAACTTTTCTAATCTTCATTATTCTTTCAATTGAATGGCGCAAAGATAAAACTTTTTTTTGAATCATAAGACTTTTATCTCGCTTTTTATATTTGTAAAACAATTCTTACCGATAATTGACTGTTTTTCGGACGATTATTAACCCCAAATGACCATTAGAGCGCCAATTTGCTTTTATAATTCAGCCACACAAAAGCACTCTCTATAGAGTTATAAAATGACACGGCAGCGTCGTGCATATTACACGGCGGCGTCATGCACATCACACGACGGCGTCATACACATCACACGACGGCGTCATACACATTACACGGCGGCATCATACAAATCCCTCAACTTTTTCCCTTACCGACCTCACACAAATATGCCTTTTCTCCATCTGTAGTTATCAGATGAGCATAGCTAATTATGCAAACCTTTTTTAAACACCATCTGTTATTATTCTCGACTTAACATTTTTTATTTTACAAACATCTATTATGAAGTCAGAACGCACATCAATCACTCTTTTTGCACGCAGGACTTTAAGTCTTTTGATCGGTCTAATTATCGTCCTTCCCACTTTTGCTCAAAACGAACAAGGTTGGTGGAAAAAGCTGGGCAACAATCGGCTGGATAGCCTAATGCAAGAAGCTTTTATTCACAACCTGGATCTGCACACGGCTCAAGACCGCATCCTTTCTGCTCGTTCTGCATACAGAGCCTCGCTCGGAGCGATGGCACCACAACTCTCCATCCAAACCGGATGGATCCGCGAAAAGAATTCGGGACATCTCTCCTCGCGTGTAACTCCCTCCACTTTCGAATCATATTACAGCGGACTGATCAAAGGAAGCCTGACGGTGGACATCTTCGGACAGCTACGCAAAGCGAGTGCAGCCCGCCGGGCTGCATACAAAGCCCAAATCGTGGAGCGCGAAACAGTTATGCTGACTCTCTCCAAAGAGGTGGCCTCGGCCTATATGAATCTATGTAGCACCCAGTGGCTTATCAAGGTCTTCAGTGCCAATATAAATCGGCAGCAAGAGATTGTCCAGATCACTCAAGCCCGATATGAAGCAGGGCTGGTTTCACAACTCGATGTTGCTCAAGCTCAAACCACCCTAAGCAGTACGAAAGCTGATATCACCCAATACAAAAGCCAAGCCACTGCCTATGTGGCTCAACTTGCCGTCCTATTGGCAACCGAACCTCAAGCGCTGAATCAACAATTGGAGGGAGGCAATGAACTACCGGACATTAAACTATTACTCCCCGATAGCATCCCGGTCGAAGTTCTTCGATTACGACCGGATCTAAGACAAGCAGAGTGGCTGATCGACGAAGCTGCTACTGCACTTGGTGCCAATAGGAAAGAATGGCTACCCACGTTCCTGATCAATGGGTATATCGGACTGATGTCTCATCATCTCAATGATTTACTTCACAATCGGTCATGGAGCTGGCAAGTAGAGCCTATCATGCAGTGGACCCTCTTTAGTGGAGGTCAAAGAGTGGAAAACATCAAACAAGCACGTTATGCACTCCAGGAACAAGTGAACAACTACAATCTTCTCATGTTTACTGCCATGCAGCAAGTGGAGACCTCTGCCATGGCATACGAACAAAGCCAACATCAGGTGCAAGCCCTATATGAAGCTGTGGAACATGCTGAAAACTCTCTCCTCCTCTCTTCGGATCTCTACAAAATGGGGCTGACTTCATTCATCAATGTTGTGCAGGCACAACAATCCGTACTGCAATATCAGACCACACTCGTCTCTGCCCGAAACAATGCTGTGCAAAACCTAATCACCCTACTTGTAGCTCTTAGTCCCGGCACTTACTCAGAGAAATAAATATTAATAATACATTAACCAACTCATCTTCAGATCTTATGCAAAATCGACCTACCCTCAAATACAGAGAAACTTCTCTCTCCCATCGATTAAGTATCATCATTGCGCTACTCTCCTGTGGATGGTGGCTGACGGCATGCCACAAAGCCCCACAAGAGCATCAAGCGGAAGCACTCCCTATAGAAGTTGCCCACCCCATCGTCAAGTCGGTTCTTCTTACAAAAGACTACCCCGGTTATTTGAAAGCAGACAAAACCATCCAACTCGTAGCTCGTGTCTCGGGGACACTCACCCACAATCTATACAAAGCCGGCGGCAAAGTACATGAAGGCGAAAAGCTATTTGTTATCGACCCACGGACTTACCGGCAACAAGTGGCAGAGGCCAAAGCCGCATGGGAAAATGCCCAAGCAGCACTCAAGTATGCCCAAGCCACATATCAAAGGACCGAACAAGCCGCTCAATCAGATGCTGTAGCCAAAATTCAAGTCATACAGACTAAAGCCAACTACGAGCAGGCACTGGCAGAAGTCAAAAAAGCAGAAGCAGCGCTAAAGCTGGCCGAAATCGCCCTCGGATACTGCACGATCTCTGCTCCCTTTAGCGGACATATATCTCTAAGTTCTTATGATGTAGGCAACTATCTGAATGCCAACGAACAACCTATACTGGCAACTCTCTACAAAGACGACACTCTGTACGCATACTTCAATGTCAGCGAAAACCAATATCTTATGAGAGAAACTACCCAAGGAAAAGTAGATAGTATGCTCCAGGACCTCATTATCTCACTACCGGCATTGGGCGATAAGGAGAAGGGACAATTGGAATATGTCTCTCCTAATATCACCTTATCCACCGGTACACTCCAATTGAGAGCGCTGATACGTAACCAGTCCGGCAAACTTAGAGACGGAATGTACACCATAGTCTCTCTCCCTTACAGACTACAAGAAGATGCCATTTTAGTTCCGGATGCCTCCATCGGACATGATCAAGCCGGATCATTTTTATATGTCATCGATAAGCAAGACCAAGTAAGAGTCACCCATATCACTACCGGACAACTCATAGATGACACACTACGTGTGATCACGCAAGGTCTCAAACCCGAGGATAGATATGTGACACGAGCACAACTGAAAGTTCGTGCCGGGATGAAAATCACACCGATCATGCAAAAATAAGAGCCCTTATTCGGCCTATACATTTACTCTAAAACCCAACAAACATCATGAATATAGCTCGGTTTTTCATCCGTCGTCCGGTTTTCAGCATCGTGCTGAGCATTCTTGCGGTCATTGCAGGTCTTTTTGTTTTGAGAGACCTCCCCATTGCCCAATACCCGAACATCACCCCTCCCACCGTACAAGTCACTGCTTCCTATCCGGGTGCCGATCCGCAATTGATCGCTAACACTGTCGGAGCACCTATCGAAGAGGCTGTCAATGGTGTGGAAAACATGATTTATATGTCTTCCAGTTCTACTCAGGGTTCTTACTCGCTCACGATCACCTTCGAGGTCGGGACTGACATAGATATGGCTACAGTCCACGTACAAAACAAACTTAACACCGTCACCAGCACACTTCCAGAAAGTGTACAGCAACAAGGGGTCACCGTTGCAAAGTCTGCAACGAATATGCTTGTCATATTTAGTTTGTTATCCGAGCAGGGGCAATATGATGACTTATTTCTCTCCAACTATGCAAGCCTCAACCTGCAAGATCCTTTGGCACGCGTTGAAGGGGTCGGAAATGTGATGCTTTTCGGGTCAAGCAAATATAGCATCCGTGTATGGATGGATCCTGAGATACTCCGGGTCAGAAGAGTTTCTGCCTCTGACATATACAATGCGATAGCAGCTCAAAATCTACAATCCACCTCCGGGTCTGTGGGACAAGCGCCCAATGATAAACCGGTGGCTTTCGAATACACACTCCTTTCTCCGGGTCAATTAGAATCTGTCAAAGAGTTTGAGGAAATCATCGTCCGTAGCACAGAGACCGGACAATATCTCCGATTAGGCGATGTGGCACGCATCGAACTCGGCAGTCAAAGTTACACCACCACAAGCCATCTCAACGGAGTTCCTTGTGCCATGATTGCCATCAGTCAGACACCGGGTGCCAACGCTCTGGATGTTGCCGATGGGGTGCTTAATGAGATGGAACAACTGGCAGAATATCTGCCCGAAGGAGTCTCTTATGAAGTTGCTCTCAACACGACACAATTTATTACTGACTCCATCGAAGAAGTTATCATCACCTTTATCGAAACACTGCTCATCGTAGTGGCTGTCATCTTATTGTTTTTACAAAACTGGAGAGCAGTCATCATTCCAGCCATTGCAATTCCCGTCTCCCTTATTGCCACATTTGTAATCATGGGGATACTCGGTTTTTCACTCAATCTGCTGACACTTTTCAGTCTGGTACTGGCCATTGCCATTGTAGTAGATGATGCAATCGTAGTAGTGGAAAATGCCGATCGTATCATGGAAGAAGATGCGCAGGCAGGCCGAAAAGTAAGCATCGAACGTGCTGTTGAGCAAGGTGTCGGCGAATTGATCTCCCCCATCATCTCCATAGATCTCTGCATGCTGGCTGTCTTTATCCCTTCCTCTTTCATCAGCGGCATCACCGGACAACTCATAAGACAGTTTGCCTTAACAATTGCCGCATCAACCGTCATTTCCGGATTTGTTTCCATCACACTTACCCCTACTCTTTGTGCCATGTTACTTAAACGAAGAGAAAAAGGGAAAAAGAATATCATTTACAGGGCTTTCGATGCCGGATATGCACAATTTGCAAAGATCTATGACAAGTGCATGTCCGCCTTATTGAAGCATCCCGTATGGACATTCATACTCTTCCTACTCCTCTCTGTCCCCTCTCTGCTATTTTATAAAAACTACCCCACCACTTTTCTTCCCTCTGAGGATCAAGGCTATTTTATGGTCATGGTACAACTCCCCGATGGTGCCACTTCCGAACGCACCCAAAAGGTAATGGATGAGGTATCAGAGCACATAGTAAAGACGATGCCCGAGGTGGAAAATTATGTTGAAGTGTCCGGATATAGCATGATGGGAGGAGCCAGCAACAACAGTGGCATGATATGGGTCGTCCTGAAACCATGGAGTGAGCGAAAAGAGAAGGGCATGAGTGCCGATGCTCTGGTAAGAAAAGTCAATGCTGATGCCTATTTGGGCATACCTGGGGCAACCGTATATGCGGTCAATCCTCCTCCGATCGAAGGATTAGGAGTCAGTGGAGGCTTGACTATACAACTTCAAGACATCAATAATCTGGGATCTCAATCGCTCTATGAGGCTTATCTGACACTACTCGAAAATGCAGATCAAGCTCCGGACATAGCTCAAATGAATTCTTTTTATAGCCCTAACGTTCCACAATATAAACTTAACATAGACCGCTCTCGGTTACGTCTTTTAGGACTGACATATCAGGATGTGGCACACACTCTCTCCTATTATTTGGGCACAGCCTATGTCAATGACTATATCCAGTTCGGACGCACATGGCAAGTCATCGTAGGTGGAGAAACCTCCGCACGCGCAGATCTAGACGATATGTTGCAAATCAGCATCGTAAATAATCAAGGAGATCCCGTACCGCTCTCTTCGTTTGTTTCATTTGATTATAACACAGCTCCTGCCTCGCTGACACGATATAATATGTATGAAAGCGCTTCTATTGACCTTAGTTTGAAAGAAAAAGCAAGTTCCGGAGAGGCTATAAAAGAGACAGAATCATTGATTAAAAATCAATTAGGCACAAATTTCGGCTTTGAATGGACGGGGACAGCACTTCAGGAATTAGAATCCGGCTCTTCCATTTTCATGATCTTTGCCCTGGCATTTGTACTTGTATATCTGGTATTGGCAGCGCAATATGAGTCTTGGACAGCTTCCATTTCCGTACTCATCAGTGTCCCACTTGCCGTGTTGGGAGTAGTTTTGGGCTGTTGGCTATTTGACCTCCCGATCAGTGTTTACACTCAAATTGGATTGATACTCCTTATCGCTCTTTCTGCCAAAAATGCCATCCTTATCGTTGCCTTCGCTCGCGAAGCAAGACAAAAAGGAACCCCCATCAAGCAAGCGGCGCTTGACGGAGGTAACATAAGACTGAGGCCAATCATGATGACCTCTCTATCATTTGTTTTGGGAGTGATTCCGCTACTATTTGCCACCGGTGCCGGTGCAGCAAGCAGAATCTCCTTGGGTGTAGCCGTCGTATTCGGAATGGCGGTCAATGCCCTATTGGGGACACTCTTTGTGCCAAACTTCTTCGAATGGATGCAACGGTTGGAAGAACGATTTAGAAAATCAGCATCCTCCAATCTTGTCAGCAGACTTTCCGCCAACGATCATCAAGAGGATACCTACAATGATCGCAACCAATGATCCAATGAGAACCACATTAGACATCATTTCCATAAAAAAAGCTACTGCCAAAGCGGCTACTGCCAAAAGGATGAGCAACACGCCCCCATACTGTTTTAAAAATCTCATAATTAGTTATAGTTTTAAGATTAAAATTACATATTTATGGCCCTAATTTTAGGGTTAGACACAAATTCCTTTGCAAATAAAGTGATTTTTTCGATAGGTTGCATCAAAAAACAACAAAAAAATACATTTTCCCATGATAAAATGCTTTATCTTTGCAGCATAATAACATAAATATAGCAATTTTAACAGACTATTATGAAAGTGATCTGCAGTATCCTCTACTTTGTCTATCAGTGGACAATTTTCATGCCGATATTTTTAATTCTAAGTATCCTCACTGCTCTCTCTACCTCTATTGGGTCCAGTTTGGGCAATGGGGATATTTGGGGGTATTATCCGGGACGTTATTGGTCCAAATTAGTTTGCTGGTTGGCATTATGTCCGGTAAAAGTTAAGGGTCGAGAAAACATTGATCCCAAAACATCCTATGTATTCGTTGCCAATCACCAAGGAGCGTTTGACATATTTTTGATATATGGCTTTCTCGGCCACAACTTCAAATGGATGATGCGTAAGGGTATCAAAAAGATCCCTCTCATCGGCAAAGCTTGTGTCGATGGAGGGCATATCATAGTCGATGAGCAAGGGAGCAAAGGGATGATGGCGACATTCCGTCAAGCCCTTAACACACTCAAAGGCGGAATGTCTCTGGTAGTTTTCCCCGAGGGGACACGAACAAAAGATGGACACCTCAATCGTTTCAAACGTGGAGCATTCCAATTGGCAGGCATGGTTAAACTTCCTGTAGTACCGGTTACCATCGAAGGTCCCTATCACGTCTTGCGCAAAGGCTCATTGATGCTCCATCCTCATCGTCTGACTCTAACAATCCACAAGCCCCTTCCTGCTGTGACCAAACAAGAGGGAAATGATGCAGGCATCACCCGTCTTTTTGCCGATAGTCAACGCATTATAGCCGAATCTTTAGGAGATCCCATACAGAAAATCGAAAGACCTTCTGAGACAAAATCTCCCAATAAGGACTAATTTTTATAAATAGTTTTTTCTGAGACGCCAATAACGGAGAAATAAAACGGCTTTTTTTCCGTTATAATGTTGTTATGAAGATTTTTCAGCCATTTATAGATAAAATCATTGTTGGAATATTAGCCTTATTGTCCGTTGCCTTTGCTCAAGCGGCATGGGGGCAGAATGTACATCTCCATGGTCAAGTGACAGATGAGCACGGTGAACCCATGGAGATTGTTCATATCAGACTTTCACGAGGGAGCATTGGCACACTCACCAACTTTAAAGGAGAATACGATTTGAGAGTTCCGGATAGTGACACTCTCCGTGTGATTTTTACCTCTTTAGGCTACAAACGAGAGGAGCGTGTTATTAACACCCGGTCAGTCTCAATCAACGAATCCGGCCTCCGAAGACTTAAATTGGACATTTCCATGCGTCCTAACAGCGCTGTGATTAGCGATGTGGAAGTTACAGCCAACAGAGTCCGGCAAGGTACACTCGAAAGAATCGATGCCGAAAACATTAAAAACGTCCCATCTGCATCGGGCAATGCCGTGGAAGATATGCTGGGTACGATGGCAGGGGTCACCATGAACAACGAGCTCTCCTCCCAGTATAATGTACGAGGTGGAAGCTTTGATGAGAACTTGGTGTATGTTAATGGCATTGAAGTTTATAGGCCCCAACTCATCAGTTCCGGGCAACAAGAAGGTCTGAGCTTTATCAATCCCGACCTGGTAGCTGGGATTGACTTCTCAACCGGTGGCTTCGCCCCCGAATATGGCGACAAAATGTCCTCTGTCCTCGACATCTCCTATAAGAAGCCTGAGCATTTTGAGGCATCTGCATCCGCATCTTTTATGGGCGCATCCGCATCTTTAGGGCAGTCAATCAAAAAGTTTACTCAACTTCATGGTCTTCGTTACAAGCGCAACACATCCCTACTTTCCGGTCTCGACACTCAAGGTGAATATGATCCGCGCTTCTTTGACTACCAAACTTTACTCACTTTCTCACCATCCGAAAAGTGGCACTTTTCATTTCTCGGCAACATCGCACGCAACACTTATCGCTTCCGCCCCGAAACAAGAGAGACCTCATTCGGCACACTACAAGATGCCCATAAGTTTAAAGTCTATTTCGATGGACAGGAAAAAGATCACTTTGACACCTATTTCGGAGCATTGACTCTCTCATATAAAGGTCTTCGTCAGACAATCCTCGACCTGATGGTTTCCGCATTTATCACCGATGAAGAGGTAACTTACGACATCTCCGGCGAATATTGGCTTGATGAGGCAACCGAAGGAGGACAAAATTCGTTAGGAGTCGGAGCCTATCACGAGCATGCCCGCAACTATCTTAATGCATCTGTGACAGCAGTCTCTCTGAAAGGAAAGACTCAAGTCGGCAAGCATCGTGTGGGTTATGGTGCCACGTTACAATACGAAAAGATTGACGACCGAATTGCCGAGTGGGAACGACGCGACTCCTCCGGATACACACTCCCTCACACGGGACATAGTGTCCAAATGATTTATAACCTACACTCTTTCTATCAAAAAAACACCACTCGACTATCCGCCTTTTTGCAGGACACTTATGGATGGGATGCCTGGGGCGGACGGATGCGACTGATCGCCGGCATCAGATGGTCATATTGGAGTTTTAACCAAGAGTCTCTGTTCAGCCCACGAGCCTCGTTGAGTTTCACCCCCGAAAAGCATCCGGGACTCACGCTCCGACTTTCCGGAGGACTATACTATCAGGCTCCATTCTATAAAGAATACCGATTAAATTACATCGATGAAAACGGCAATACGATGGTGCACATGAACGAGGAGATCAAATCTCAACGCTCGACACAAATCATCTTAGGAGGAGACTATACTTTCAAAGCCTACGACAGGCCCTTCAAACTGACAGCGGAAGCATACTATAAGTACATTGATGACTACATACCTTATAAAGTGGATAATGTACAAATCCGCTATAATGGAGAGAATCAAGGGACAGCATACACCACTGGGATTGATTTTAAAATATTTGGAGAATTTGTGCCGGGCACAGACTCCTGGCTCTCCTTCTCTCTGATGAAAGCGCAAGAAACCTTTGACGGACTCACTACATCTCGTCCGACAGAGCAACGTTATAGTCTCGGTCTGTTTTTCAGTGACTTCTGGCCGGGTAATGATTGTTATCGTGTACACTTACGAGGTGTCTTCAACGACGGTTTGCCATTTTACTCACCCCTCGGTGGGCGCAGTTCCGGCACGTTCCGAACACCGGCATATAGGCGTGTAGATCTTGGAGCTTCGCGTGTTTGGAATGCAGACAATGCCCTGTTTATGAATCGACATGCCTGGCGACACATCAAAGAAATTTCTCTCGGAGCAGATATATTCAATCTGCTTGACATCAACAATACAAATTCTTATTATTGGGTGACTGCTGTCGATAATATGCAATATGCAGTCCCAAACTATCTGACGGGGAGAATGCTCAACATCAGTTTAGGCATCAAGTTCTGACCTCCTGAGAGAGGGAGATCATCGTACCATCCTAATCTTACCATTTTCGATATAGCATCCTCGTTTGGGGACTGCCGACAGAGATCGTCCCATCAAGTCATAAATACATTGTTTTTTACTGCAACCGGAGGGCTGATATTCCACAGCAGGAAGGCTATTGCCTGCCGACAACTCTCTTGCCAAAGTCCAAGCTACAGAAAAATCAGGGATTCCATAACCGATCAAACTATCCGGTGAAGCATACTGGGAAGCAGAGCGGCGGATAACATCTCGCAGTTCTGCTGCAGAAAGTTCCGGTACGGCACTCCATAGCGATGCTGCCATACCGCACATCAGCGGAGAGGCAAATGATGTTCCACCATTGGTCGTCGGATTTCCGGTTTGAGGATCAATCACATAAGATTGTAATCCTCGACAGGAAACATCCGGTTTTACATAGGGAGTGAGGAAACCAACACTGGTGAAATAGGTCGGTCGCAAGTTGGGATCTGTAGCCCCCACAGTCAATACATCTTCCACATCGGCCGGAAAAAGCAACCGTCGCCATGGGTTATTACGCTCGTTACCGGCGGCATTACAAAGCAATATTCCTTTACTTACTGCCAATTCTGCCCCCCGTGAGATATGGATGGAAGACTTACAAAAATCATCGACAGCATGGTCATAAGAGGCATTGTCAAAACGATAATAACCCAAAGAACTATTCACCAGATCGACACCCAAACTATCAGCCAGTTCCAAGGCTGCCACCCATTGGTCTTCCTCAAATGGAGTCTCAGAGGCAGCCAACTCACTTCTGATAAGATAATACTCAGCCTCCGGAGCAGTCCCCCAAATGCCATAAGCCGAGTCACCAGCCATCACTGAGAGCACCTGTGCCCCATGGGTGTCTTCCTCAAAAAGGTTATCCGGATCTAAAGGGTAATATAGGTCTCGATAGCCTACAACCCGATCATAAAGCCACGCATAACGATTGATGTGGGCAAACCCTCCATCCACCACCGCTATCAGCATTCCTTTACCCCGATAACCGGCCTCATGCAGCACTTGTCCGGAGAGCTCATAGAGAGGGGTAGAGTGTGAATCGATGGCTGCCAAAGCTCGTTGTTTCCCTATTGTGTCATAGGGAGATTGTATCTCTTCGGACGATGATGAGATCGACCACTTAGAGCACCGCCGTGCCGGGAGCAAACCTTTTTCGTCAGAGCTTACTTGCTCGACAGCCTTGACAAAGGGAAACGAATCCCAATACGTCTCCCCGACGGCAAGGCTATCCGGGCGCATCACCACCACCGTATTGAGCCAATGCGATCTACTGCAAATCTGAAGCCCTGCAGCCTCCAAGGATGAGAGATAAGCCGGAGAGATAGCATAATCAGTGGAGTCCAATGCGATCCCTTGTCGGCTACGCCGTTGCAAGGCTCTTTCGCTCAAAGGGCGCACATCGCTTCCCGGCTTTCCATCCAGTGTCAACCGATAACGATAAGCAGCACGGACTGACCCACCACACAGGCAGGTCAGTCCGATGACAAAAAACAAGAGCATCCCTTTACGAGACAACACAGACTTCTCTTTCCGATACATAACTATACAGAACGTTTTTCGATCAATACAGTCGCATAGGCTGCCATGCCCTCCTGCCTGCCGGTAAAGCCCAGCTTCTCAGTAGTGGTAGCCTTGATGGAGATATCCTCCTCATCGACCCCCATCACCTCTGCCAAAGTCTGTTTCATGGCTGGGATGTGCGGATTGAGTTTGGGGCGTTCTGCAGCGATCGTAATATCGGCATTGCCCAGTTCATAACCCTTTTCTCTAAGGAGAGTCATCGTTTTAGCCAATAAGATCTTACTATCTACCCCCTTGAGAGAGGCTTCTGTATCCGGAAAATGATAACCGATGTCTCGCATATTGGCAGCGCCCAGCAAGGCATCACACAATGCGTGGATCAGGACATCGGCATCACTATGACCCAAAAGGCCCAGAGTGTGATCGATGCGAATGCCACCTAACCACAACTCCCGTCCCTCAACCAGTTTATGGACATCATAGCCAAACCCTACACGGATCTTACTCATAACTCTTTATTATTTTAGGTGAGTCCTATAAATACCCACAGATTATTAATGATGGTGAGTGGTTTTAGTTAAAAGCCATCTTCCGACAAAGCAGATTTTTGGCTCACACCTTAATCTAAGACTTCGATAGTCATAGAGACATCTTCTTTCGGACGATCGCCCGGAGCAGTCTCCACCTGCTGTATGGCATCCACTACCTCCATACCCTCTTCGACCTCGCCGAAAACGGTATATTGGTTATCCAAAAACGGAGTACCACCCACAGTGGTGTAAGCCTCTTTCTGTTCTTGAGTCATTTTAGGAGCGCCCTGCATTTGAGCTAAGGCGTATGTCTCTTTCTGCAACTGCTCCTGGAGCGCCTGCAATCCTGCCTGATCTCTTTTCTTACGCAGGTCAAGGATCTGATCACGATTCTTGGCTACAAGTCCGTTAAAGATGCTTTGCAACTGCTGCATCTCCATCTGTTTCTCCATTTGGGACAATTGACCCTCTTTATAGACCTGCCCTGTGACGATATAAAACTGTGAGCCAGAAGAACGTTTCTCCGGGTTCATCTCATCTCCGGTGCGGGCTGCTGCCAATGCACCTTTCTTATGAAAGAGTTTAGGAAACACAAACTCAGCCTCGATGGTATAATCGGGTCCTCCCATTCCCAAAGACTTTCCTGCCGGAGCTCCCTTGCTGTCGGGATCTCCTCCCTGAATCATAAAGTCCTTGATCACTCGATGGAAAAGTGTCCCGTCATAATATCCCTCGCGGACTAACTTCAAAAAATTATCACGATGCAAAGGGGTCTCGTCATAGAGACGAACCACCACATTGCCTTTGCTGGTTTTAATCAATACTCGACTCATAGATATATAATGTATTTTTAAATATTTAATTTAAGATCCGTTGTTATTATAGGGGAACTAATACAGGAGACAGTACCACATATAGCCAAACCACTCGTGCATCAGCTTATACCAGTCATCGATCGTCCCCCAGTCGGGGAGAAAATCCACTGCCATATAAGTTTGCTCCGGTCGGATAGCGATCAGCTGCACCGCGAAATAGTCTGTCTCAAAATCGGTCAATCGGGCACACAGACGAGTGCGCTCCATAAAGCGGGCACTATTGACCGTTATTACATTGCCTGCCGGCATCATCGGGATGGAATATTGGAAATTCTGCATCGTCGTGAGGGCATAACGCTCACACTTGATGCGATTTTTATCTATTCCGTAGAGCCACTCGGCATGAGCAGCAAACCCCTCCGGATTACCACCATTCCAGTTGCTTGCCCCATCACCGCTGACCACGATGGTGTCACAGATCCCCTCCTTCATAAATAGGGCGGCAGTATTCATCCGATCGACAGCCTCACGATAGCCCACCGTCCCATAGGCGGCATCATAGCCAGCAGTCATACCTCCGGGGATGAAGCAATAAGTGTAGTGCTTTTCGGGCCAAGGGGTAATCTGCCGATCATTCCAGGCATTCTCTGCCTCTTTATAAAGAGGGCGATTAGACAAGACTAAAAACACCATCAAGGCTGTGCCGCATAACCATCGTTTCGTCCGACGGCTTTTGACAAAAACGGCACCGACCACAAGCAGCAATATCCACCCCAAAGGATGTACACCGATATTGAGCAACTTGGAAATAAAATTAACCCACATGATGCACTTGCGACATTACATAAAGTGCTGTGTAGGCTTGCCCACGAGAGCAGAGAGGAGATTGTTGGCAGCCGAGGAGGCTCCGATGCGATAGAGATCTTTGCCGAGCCACTCCTCTCCGAGGATTTCTCTCACGATGCAGTAGTACTTCACGGCATCCTCCGGTGTCTTCACTCCTCCTGCCACCTTGACACCGACCTTCCTGCCGGTCTTCTCATAATAAGCTTTCACCGCTTTACACATCACATAGACAGCCTCCGGTGTCGCTGCCGGATCCAGCTTGCCCGTAGAGGTCTTGATGAAGTCTGCATCGGCATACATCGCCAGGATACTTGCCTTCATAATGGCTGTTGCGGTCTTGAGCGCACCGGTCTCCAGGATCACCTTGAGCACCTTGTCTCCGATGGCAGCCTTGCACTCGCTGATCGTGTCACACATCTCCTCAAATTGCCCCTGGAGAAATTCTCCGATAGAGATCACGATGTCCACCTCGTCTGCACCGCTCTTGACGGCGAGGGCACACTCTGCCACTTTGATCTCAGGAAAAGTCTGAGAAGAGGGGAAACCGGCTGCCACAGCAGTCACATGGACATCACTCACATCAAGATTCATCTTGACCACCTCCGAAAAGTTGGGATAGACACAGATCGAAGCCACGCTGGGCAACTCCGGGTAGGTCTCGTCAAAGCTATTGACCCGGCGGGTAAACTCTGCCACTCGCGCCTCGTTATCAGTCGGATTGAGCGTAGTCAGATCGATCGCTCCCAAGCTCAAACTCCATACCTCAGGTGAGTTATATTGGTCAAAATTTTCGCGGATGATTTTCTCCACCTCTGCCTTTACGACAGCGTCATCCAGTTCGGTCTCATACTGTGCCAATGTCTTGGCATACTTATCTTCCATCATGTTTCTTTATTTATTATATGTATAATTGTCTTTCGTCTGAAATCTTATTTCAGTTTATCGTTCGCGCGATGACGTGTAGCGTCACGTTCGGTCTTCTTCTCAAAGTTTCTCTCCAACGCCTCTGTGAGGTCAATCCCGGTCTGATTGGCCAGACACATGACCACCCACAAGACATCTGCCAGTTCGTCACCCAGATCCTTATCCCGATCGCTGCTCTTCTCTGATTGCTCACCATAGCGCCGGGAGATGATGCGAGCCACCTCTCCCACCTCCTCGGTGAGGATTGCCATGTTGGTCAATTCATTAAAGTATCTCACACCATAGCGTTTGATCCACTCGTCCACACGTTGCTGAGCTTCTGTCAGTGTCATAAGCGTCACTCTTTGTTTTTCGAATCCATACAGATTGTCACCGGGCCGTCATTGAGCAGTTCCACTTTCATGTCTGCACCAAAGACACCTTTCCCGACCTCCTTGCCCAGCCCGGCTGAGACTGCAGCAAGAAACTTCTCATAGAGCGGAACAGCGATCTCATGTCCGGCAGCGCGGATGTAGGAGGGTCGATTGCCTTTGGCAGTCATCGCGTGGAGTGTAAACTGACTCACGATAAGCACCTCTCCACCGATGTCCATCACAGAGCGGTTCATCACCCCCTGCTCATCGTCAAAGATGCGCAGTCCGAGCAATTTACGGGTCATCCATGTCACATCTTCATCTCCATCGGCTGCCTCAAAGCCCACCAGGACGAGCAGACCCTGCCCGATGTGCGAGACGACCTCACCGCCTGTGGTCACCGAAGCGTGGGAGACCCTTTGTATCACTACCCTCATAACAACTTCCTGACAGCTGCTGAGATTGCCTTACCATCAGCCTTGCCGGCCAAAGCCTTGGTTGCCACACCCATCACTTTGCCCATATCCTTGGGGCCTGTAGCTCCCACTTGGGCAATGATCTCTTTCAGTGCAGCCTCGAGTTCCTCTTCGGTCATTGCTGCCGGCAGGAACTCTTCCATCACGCGGGCTTGTGCCAACTCCTCGTCGGCGAGATCCTGACGACCTTGCGAGAGGAAGATCTCTGCTGCATCCTTACTCTTCTTGACCATCTTGGCGATAATCTTCAGTGCGTCTGCATCAGACAACTCTCCTGTGGAACCTCCGGCAGTCTTAGCCTCGATAAATTCTTTCTTTACATTGCGCAAAGTGTCGCGACGCACAGCATCTCTTGCCAACATCGCTTTCTTAATCTCTTCGCTGATCTGTTCAAATAGTGTCATATATTATTATTAGTTGAAGGGTTGAGGAGTTGAGGGGCAAAGCCTTCTGCCAGCGCCATAGTTTTTACACACAGAGCACGCGAAGTTCACGACTCAAAGGGTGTAATACACAGGAGACACTGAAAAACGCATACTGTCGCTTGTGTTTACCATCCGGATGGTAAGCACTGCAAAGCATGTGCGCTCTGTGATTTCTATGTATTCTGTGTGTGAAAAACATATTTAGAGTGATTAGTTTTCAACTTTTGCCTTTAAACCCTAAAATTATACCTTTGCAAAGATATAAATTTTCTCTCAATAATAGGCATTAGGACATTTTTTTTAAAGAAAATGATA
This sequence comes from Bacteroidales bacterium, assembly GCA_045576355.1. Classification (GTDB taxonomy): domain Bacteria; phylum Bacteroidota; class Bacteroidia; order Bacteroidales; family UBA3663; genus Liminaster. Next base: position 99,281 of record JAZNGG010000024.1, read on the forward strand.
TTTTTTCGTCAAAAATTTTGTTTGTATTAAAAAAGCGTCTATCTTTGCACCCGCAATCGAGAAAGAAAGGACAAAACACCGGATGATCCAAATCGAGTAAAGGTTGTCAGATGGTGGATATAGTTCAGTTGGTTAGAGCGTCAGATTGTGGTTCTGAATGTCGTGGGTTCGAGCCCCACTATCCACCCCAAAATCGCTCAACGTGGCATAACGGCGCTTTCGTCTAGCGGCTAGGACACATGCCTCTCACGCATGGAACACGGGTTCGATTCCCGTAGGCGCTACAAGGAGAACAAGGTAATCAATACTGATTATCTTGTTCTTTTTTTGTATATATTTGGCCCAACAGGTGAAAGAGGAAAGCCATCAGCCATAGAAGAATTCAGGCAACTGTAATTCATTGTTGTAAATTTTTATTCCTACAGTTGCCGCTCGGAGACTGTGTCGAGTGACACAGTCTCCTTTTTTATGCTCTGATGAACTCAAATCTGTTCCTGCGGGATATGCTTGATGCCGCTGTATAATGTGCATGACGCTGCCGTGTTACGTGGATGACGGCGCCGCGTAACGTGCATGACGCTGCCGTGTAATGTGAATGACGACGCCGTGTAAAATAGAAAGAGGCTGCGTCCATTCGGACACAGCCTCTTAGCCTATTATATCCCAAAAGGGGATTATTATTTTGCAAGCGCTTGCTTAACGAGTTCGTTGGGCACCATTTCCTCTTCGAAAAGATATGCACCGGTCTTAGGAGACTTAACCACACGGATCACTTTGGAGTATGTGCGGCCATCACCAGTCTTAAGGGTAGCAACGGTTTTTTTTGCCATAGTCTAATCCTCCGTTATTTATTATTTGATTTCTTTGTGGATAGTATATTTCTTGAGGTATGGATTGAACTTCTTCAACTCCAAACGCTCTGTGGTGTTCTTACGATTTTTAGTGGTGATGTAACGTGACATACCCGGAACACCGCTACCTTTTTGCTCAGTACATTCAAGGATGACTTGAACACGGTTACCTTTTACTTTCTTTGCCATAGTTTAAATCCTTTCCTCGAATTAGCCGATTATATAACCTGCATCACGCAAAGTAGCTGTGATGCCCTTTTTATTAATAGTGCGGATAGCTGCTGCAGAGACTTTGAGATAAACAAAGTCGTCAAGCTCCGGCACATAAAATTTCTTCACCTGCAGGTTCACATTAAACAAGCGTTTAGTGCGACGCTTAGAGTGGGAAACGTTGTTTCCTACACCTGCCTTTTTACCTGTGATCTGACAAATCTTAGACATTGTTATATAAATTTATTTTTGATTATCTCATGTATGGGTTTACATCAAAGACCTTACGCGTGCGGGTGCATCAAGCCGCCCACGGTGTCAGTCACGCAAACACCTTTGGAATCGGAGCGCAAAATAACAACTTTTTTTCTATTTCACCAAATTTATTAGTTGTTTTTTCTCTTGACTTCGCTAATTATCTGCCACAAAAGGTGTAAAGCGACATCCGAAGCTTGCAAAATCACCTCTTCACGCGTGCCCGAGAAGTGACAACAACGACTTTCTGTTTTCCCTCTGAAAAAGGCAGTCATCCACACCGTTCCGACCGGACAATCCTCCGTCCCACCACCGGGTCCGGCAAGGCCGGTAGTCGAAACAGCACAGTCTGCCTGCATCAGTTGGGACACACCGCAAGCCATCTGTTCAGCCACGGAGCGGCTCACTACATTATCATCCACGCGAACACCAAGCACATCCTCCTTGACAGAGACGGCATAAGAGACTACTCCTCCCTTGAAGTAGGCTGACGATCCGGCTATGGCGGTCATCATCGAAGCGATAGTTCCACCGGTACAACTCTCTGCTGTCGCCATGGTCCACCCCTGCTCGGCCAAAAGACGGCCTAACAACGCAGCCCATGATGAAAAACTGCGTGGCGCAGAGGAGGGTGTATCTATATTTTCATTGCTCATATCGGTTGAGGGGTTTGCCTTCTTCCATAGGATTTTTGCACACAGAATTCACAAAATTTCACAGAGAAATGCACGCTGTCGCTTGCGTTTCCCATCCGGATGGGAAGCATGTGCGCTCTGTGTGTTCTGTGATTTCTGTGTGAGACAAAAACATATTCGTGTTAATATTGATTGAGGGGTTAAGGGGCTACGCCCCGCTTTGGCGATGGCTAAGGCTTTTGGCTTTGCTCTTTCATCTTATCAGAGGCGTGGTCCTTAACTGAAAGGCAAAGATATGCCTTTTCCCTCTAAACCGGATGAAATCAATCCTTTTTTCTCTTTTTTCGTTTCTTTTTTAAATTATCTGCTCTTTTTTAAGTAAATTCGTCGCACTTTTAGCAGGGGATAAGGGCTGGGAGCTACGCTCTGCAATGGCTGATGGCTCTGCTCTCTTTTCTCTAAATCCCCCTCGGCACACGATGTCCACGTCCCGGGGAAGTAATACATAGGGCGCACTTGCTTAGCAGGGCTTCCCTTCCGGATGGTAAATGGGCGCAAACCATAGCCAAAGCCAAAAGCCATAGCGGGGCACAGCCCCTTAACCCCTCAACCAACAAAAAAATGGAAATAGAAAACATAAATCTGCACAACGAGAAAATCACTCATCAATTGCGCAAGGAGAACCTCTACGGAGCATTGATCCTCCTAAAAGAGTTTGCCCTCAAAGCCGATGCCCCAATCATTGCCAACAAAGCTCAAACTCTGGCTGATAACTACACGTTTATGCTGGAGTTTCTGAAGTCAGGCGGCATCGATCCGAATAGCCAACAACAGAGACATAAATTTTACGAGGAGGCTTATCTGCTCAACGACAAACTCGCCGACTTCCTATACGACAGAGAAAACGCTCAGAAACTTATCTACCAAAAAAGGAGACAGTGCCTCAAATGGGCAGGCTCTATGCAGACAGACAATCTGCTGCAAAGCCTACAATTATTATTATCAGATCGATATGAAGAGGAAGCCGAGGGTCAAATCCTCGGACACACGTCACTCAGGAGCTCCCAAATCCCGGAGCACCTGCAAGAAGAGGGAAACTCTGAAGATTGTGCCGCTGCCATTTTCTATACGCTATGGACGACATTTGAATTAGGAGAATTAGAGCAAATCATAGTCCGACAACTCATTACCTCGGATTGCTACAAAATGCACCACCGAGCCATCTTTGTGTCGGCTCTGATGCTCAACATATTGCAATGGTACAGCGAAGACAAGGTCACACTACTTTTAGACTGCATCGACAACCTACCCCACACCGCCGCAGAGGAGATCAGCCTCTGTATGCGCGCTTATCAGAGTGTCGTCCTCGTCTTTTATGCCTACAAGCATCGCATATTCAAGTCCCGGCCTTTAGTTAACAGATTTGACTCCCTGATGCAAAGGCTAAACAGGCTATCAAAGCAACCTTTTTTACTCCAGATACATTTAAACATCAATAGCGCTAAAGAGGCAGAACAGATCAACAGTGGAGAGATTGCCCAATCACTCTTTTCGCTGCAACAAAAGATCAAGGAGCAAATGCCGGATGCCTCGGAGGCTCTCCCCTACGAAAGCCTTGAAGAGATCATGGAAAATCCGGAGTGGAGCAAAACCCCGGAGATCAAACAGATACGCAAGACTTTCAACCAAATACACGATCTGCGCGACCGAGGTGTGGATCTGATGTTCAGCACCTTTTCTTTACTGCACAACATCCCATTTTTTCATTCTCTGCACACATGGTTTATGCCTTTCACTCCCGAACATCTTGGGGTCAAACAAGCCATGCTCAATGACGACAAAAAAGGAGAACTCGTCAAACTGATCGGGGCGGTGCAATCGTTCAGCGACAGCGATAAATATCTATTGATAATCAATTTCAAACATCTTCAACAGCCTCTCATAGACCAAATCAAACAGAGCATGAACATCGAGGGGACAGAACTCCCCGAAGACTTAGCCCTTCCGACACCCGATGCAGAGGAGTTGTGGGCGAAGAGCGGCAGGGAATTTTGGCAGACACTATTCAGATTTCATAGATGCAACAGACAGGCAGAAAAGAAATTTAATCCGTTCGGAGAGACGCCCCTTTTCACCGAACCGGAATTTGAATCTTATTTCAACACCCCCGAAACACTTAGGACGCTCGGAGAATATTTCATCCGGACGAAACAGTATTACAATGCCTACCTCGCTTTTCTGAAACTCAGCGAAACTGATCAAAGCGAAGATGTGCTCCAAAAATGCGCTTATGCCCTTGATCACCAATCATCTAAAAACAAAACACCGGAGCTCAACGAAAAAACATTGAAGCTCCTTCAAGAAAGCGACCGATTGTATCCCGAAAGGTTATGGACCATGAGATATATGGCAGATATCCTCAGCAAACTGAACAGAGACGAGGAGGCAGAAAAGATGCTGACACGGGCTTCTCAACTTTATCCCGAAGAGATCCGCATAGCCATTGATCTGGCACAATGCCTCACCAAACTCAAAAGATATAAAGAGGCGATCCCGCATGCCCTACACGCAGACTTAATCCGAGAAAACAACAAGCAAGTGCAGCGCATGCTCTCACTTTGCCTCTCGATGCAGCAAGACTACTCCCGGGCGCTCACTTATGCACTCCAACGCATACAACAAAATCCGGCTCCCGAAGACTGGCGCAGAGCCGGACATATATATGCCTTATGTCACAACATCAGAGAGGCTGTGGATTGTTATAAACACAGCCTCGACAAACAGGGAGAAGCTGCGATTGCCGAATGGATCGAAAACATTGATTTCGAACTTAGAGATTATAAAGAGCAGGGGATAGATATCTCTCCTCTGGAGACAGCTCGCGAGATAGCCATCTACGAACTACTTAACAAAAATAACTCATAAAAACATGACAAACAATCAGATAAAAGCAAATCAAACAATAGAAAATATTTCGAAAACAAATAGCCACATCTCTTGTCAATCCAAGAAGATCAAAGTTCTCTTCGTCTGTCTCGGCAACATCTGTCGTAGTCCGGCAGCTCATGGAGTATTTCAACACATTGTTTCCGAGGAAGGCAAAGAGGATCTGTTTGAGATTGACTCAGCCGGCACCTATCGAGGACATAGCGGAGAATTGCCGGACAGTCGAATGCGTGCTCATGCGGCAAGGCGAGGATATAATCTGACCCATCGCGCCCGCCCTGTAAGCGCAGACGACTTTGAGACCTTTGACATCATCTTGGCAATGGATGACCGCAACCTACATCATCTCAAACAAATGGCGCCCACCATCGAGGCAGAAAACAAAATCCATCGTATGGTGGAATTTTGTCACAAATATATGCACGACTGCGTGCCCGATCCTTATTACTCAGGCGCAGAGGGGTTCGAGTTGGTCTTAGACTTGCTGGAAGATGCCTGTCGAAATCTGTATGAGGAGTTAGTTGAAGGATTGAAGGCCAGCGCCTACTACTCTCCTAAACCCCTAAACCCTTAAACCCCTAAACCCATAAACCCCTAAACCCATAAACCCATAAACCAATAAACCCATAAACCCTTCAACCAAATGAGAATAAACGATTAAAAATTTGTTTTTCTCGCGATTTTAGTGTTCCTTTGCAGGAAATATAAATATCTCAAAAATCAGATTAACTAACAATACATATTAATTGGTGTTATGGAAAATAATAGACAAACCCTTAATCGCAACCTTGCACAGATGCTCAAGGGCGGAGTAATCATGGATGTCACCACTCCCGAACAAGCTCGTATCGCAGAGCAGGCAGGAGCATGTGCAGTAATGGCATTGGAGCGTATCCCGGCAGACATTCGTGCAGCCGGTGGTGTATCTCGTATGAGTGATCCCAAAATGATCAAAGGTATTCAAGAGGCAGTTTCAATTCCTGTCATGGCTAAATGCCGCATCGGTCATTTCGTTGAAGCTCAAATACTCGAAGCTATAGAAATCGATTATATCGACGAAAGCGAAGTGCTTTCCCCGGCTGACGATGTTTATCACATTGACAAAAACAAGTTTAACGTACCATTCGTGTGTGGAGCGAAAGACTTGGGCGAAGCATTGAGACGCATCGCAGAGGGAGCAACCATGATCCGCACGAAAGGCGAACCCGGCACTGGAGATGTCATTCAAGCCGTTAGACACATGCGCATGATGCAGTCTGAAATCAAACGACTCACCTCCATGTCCGAAGACGAGCTCTATGAGGCAGCGAAACAACTCCGTGCCCCTTACGAATTGGTTAAATTCGTTCACGACAATGGCAAACTTCCGGTGGTAAACTTTGCAGCAGGGGGTGTTGCCACACCGGCAGACGCAGCCCTAATGATGCAACTCGGTGCAGAGGGTGTATTTGTCGGCTCCGGTATCTTCAAAAGTGGAGATCCGGTAAAGCGTGCACAAGCTATCGTTAAGGCTGTAACTAACTATAATGACCCCAAAGTGCTTGCAGAGTTATCTGAAGACTTGGGCGAAGCTATGGTGGGTATCAACGAAAACGAAATTGCGCTACTGATGGCAGAGAGAGGGAAATAATCATCCCGCTCTTGACATACTAATTGAACACAAACAGACAGCTCAGAATGGTTATAGCAGTAATGGCTCTTCAAGGAGCCTTTGCCGAACACGAAAAGATGCTCGATCGGCTCGGTGTCGAATGGTTTGAAATTCGCCAACGAGCCGATTGGGATCGTCATAAAGACGGATTGATTTTACCGGGAGGAGAGAGCACTACTATGCTCAAACTTTTAAATGACTTGCAACTATTTGATCCGGTGTGTGAAGCCATCAAAAACGGATTGCCGGTATTCGGCACCTGTGCAGGCTTGATACTTTTAGCTCGCGAGGTGGACAATGATCAAAGACAACGTTTTGGCACGATGGATATGGTGGTGCGACGCAACGCATACGGCAGACAACTAGGCAGTTTCCGTACTCTATCTAAAATGAAAGGCATCGATGGCGAAATACCGATGACTTTCATCCGCGCTCCTTTTATCGTTTCTGTTAGCGGTGAGGCTGAGGCATTGGCTGTCGTGGACGGCAATATCGTTGCAGCTCGACAAGGCAACCAATTGGCAGTAGCCTTCCATCCCGAACTGGATGACGATCTAAGCATCCATCGCTATTTTATCTCTATCGTCGCAGCATCGAGTCATTGAGGACATACTCCTCGATGGTCTCGAGTAGCGCGAGACGAGACTTTTTTCTCCTGACAACTATTATAATAATTCTATCATGAAAAAACTTTCCTATACCCTCTTAGCCCATTGGGCATCCCGACTCAGTTTCATCATTATTATAATGATTCACGCAGTCATACTCACAGCACAAACAGATCCTCAACGTAATACTTCAACTGCACGTAAACCGAGACAACCCAAAATGCATGTTGCCCCGAACCAACCTATTGGCGAAGGGAAAGGAATTCATCCCGGACGAGTAGCCTGGATTCATGCTCCGGGTGTTGCCACATGGGACGGAGAGAGCGGCTTGTGGGTAGAAGACCGATGGAATGATCAACAACTTGCTAACAAGATGATACAGGAGTCCATCTGCCAAGTCTCTCGCGAAAAGAATGCTCGGAAAGGATGGAAAGCGATTTTCAAGAACTTCAACTCCACCCACAACAGAGGTAATCGAGGATATAAAAAAGGTGAGACCATTGCCATCAAGTTGAATATGAACAATGCAATCACACATCGAGACACCATCGAACTCAACTCCTCTCCTTTTATCACATTGGCGCTGGTAAAAAGTCTGGTCGAAGATGCCGGTGTGAGACAAGAAGACATTATCATCTGCGAACCCTCTCGCGCCATCACTGATAGTATATATAATAAGGTAGTCAGAGAGTTTCCCAAAATACGATTCATAGACAACCTCGGTGGTAATGGACGGGAGAAATGTGAATATTATCCCAAACAGATTCTTTACTCTGTAGATAATGGGAAATTGGCCACCGGATTGGCTAAATGCATCGTTGATGCAGATTATCTCATCAACAGCGCACTGCTGAAAACACACAAAGGCCCCGGTGTAACACTTACGGCCAAAAACTGGTATGGAGCCACAGACATCAACCTTCTGTGGAGAAAGAATGCGCACAGCAACTTCAGCCCGGACAAGAGACATGGCAAGCCGGGATATAAAACGTTTGTGGACTTCATAGGACACAAAGACTTGGGAGGAAAATGCTTGCTTTATCTTATCGACGGGACATACGGCTCAAGAGATGTCAATGGTGCCCCATCGCCTAAATGGCAGAAAGCTCCTTTCAATGGTGCTTGGTGCTGCTCTGTCATCGTTTCTCAAGATCCTGTAGCCGTGGATGCAGTTGGTTTAGATCTCTTAGTGAGTGAGTGGCCTGAATTTGGCAGTTTCAACTATTGTGATGAGTATTTGAAAGAGGCAGCCTCTATTCCTAACCCCACAAGTGGCACCACATACGATCCAGAACGAGATGGCACACCGCTTACTGCCCCTCTGGGTATCATGGAGCACTGGAACAACGGAAAAGAGCGTAAATACACTCGTTTAGATCTTATCTATAAGCAGATTAAGAAATAACTTCCCCATCAACATTTTCTTTTGCGAAACATAAGAGTCATTGCTATGAATCTCGAATGGGATAATTATATTCAATCTCTTTCCAAAGAGTACGGAAAACTAACCAATATCATTTGGATTAGCAAAAAGAGAGGAAAATTCATTTTGGAGTTTGCCTATGCCCGGGTTCTGATTATCAATGACGAAAAGTACCATTTCAAAGACATACTTTCGTGTAAGATGGAAAAAGCGCCCTACATGTGTAATGATGCAGAAAGCAACTCTGAGCCTCAGATAATCCTTATAGGAACAAATAATAAAACCGATATGCTCCTCTCTATTACCGTGTGGAGTAAAAGCGTGGCAATAGCGATAAATGATCTTATGCAGGAAATAATCAAATCCAATAAGATTTGTCATTATGAGTGATTACACAGATGAAGTATATGATCGCTATATGATCACCGGAGAGGGGGCAGAATATTTCGATGACGATGAGATTTATGAGGAAGAAGGAGAAGATGAGATCGTACAAGAAGAGGGCTCATCACCTCATAAAAACTTAAACAAGCAGTTAAACGATGTCATTCGTCTTCTGAAAAAAGAGATTAAAGAGAAAGAACGAATAATCAAAGTTCAGCAAAAGAAGACAACACGAAAGAAAAAATAACAGACATAACCCGAACAAAAAAAAAGAAAAGGGCACGAAAAAACTTTTCAAAAAAAGTTTGCAACTCGTGAACCTTTTCTTTTTTGTTGTGTTTTATAGATGTACTGAGATGAAAAGTTTATACATAGACTGGCTGTTTTTAGACAATTCTAATTTGTCAACGAGATGATCCGCAGAGATGCGTATCATCTCGCCGTTTTTTGGGAACTAAATAAGAATTTATTAAAGTGATTTGGCGATCTAATGAACGATTAGGGTTAAATTTTGCTCCTATAAAACAATTCCAGACTATAAATATAATTTCAATTTGTTAATACATTAATACAATCGACAAGATTTTCTTATAAAATCTATAATAATAGAGCGGAAAGCCACTGCAAAAACGAATCTCGCCACACGATGCACTCTGCATGGGCCTTATTAGGATCTGCGCCAAAGCCATGTCCTCCTCTCTTATACTGATGATACTCATGCGGAACTCCTCGCAACGTAAGTGCCGAATCAAGAATCTCACTGTTGCGATAATGGACTATCGGA
>JAZNGG010000025.1:0-21866 GCA_045576355.1 Bacteroidales bacterium
GATGTCGAGACGCGCTGCAGAGGCTCGTGAAGATGGCAGATACCCCAAGACAGACTTCAAGAAAGAGTATGGCATCACCGATGCTTCGCTTAAAGCCCTTGTGGATGCATGGATTATTAATGATAGTGAATGGCATCACACTTCTAAGTTTGGCAACCGGACAACGTTTTATGGCTGGAAGGATGATGCTTATGCGAGAATCTATGCCGATAACAAGAAGGATATAGACAAAGTCGTAAAGGATGTCAACAAAAACATCGAAGAACTCCGGCAGAGAGAGAAAGACTACTATGCGAACTATAAGGATTATGAATATCCCGAAGACTTCGATTGGGATGCTTATGCTCGCAGAGCGAGTGAGCTTGAAGATCTGCCGTTTAAAGAACGTGCGGAGACGCTACACAGAGAGTTTCCAGCTGTCGCAGAGGAGGAGCAGTACAGAGCCGTAGCGCAAGCGTTTTCTCAGAATATCCGGAAAGAGATCGACCGGGAAAAGGGCCGATTGACAGAGATGTTTGAGCGAGGAGAGGAAGGTAGTATTGCGTTAAAGGTTTCTGAAAAGATAGAAAAGATGTTTGATTCTGCTGTTGCGGGAGACTTGACAGGAAAACCAATTTCAATAGGCAAGCTGACATCAGAGGGAAGAGAGTATTTGGAGAGAATTTCAGGATTGAAATTCAAGAACGATGTTGATTTTGTATTAAATCCGTCAGATTTGGTGCATATATACAATAACCACTATGGATTCAACGAGAAAGACAAGGGGAATAATATTCCTTTAACAAAACATGATATAAGAAGAATTGTTGATGTTATTTCTTTCCCAACACAAGTAGTATATGGTGAGGATAGGAAGGGACGTAAATCTTTTTATTTCCTTATGGGAAGTGCAGGAGGTACATATAACCTTTTGGAAGTATATTCAGACAGTAAGGGAAATTTGACAACGAAGACCTATTATAAAACAAAAAAGGGCGTTTCCCAACGTGTAATGAATATTGTTGATTCCCTACACTCTACGTCCAAAACGGATGGGGCAACCCTTTCTGTCACAAAGATACCTCAAATGTTTGAAATTGTAAATGATAACACCGATCAAAGTGTAGAATCTCCGACCCCTACCCGACAACTTTTGGATGATTTGGAAAGTGGAGGTTACAAAGATAGCGGTTTGTCGGCAGCCCTTCGTGCGAAAGAGGAGGAGGATATTGCGCTTGTTATGTTTTCGGCTTGCTGAGTCAACTTTCGGGCCATGTCATCATCATCACTGCTGCCCAGTGAAACATGGTCCCCACGATGACAAAGATGTGCCAAACACCATGATAGTATCTGTGTTTGTGGTCATTGACGAAGAAATAGACTCCGGATGTGTAGAAGATGCCCTCGGCTAAGATGAATGAGAGCGAGAGGACGGAGCAGGAGTCCCATACGCTGGGGAGGATAAAGACTATAGCCCAACCCATGACGACATAGAGGAGGAGCGAAAGCCGTGGAAAGGTGTTCCAAAAAAAGATCTTATAGAATGTCCCCAAAAGTGCGATGAGCCAAATGACTCCAAAGAAAACCCACCCCGCTACAGGGCTGTCGCCATCGACTACGTTCATCGCTATCGGTGTGTAGCTACTGGCGATTAGGATGTAGATGCCAATGTGGTCCAGCAGACGCAGCACTCTCTTGCCTTTGCTCTCAGGGAGCCACCAATGATAGAGAAATGAGGCAAGATACATCAGGAGCATGCCGACGGTGAAAAAGGTCACTCCAAACGCATGCTGCCAGCTCTTGACATATCCAAACCAGATGATGACCCACGAGATGCAAGGCACAAGGCAGAGCCCCACCAGGTGTGAGATGGAGTTGAAGCGCTCTTCGGACGAGAGAATGTGTTTCAATTTGCCGGTTTTCTTGTGTGATGATGGGCTGTCAGTCATGGAGGTGTTGTTATACGAAATGATAAAGCATGTAGTTTTTGAAGTCTTCAAACGAGGAGCTTATCTGCACCGTCTGTTTTTCTCCTATCATGAAGCGAGATAGAGTCTCGGGCATGGAGAGTGTGTCGGGGCCAACCACAGACTCGACGACCTCTTTAAACTTGCAGGGGTGTGCCGTCTCTAAAAATATGCCGGCTTCGTCTCCCTGAAGGGTCTCTTTCAATGCCTGATAACCGCATGCTCCATGGGGATCTAGCGTATATTTATGATCGGTGTGACACTGAGCGATGGCAGCCCTGATCTGGTCATCGGTATAGCTGACGGCGGAGATGTGGGCCGCGATGTTATCGTGTGTCTCAAAGAGATCTAGGATGCGGGCAAAGTTGCTGGGGTCTCCGACGTCCATGGCGTTGGCAATGGTCGGTATGGATTGGCGGGGGGTATAGGTACCGGTGTTAAGGTAGTGGAGGAAAATGTCGTTACGATTATTGGCGGCTATAAAGCGAGCCACAGGTAACCCCATCTGTGTGGCAAAGAGGCCTGCGGTGATGTTGCCAAAATTTCCGCTTGGGACGCAGAAGGTGGGTCGAGCAGGGAGTCGGGGATCAGTCTTTGCCAGTTTTTTATATTGGGCATAGGCATAGAAGTAGTAAAAGGATTGTGGGAGGAAGCGGGCTACGTTGATGCTATTGGCCGAAGTAAGGAAAAAGCGTCGGTTTAGTTCGTCGTCCATAAAGGCCGATTTCACCAATCGCTGACAGTCGTCAAAAGTGCCGTCCACCTCAAGAGCCACGATGTTTTGGCCTAATGTGGTGAATTGTTTTTCCTGTATTTCGCTCACTTTTCCCTGAGGGTAGAGGACACATACGTCTATGCCGGGAACACCCAGAAAACCATTGGCTACAGCGCTACCCGTATCGCCTGATGTCGCTACCAGGACATGTACTTTCTTATTTCTATTGTTTTCTCTCGATATAAAATAACTGAGCAGTCGTGCCATAAACCGGGCACCAACATCTTTAAAAGCAGCGGTGGGACCATGGAATAACTCCAAGCTGAAGATGCTGGGGGTAATCCTTACGAGGGGGATGTCAAATGAGAGAGTGTCATGGACAATCTGCTCGAGCGACGTCTCGTCAATGTCTTCTCCAAAATAATTTTTAGCAACTTCGAAGGCGATCTCCTGCAGGGTCATCTGCTCTATGTGATCAAAGAAGCAGGAGGGCAGGGGGTGGATCTTTTCAGGCATGTATAATCCTCTGTCTGGAGCTAGACCTTTGATGACAGCTTCGGAAAGATTGACCGGAGGCGCTTGATGGTTGGTGCTATAATATTTCATATCGGTAATTTATAACTATAGTTATTATTTATAGAGATTATCTCTTATTAGTAATTTTTGATATGTCTTTGTTTCTGAGTGCAAAATCGGATCTATATGGGTTGGTCTTAACTTCTTCTTCAAAAAAGATTCGGATAAACTCATCTCCGACCATGTGACCTAAAATACCGACTTTGCAATCTTCTTCGCTGAAGAAAGAGACTCTATCGGGGATGATCGATGTCGGCTCCCATATGAGTACCGGAACAGGGTCAGACGTATGAGTGCGAAGGACGCATGGGGTGGGGTGATCTGGTAAAAATGCGATCTTAACGGGTTCACTCCAAGTGGTTATTTCATCCATTATAGGCTTAATGCATCTTTTGTCCAGATTTTCGAGCGTTTTTGTCTTAAATATGGGGTTTCCTTCATGTCCGGCTTCATCGCTGGCCTCAACGTGCAGGAAGACAAAGTCATTGTCTCGTAATGCTTGGATAGTGGCTTCTGCTTTTCCCTCATAGTTCGTGTCGTAAAGTCCTGTCGCACCCGGGACTTCTATCTTTTTAAGTCCGGCATACACTCCTATGCCGAAAATCAGATCAACTGCCGATATCACAGCTCCACTTTGGATTGGAAACCGCTCGGTCATAGGTCGCATCTGAGGACGATAGCCCAATGACCATGGCCATATGGAATTTGCTGGGTCTTTGCCTTCTTGTACGCGCTTTATATTGATCGGATGGAGCGGAAGAAATTGTTGAGAAGCTAATATAAGCCGGCTTAGAATATCGTTTGTCTTTTTGGAATTTTCATCTAAACTTATGGGCATAAATTCAGCAGCAACCCTTCCAAGTATGTCGTGAGGAGGTGTGGTGTGTACTAGTTTATTACCTTTTTTTATTTTTAGTAAATGTCTGTATGATACGCCCGGATAAAAACGGACTTTACTGCTTCCTAAAGTGGTCTGAAGATAAGCAATCAGCTGGGCTGCTTCCTCTGATGAGATATGTCCGGCACTGTGATTTTTTATTTTTCCATCCTGGAGAGTTATCAAGTTACATCGCATGGCAACCTCGCCATCCTCAATATTAATACCCATGGAGGCCGCCTCCAAAGATCCACGTCCTTCGAATACTTTTTTTACGTCATAGCCTAACACTCCGAGATTAGCGATTTCGCTTCCGGGATGGAATCCTTGGGGAACTGTGGTCAACATGCCACATATTCCCTCCTTGGCCATCCGATGTATGCAGGGTATTTCAGAGACCTCTAATGGTGTTTTATTGTCAAATCCCGGTATGGGGAGATCTGCGGCACCATCGGCTAGTATGATAAGATACTTCATAACACAATTAAAGATTATGCCAACGTCCAATATATTTGCAGGTTAGGAGTATGTCAGCTTTTTTAACTATAGATTTTATTATCTGCCGAAAAAAGGTCGTTTATCGGATATTGGCAATGCTTATAATGTCCGCAAACACTCCGGCAGCAGTCACAGCCGCACCGGCCCCATATCCTTTGATTTCCATAGGATACTCTTTATAACGAGCCGTGGTCAGAAGGATAACATTATTAGAACCCTCTAATTGGTAGAATGGATGTTTGCTTTCCACCTCTCTGAGTTCGACTTTCCCCTTTCCGTTTTCTAGAGATGCCACAAATCGGAAACGATTTCCATTTTCGGCAGCTTTACGTCGCATTTCCTCAAAGTGGCTATCAAGCTGAGGTATTTTTTCCCAAAACTCTTCGATAGGTCCCTGGAAATACTCATCGGGGATGAACAGATGCTTTTCGACATCAGATTGGCTCATTTTGTATCCAGACTCACGTGACAAAATAACCAATTTTCTCACAACATCCGATCCATTCAGATCCATACGTGGGTCAGGCTCGGCATAGCCTGCATCTCTTGCCATACGGATGGCTTTGCTCATAGGGATTTCTTCGCTCAATATATTAAATATATAGTTAAGAGTTCCGCTCACAACAGCTTCGATTTTCAGTATTTCATCGCCGGAGTTGATGAGAGCATTTATGGTGTTGATTATCGGAAGACCTGCTCCAACATTTGTCTCAAATAGATATTTGACTCCTCGCTGACGGGCAGTCGTTTTAAGTGCGGCATAGTTAGAGAAGTCTGAAGATGCTGCGACCTTATTGGCTGCCACGACATTGATGTTGTGTGAGAGAAGATTGTTATAAAGTTGAGCTATCTTAGGTGATGCTGTGCAATCGACAAATACAGAGTTAAAGAGGTTCATCTCAATAATTTTATTACATAGCACATCCGGTGTCGATACTTCCTGAGAAAGTGCTAATTCGGCTTCCCAATTGTCCAAATCAATCCCATCTCGGTTAAAAATACAGTGATGGGAGTTGGAGAGACCGACAATGCGTAACTGCAGGTTCTTGTGACTGAGCAGATAACTTTGTTGGGAGCGAATTTGTGCTAAAAGATTTCTACCCACTAACCCAACTCCTGTAAGAAACACGTTTAAAACGTTATATTCAGATAGAAAAAAACTGTCGTGTATTACATTAAGAGACTTACGTAAAGATTCTTTAGAGATGACGAATGAGATATTGGTTTCGCTCGCACCCTGAGCACATGCTATGACATTGATGCCGTTGCGCCCCAAAATATGAAATAGTTTTCCTGCGATGCCAGGTGTAGATTTCATTTTTTCTCCGACCACAGCAACTGTTGCTAAGTCGTGTTCAGGTTTGATGGACGTAATTTCGCCCATTTCAATCTCCGTCTTAAATTCCTCTTCTAAAACATAAACTGCGCGATCCGCATCGCTGTTTTTCATGCCGATAGTAGTGGAGTTTTCAGAAGAGGCCTGAGACACGATGAAAACAGAAATGCCGTTGTCTGCCAAAGCCTTAAATATTCTTTTGTTGACACCAATGACACCTACCATTCCTAATCCGGAGATGGTTACCAGACTAGTATCGTTGATTGAAGAAATACCTTTGATAATCTTTCCGTCTTGATGGGCGGGGTTACAACAGATTAAAGTCCCTTTGGCATCCGGATTAAATGTATTTTTGATAATAATCGGAATGTTTTTGTGATATACGGGGAAGATGGTAGGTGGGTATATAACTTTGGCTCCAAAGTTGCATAGCTCCATCGCTTCGACGAAAGAGAGTTCGTTGATGACATAGGCCGAATTGATTACTTTAGGGTCTGCTGTCATAAAACCATCAACATCTGTCCAAATCTCTAAAAGATCTGCTCCCATTGCTGCTGCAACGATAGAAGCAGTGTAGTCAGAACCGCCACGACCCAAATTAGTTACTTCTCCGCTTTCACTATCTGTAGATATAAATCCTCCCATGACAAAAATGTGATCCAAATGGTTAAAACGCGCTTGGACAAGTGGGGTGGTTCGCTCAAAATCACAGACGTTTTTGTCAAACACTTTTTCAGTCTTGATAATCTCTCTTGAATCGACGAGTTCTGCTCCGTTGATATATGATGCCAAAATTTTTGACGAAATACGCTCTCCGTAACTGACAACCACAGAGAGTGTGCGAGAAGATAACTCTCGTATAAGGAAAATACCATTTAAAAGATTTTTTAGTTCCTCAAGGATTTCTCCGACAAATAACTTTACATCTGTAAGTGACTCTCCATCGAGGAGACCATCGATAACGTCCCAATGACGCTGGCGGATGAAATCAAACTCTTCTAAATAACTTTCATCTCCTTGAGCGGCCTTATTGGCAGTAAGTATCAATCGGTCTGTAATTCCTCCAAGAGCTGAAACCACAACGATAAGTGGCTCGTTACGTTCTTCAACAATTCTTTTTACGTTTTTTATACTAGCTATTGAGCCGACAGAAGACCCTCCAAATTTCAATACATGCATATCTCGTTGATATATTGAGTGAATAAATAACAAGAAAAATGTATAACACCATTTATCCGCAACAAAGATAATTCCTTTTTGCAAATAATCGCGAAAGAATTGACGCAAAATTTAAAAATAAAGATATTTCTTAGTCGCTTATGCCAGAAAACCATTATATTTGCTGTACTTTTGTCAGTTTATTATTCATGTGTCTTTAAAATGACAATATGATTGAGCAAAATTTAAGTAATATGAACATTCAAATTATGCGGATAATCCCGGAAACGATGGTAGATGGTCCTGGGTGGCGCGTTAGTGTTTATTGTGCCGGATGCCGACATGAGTGTTTAGGCTGCCACAACCGGGAAACATGGCCTTTTACAGCAGGCAGGACGATGACTGTAGATGAAGTATTTAACGAAATCGCCCGTTGTGATGGGAATGTGACTTTTAGTGGAGGAGATCCAATGTTTCAGGCAGAGGCTTTTACTGCATTGTCTAAGCGTATTCGAGAAGAACTTCATCGCACGATATGGTGCTACACAGGTTTTACATATGAAGAAGTATTAAACGACCCTAAGATGCGCCTTATATTGCCTTATTTAGAGGTTCTCGTCGATGGCCGATTTGATATAAATCAGCGAGACACCAGTCTCCTATTTAGAGGAAGCCGTAATCAGAGACTCATAGATGTTCAATCATCATTAGAGAAAAAAGAGGTGGTAATTTACGACTATAATCCATATCCTGATTTTTAACATACAGAGACAAGTTTTGGAGGCTAAATTGATATTTTCTTTTGTCTTATGAGCAAAACAGAGTTATTTTGATGAATAATCTGCAAATCATGATTATAATAAAGAAAATATCATTATTTTTGCTACGTTAAAATCTTATATAAAGGACTTCATAGAAACATTATGAGTAAGACTATTATTACTGTTGTTGGTAAGGATACAGTGGGTATCATTGCTTCTGTATGTGGGTATTTGGCGGAAAATCAGATTAACATATTGGATATTTCTCAAACCATCGTTCAAGAGTATTTTACTATGATGATGATTGTCGATATGTCAAAATGCCCATTATTATTCTCAGATATAGTTAATGAATTGTCTGCTATTGGTGAAGAAAAAGGCGTTCAGGTGAAATGTCAGAGAGAAGAGATTTTTGACAAGATGCATCGTATCTGATTTGTGTAATTAATAAAAACGTTTATTATTATATTAGAGTCTCTTTCTCAATAATTCATACTTATGATTAATATTTCAGAAGTTGTCGAGACAAATAAGATGATTGAGCAGGAAAATCTTGACGTTAGAACTATAACGTTAGGAGTCAATTTGCTCGATTGTGCAGATAAAGACCTTCAGACTACTTGTCAGAAGATTTATAGAAAGATCTCAAATTTGGCATGTCGTTTAGTGCAAACCGGAGAAGAAATCTCTCACGAATATGGTATTCCAATTGTCAATAAGCGTATTGCCGTAACCCCGATTTCACTCGTTGGTGGATCATGCTGTCATTCATCTGATGATTATGTAGAAATTGCGAAAACATTGGATCGTGTGGCTCATGAAGTTGGGGTGAATTTTATCGGGGGTTATAGTGCGATTGTTTCTAAGGGGATGACTCAAAGTGATGAACTTCTTATACGCTCTATCCCAAAAGCATTGTCAGTGACTGAACGGATTTGTTCGTCAATTAATGTTGGAAGTACTAAGACCGGGATCAATATGGATGCTGTGAGGCTTATGGGCGAAATAATTAAGCAGACAGCAGAGGCAACTCATGATACTGACTCTTTAGGATGTGCAAAACTAGTGGTATTGTGTAATGCTCCGGACGACAATCCTTTTATGGCAGGAGCATTTCATGGAGTATCGGAATCGGATGCTATTATAAATGTAGGTGTCTCCGGTCCCGGTGTTGTTAAATATGCTTTAGAGCAGATCCCGGAGGCCAATTTTGAAGTTCTTTGTGAGACGATTAAGAAGACTGCATTTAAAATTACACGCGTTGGACAATTAGTCGCACAGGAAGCCTCGCGGAGGTTGGGTATCCCATTTGGCATTATTGACTTGTCTTTAGCTCCGACACCGGCGATAGGAGATAGTGTCGCAGACATTTTACAATGTATTGGAGTGGAACGTGCCGGTGCTCCCGGAACAACGGCAGCATTGGCTCTGCTCAATGATCAAGTAAAAAAAGGAGGTGTTATGGCATCTTCATATGTTGGTGGTTTAAGTGGTGCATTCATACCGGTCAGTGAAGATCAAGGTATGATAGATGCTGTAAAGGATGGAGCATTAAATATTGAAAAATTAGAAGCCATGACGTGTGTTTGCTCAGTGGGTCTTGACATGATCGCTATTCCTGGTAATACCTCTGCTACAACCATTTCCGGTATTATTGCAGATGAAGCTGCCATCGGAATGGTGAATCAGAAAACCACTGCAGTCCGGATTATTCCTGTTGTTGGCAAAGAAGTCGGGGAGATGGTTGAATTTGGAGGCTTATTAGGTTATGCTCCAATAATGCCGGTCAACTCCTTTGATTGTTCCCGTTTTGTAAATCGAGGAGGAAGAATACCCGCACCGATTCATAGCTTTAAAAATTGAAAATTTGTAATGATTCTTGCATCGTAATTAAGAGTGAGAATATTATTTTAAATAGGACAATTTAAGAATTATAATTTTTTAAATGGAGAACTTAATAAAAAAACGTTATGAGTAAAGTTGCTTTAATCACAGGTATTACGGGTCAGGATGGATCTTTCCTGGCAGAGTTTTTATTAGAAAAAGGATATGAAGTACATGGTACACTCCGTCGTAGTAGCTCGTTTAATACGGCTCGTATCGAACATCTTTATTTAGATGAATGGGTGCGAGATATGAAGAACAAACGGACAATTAACCTTCATTATGCAGACATGACAGATACTAGTTCATTGGTTAGAATTTTGCAAAAAATACAGCCGGATGAAATCTATAACCTTGCTGCACAAAGTCATGTTAAGGTTTCGTTTGATGTGCCAGAATTTACAGCAGAGAGTGATGCTGTAGGGGTTTTGCGTCTTTTGGAAGCTGTCCGTATCTTAGGGTTAGAACAAAAGTGTCGCATATATCAAGCATCCACATCCGAATTATATGGTAAAGTACAGGAAGTCCCACAAAAAGAAACTACCCCATTTTATCCTCGCTCTCCTTATGGAGTGGCAAAACAATATGGTTTTTGGATTGTGAAAAACTACAGAGAATCTTATGGAATGTTTGCCGTAAATGGTATCCTGTTTAATCATGAGTCAGAACGTCGTGGAGAAAACTTTGTAACTCGTAAAATTACTTTGGCAGCGGCTCGTATCAAACAGGGAACTCAAGATAAGCTTTATCTTGGTAATCTTAATTCTCTACGCGATTGGGGATATGCTAAAGACTATGTAGAATGTATGTGGCTTATGTTGCAAAATGAGACTCCTGAAGATTTTGTAATTGCAACCGGAGAATATCATACTGTACGCGAATTTTGTACATTGGCATTCCACTATGCCGGTATAGAGCTTGAATGGAGTGGAGAGGGTGTTGACGAAAAAGGTACTGATAAAGCTACTGGTAAGGTTCTGGTAGAAGTAGATCCAAAATTCTTCCGTCCAGCCGAGGTAGATCAACTTTTGGGAGACCCAACTAAGGCAAAAACTATATTAGGTTGGAATCCAACTAAAACCAGTTTCGATCAACTTGTTCGAATCATGGTGGACCATGACATGAAGTTTGTTCGCAAACTATATTTGAAAGAACAGATTAAAACTCTTGCTAACGAACTCTAATTGATATAAGTTATAATCAGTAAGACATTAACTGATTTATAATTAGAATTATGATGAATAAAACTGATAAAATCTATGTGGCAGGGCATCGCGGTCTCGTGGGTTCTGCCATATATGATAATTTGATAAGAAAGGGTTATACCAATGTTATTGGTCGTACCCATCGTGAATTGGACTTGCTTGATGGGACAGCTGTCAAACGTTTTTTTGACGAGGAAAAACCGGACTATGTCATTTTAGCTGCAGCTCATGTAGGCGGTATAATGGCCAATTCTCTTTATAGAGCTGATTTTATATATCAGAACTTACAGATTCAACAAAATGTAATTGGCGAAAGTTTCCGTCATGGAGTAAAGAAACTACTATTTTTAGGAAGTACTTGCATATATCCTAAAAATGCTCCTCAACCCATGAGAGAAGATGTTTTATTGACTGATGTTTTGGAATATACTAACGAGCCTTATGCCATAGCGAAGATTGCGGGATTAAAGATGTGTGAAAGTTTTAACCTTCAATATGGGACAAACTATATTGCTGTTATGCCCACAAATCTTTATGGGCCGAATGACAATTTTCATTTAGAAAACAGTCACGTCATGCCTGCCATGATGAGAAAAATCTATCTGAGTCATCTGCTGATGCAAAATCAGTGGGAGACTATCAGAAGAGATATGGATAAACGCCCTGTGGAGAAAGTTGATGGAAAATCTTCAGAAAATATGATCCTTAACATTTTAGCTAAATATGGCATTTATGAAGATCGGGTAGAACTTTGGGGTTCTGGAACTCCGTTACGAGAATTTTTGTGGAGTGAAGAGATGGCAGATGCCTCCGTTTATATTTTAGAAAATGTAGATTTTAAAGATATCATCGGAGTATCTCAATATAGTGCTGTTTTAACTGGTGAAAAGAGCGCTGATGGAGACTCTAACCGCAATAGTAACCAAGGCCGTGGAGGTGCTATCCCTGCGTTAGGAGAAATTCGAAATTGCCATATTAATATTGGTACCGGTAAAGAACTTACAATTGCAGAACTTGCCGATCTAATTGTTAAAACCATTGGGTATAAAGGAAAAATTACTTTTGATAGTTCAAAGCCTGACGGAACAATGAGAAAATTGATTGATGTCTCCAAATTACATAGCTTGGGCTGGCATCATCAAGTAGAAATAGAAGAGGGTGTCGCTCGTCTGTTTGAGTGGTATTGCGATAGTTTGAATAAATGATAATATTTAATTAAAATGCTGAATCCTCGTCAGTTAGCCATCGAAGATTTTTCATATGATTTGCCGGATGAACGTATTGCAAAATATCCTTTATCCAATCGCAATAATAGTAAACTCCTTGTTTATAAAAACGGAGATATCCGGGAATCTGTCTTTTCTCATTTGCCAGAGGAAATTCCTTCCGGCTCATTAATGATATTTAATAATACTCGTGTCATACAAGCTCGCCTACATTTCAGAAAAGAGACCGGAGCACAGATAGAGATTTTTTGTTTAGAGCCATATTCTCCAAGAGATTATGCTCAAAATTTTGCTTCTTCTGAGTGCTGCATATGGAGTTGCCTTGTGGGCAATAGCAAGAAATGGAAAGAAGGCTCTCTTATGCAAATTGTCCAGGTTGATAAAAGAGAGGTACGTCTCTGTTGTGAAAGATATGTAGATAGTAATGTCCCAATAGCAGCTGGTTCGCAATTGATTAGATTTTATTGGGATGACAAAGATGTAAAATTTGCTGATTTGCTGGATGCTATCGGCGTTTTACCCATACCTCCTTATCTGTCAAGAGAAACAGAAGAGCAAGATAAAGAGACTTATCAAACTGTCTATGCTCATGAGAAAGGGAGCGTGGCTGCTCCTACTGCAGGTCTTCATTTTACAGACAAAGAGTTAGCTTCATTAAGGACAAAAAATGTTGATTTACAAGAAATCACTTTACATGTCGGGGCAGGAACATTTAAGCCTGTAAAGAGTCAACTGATTGATGGTCATGAAATGCATCAAGAGTTCATAAGTGTTAATAAAGATATTATTGAACGCGTCATTGAGCAATTAAAAAGGAGAGAATTTTTATCTGATAAATCCTCCCCAGACGATAGTACTCTGATTGTTGCTGTTGGGACAACTTCTGTACGAACGATGGAGAGTCTCTATTACATTGGCTGTAAAATCACCACAAATCCTGATGCTCAACCCGATGAACTGATTGTCGGCCAGTGGGATCCGTATGAGGGTGGGTATGGAGAATTATCTACGATAGAGGCATTGCAAAATATTGTTTCTTATTTAGAGCAACGAGGAGAGACTCATTTGGTGACAGCTACAAGAATCTTGATTGCTCCAGGATTTACATTCAGGCTTGTTCAAGCTATGGTTACAAATTTTCATATGCCACAAAGTACATTACTTTTGTTGGTCTCTGCTTTTATAGACGGAAGTAAGAAATTTGATGATCAATTAAACGAAGAAGACAATTGGCATCGTATATATGAATATGCACTTGGCCATGGTTTTAGATTTTTGTCATATGGAGATTCATCACTACTATTTGCTCCTAAATAAAAACAGGGATTAATTCATCCTATATTTGCTTAGAATGAAAGGTTTATATACTTTTTTATTTTATGTAAAATATCATTGACGAATTATATGTCTATTATATTTGAGATTTAAATATTATTATTTCTATCAAAATATTCATATTTATTATCCCCCCTTTCTGCTATAGAAAGTAGAATGGGGGATGATTATTTCTTTTGTCATTTGTATTAACTCCTCCAGAAACGCCAATTTTACCGCCAAGTCACTATGCTGATTTGGGATAAAAATAATCAATAAAGAATTATAAATTTCGAATGTTTATACATGTGTAAAATACCATAAGTGGTTTTGATAAAAATACTATGTATAGAAATTAAAACTATATCGCGTACAAATCAGAATTTCATCGCGTAGAAAATTGAATTTCATCGCGATGAAATTTTCCCTCATATTTACCCCCTTTGGAGAGGCTTCAAACGATGGTTTGTATTTTGACAATATCCATAATATTTTTTGTGATTGATTAATATATTATGTATATTTATCCATTACAATGGATGTCGTATGAATGTTATGCTATTACGTCGATGGGCTGTACATAACAAAATATAGAATGTAAAAATTCTTAGAGAAGTATTAAATAAATAGAAATATGAGGCAAAAAAAATGAGAAATAAAAAAAATCCTTATCTTTGGCGATACTTTTATTAAAGTAGCTTGTTTTCGAATAAAATACGTTTATTAAAATGAATATGATAGACTATCTGAAATCTTCTCGGACTGGCAATTTTTTTTTATTGGCAGGACCATGTGTCATCGAAGGGGAACAAATGGCTATAGATATAGCCGGATATTTATTAGAGGTCTGTAAAAAACATGATATTCCTTTGATCTTTAAAGGTAGTTATCGTAAGGCTAATCGCTCTCGTTTGGATTCTTTTACAGGTATTGGCGACGAAAAAGCTTTGTTGGTTTTACAAAAAGTAAAAGATACATTTAACATACCTGTTGTTACAGATATTCATGAAAGCCATGAAGCTGTTATGGCAGCACCTTATGTAGATGTACTTCAGATCCCTGCATTTTTGTCTCGTCAAACAGATTTATTGTGTGCTGCAGCCGAAACCGGCCGTGCAGTCAATATCAAGAAAGGGCAGTTTATGTCTCCTGAAAGTGTGAAGTTTGCTGTTGAAAAAGTGAGACAATGTGGTAATCAGCAAGTCATGGTGACGGATCGAGGTACGACATTTGGATATCAAGATTTGGTAATAGATTACAGAGCTATCCCGATTATGCAGCGAGAGACCGGTTGCCCGACTATTCTCGATGTAACACATTCGTTACAACAACCTAATCAAACTTCCGGAGTAACAGGAGGTTTGCCAGAGATGATCGAGACTATGGCCAGGGCGGCAGTTGCTGTTGGTGTTGATGGCCTTTTTATGGAAACTCACCCTAATCCTTCAGAAGCAATGAGTGATGGTAAAAATATGTTACCTTTAGACAAAATTGAGAATTTGTTGACTCGGTTGATTTCCATTAGACAGGCTGTCCTGTCATTCCCAAAGTGAGGTTATAGACTTAACTATAACATTCAAATTATAGCGAAGATATATTATACAATTTGCTAAAAATAAATATCTAAGCAATCAAACACTTACAATTAAACACAAAAACCTAAATTTGTTTTATTATTGCTATGAGATTTAAAATCATTCTCTCCGTATCGCCCGACTTGGGAGTTGTTTTGCCTATTAGTTATCAATGTGAATTATCTGCCTGTGTCAATCGCCTTTTGACTGGTAATCAGGAGTACTATAATAATTGGCTACAGGCTAATGAACTTACACAAGAGGATAATTTAAGACAGAAATTATACTCCATTAGTAATTTCTACATCCCGAAAATCCATGTTGAGGGAGATCGTTTGAAAATCATGGTGCCCCGTATCCAATTTTGGATATCTTTTCATCACGAAACTGATACTGAATCATATTTGAGAAAATGTATGGAGGGACAGGAAGTTGTTATAGGAGACCGTCGTTCTCGTGTAAAATTACTTATTGATAGAATTGAGCCTGTTACATCGATCGAGTTTACAGAGACTATGGATTATATGTCTCTTTCTCCAATGGTAATTATAGGAATGCGCTCTAATAATACTTTGGAATATTTAGATCCGGAAAATACTTTTTTTGCTCAATTTTTAGTGGAAGAACTCATTGACCGTTATCAACAATTGATGCGAAAACCATTTATGGGAACTAAAGAATTTAAATTTGAATTGCTTTCTGCTCCCAAGCGAAAAGGTGTATTAGTAAAACCCTATACACCGCAACAGATAAAGATCGTCGGTTATATGTTTAAATTCAGATTGACAATGGACATCGAATTACAAAAATTAGCCTATAACTTAGGAATGGGAGATAAAATAAACTTCGGTTTTGGTTATGTCGAATTAATCAATAAACAGCCTAAGTGACATCTTCTTTACTGTAAATAATAGGTTAGTAAACATTTTTTATGAATTTAAAGTCGGAAAAATGCATTTAATCGAAAATAATGCTTATTTTTGCAAAATAAATATCCATTCTTTACAATGTCATAATGGATGAAGAAATTAATTGTTTATTAACTTGCATTGTAAAGAGTAGGAATTAATAATTGAATTAAGCAAATAGTATAATTTTATTTACAAATATGGCAGAAAAAATTGAGCCCATCAAGACCTCAGAGGTAGTAGAAACCGATGCTCCTATAGCAGAAAAAACACCCGAGGTTACTCCCTTGAATACCGATACTTCCCCGGTGCAGAAAGAGGAAGTTTTGTCCACAGAGAATGAAGAACAAAGTGTATCAGAGAATGACCTTGAAGTTCAGAATTCAGACACAGTTGTTGTAGAGACAGAAGAGAATACAGCAGAAGAGGTTGTCGTGGAGAAAAAGACCTACGAAAATCGTCAACAAGTCATTGATAGACTGGAAGAAATCGTTTCTTTGACAACAGATGAAGCTAAAAATGAAGTAAATCATCTGAAGAAAGTTTATTATATGTTACGTCAACAAGAGACGGATGCAGCACTACAGAAAATACTTGAGAGCGATGATGACGTAGAGTCAATGAATTATCAATCAACTCCCGATGATTTAGAAGAGCATCTAAAAGAATTGCTTAACAAGCATAAAGAGGTGAGAGCAGCTGTTGTTGAGGCTCGTCAAAAAGAGTTGAATGATAATGCAGCGAAAAAGATCGAGATTCTGAATCAAATGGAGAGTCTATGTGAAGATGCAGAACATGTTAATGCTCATTATCAAACTTTCCAGGAATTGCAAAAACAGTTTAAGCAAGTTGGAATGGTTGATCAAGCTGTTGTCAACGATTTGTGGAAACGGTTTTCATCTACAATGGAGAAATTTTATGATTTGCTTAAAATCAATAAAGAACTCCGTGACTATGATTTTAAGAAGAATCTGGAAAAGAAAGAAGCTCTTTGTATCGAAGCTGAATCTCTTGGGACACTTGGGGATGTCATAGCTGCTTTTCGTCGCCTTCAAGACCTGCATGAGGAATGGAAAGGAATCGGTCCTGTAGCTCCTGCCATCAGAGAAGACCTTTGGACTCGATTTAAGGCTGCATCGACTATTATCAATAAACGCCATCAGACCCACTTTGAAAATATCAAGGCAAAGGAAGCGGAAAATGAAGCCGGTAAAACTGCCATTTGTGAAAAAATTGAAGCATTGGAATTGGCTAATTTGACAACAATGAAGCAGTGGGAAGAACAAACATCTTTTGTCCTTAAATTACAAGAGGAATGGAGAAGTTTCGGTTATGCTTCGAAAAAAGTTAATAATCAACTATTTGAACGTTTCCGCAAATCTTGCGATGAGTTTTTCGCTGCTAAAGCTCGCTATTTCCACGATTTGAAAGATGCTCAGAGCATCAATGTGCAGAAAAAAGAGAAACTCTGCCAACGTGCAGAAGAACTTATGAATAGTACTGATTGGCGAAAGACTACAGATCAATTTATTAATCTCCAAAGAGAGTGGAAGCAAGTCGGACCAGTACCTCGTAAACTCTCTACTGCCTTATGGACACGCTTTGTAACAGCATGCGATGCCTTTTTCGCTGCCAAAGAGAAGGCTGTGGGTAACGAGAAACAAGAAGAAGCTGAGAATCTTAAGAAAAAACGTGAGATTATTGCTCGTTTAGTCGAGTTAAAAGAAAAAATAGACTCTGTTACTCCTGAAGATATACGATCTATCAGGGCAGAATGGAATGCTATTGGTCATGTTCCATTTAAGGAGAAAGACAAGGTATTTGAAGACTATCAGAAAGCGCTTGATATTTTCTATGAGAAACTTGACATGAAGGGAATGAAAGCTCGTATGAATGCTTATGCTGAGAATGTCTCAAAGATAGCTTCCGGTGATAAATCTCAAGGAAATCTTTTACGCGAACGAGAACGTCTTGTGCGTGTCTATGAACGATTGAAAGGAGAATTGAAGACTTACGAAAATAATCTCGGATTCCTTACCCTTTCATCTAAAGGAAGCAATAGTTTAATGCGAGAAATAGAAAAGAAGAAAGAGTCATTAAAAACAGAAATAAAGACTCTTGTAGAAAAAATTGAATTGATAGATAAGAATTTATAAGTATCTAATAATTATAAATCTGAGTAACGAGGGGTGACCATTGTGTCACCCGTCTCTTTTCTCAATAATAAACTATATATAAAATGGAATTAGCATCAAAATACAATCCAGCCGAAGTAGAAGATAAATGGTATTCTTATTGGACAGAAAATAAAGCCTTTGCATCAAAACCAGATGCAAGAGAAGCTTACACTGTGGTTATTCCACCACCCAATGTGACAGGTGTTCTTCACATGGGACATGTCCTTAATGAGACTATACAAGATATTTTAGTACGTCGTGCTCGTATGGAAGGTAAAAATGCTTGTTGGGTACCTGGTACAGACCATGCAAGTATAGCAACAGAAGCCAAAGTAGTAAATCGTCTTGCTAGTCAAGGAATTAAAAAAACGGATCTTACACGAGAAGAATTTTTGAAACATGCCTGGGCCTGGACAGATGAACATGGAGGGATTATTTTGCGACAGCTTCGTAAATTAGGGTGTTCATGTGATTGGGATAGAACTTCATTTACGATGGATGAAAAACGTTCTGATGCGGTAATTAAAGTTTTTTGTGATTTGTATGAGAAAGGCTTGATATATCGTGGTGTTCGTATGGTTAATTGGGACCCTAAGGCATTAACTGCACTATCTGACGAAGAGGTGATATATAAAGAGGAGCATTCTAAACTATTTTACCTAAAGTATTATGTCGCAGGAGATATTACAGAAGGAATAGACGAAAATGATGACCAGCAAGTGGTGCACAAAGACGAAAAGGGTTACTATGCAGTAGTTGCTACAACTCGTCCGGAGACCATTATGGGCGATGTCGCAATGTGTATTAATCCCGAAGATCCAAAAAATTATTGGCTTAAGGGAAAAAGAGTTATTGTTCCATTAGTGGGTCGTGAAATCCCTGTTATCGAAGATAGTTATGTAGATATTGAGTTCGGAACAGGCTGTTTGAAAGTAACTCCTGCACATGATGTTAATGACTACATGTTAGGAGAGAAGTATAATCTTAAGGTTATTGACATATTCAACCCGGATGGTACTCTAAGCGAGGTTGCAGGTCTATATGTTGGTATGGATCGTTTCGATGTACGAGAACAAATAACTAAGGACTTGAAATCTGCCGGGTTACTCGAAAAAGAAGAGGATTATACCAATAAGGTGGGATGCTCTGAGCGTACAAATGTCCCTATCGAACCTCGTCTTTCTATGCAATGGTTTTTAAAAATGGAGCATTTGGCAAAACCTGCGTTGGATGTGGTGATGAATGACGAAATTAAGTTTTATCCACTCAAATATAAGAATACATATCGGCATTGGATGGAGAACATCAAAGATTGGTGTATTAGTCGTCAGTTATGGTGGGGACATCGTATTCCTGCATATTATCTTCCCGAGGGTGGATATGTCGTAGCGGAATCTGCTGAAAAAGCTTTGAAGCTTGCCCAAGAGAAAAGTGGAAATTTTGAGCTTAAAATAGAAGATTTGCGCCAAGACGAAGATTGTTTAGATACTTGGTTTTCATCTTGGTTATGGCCAATATCTTTATTTGATGGCATAGAAAATCCGGAAGGTGAGGAGATAAAATATTATTACCCGACTGCAGATCTTGTGACCGGACCTGATATTATCTTCTTTTGGGTTGCACGTATGATTATGGCAGGTTGTGAGTACATGAAAGATGTTCCATTTAAAAATGTCTATTTTACAGGCATCGTGCGTGATAAATTAGGTCGGAAAATGTCTAAATCATTAGGAAATTCACCTGACCCATTGGATTTAATTGAAAGATTTGGAGCAGATGGAGTGCGTATGGGTATGATGCTCTCAGCTCCTGCCGGTAATGATATCCTTTTCGATGAGAGTCTTTGCGAACAGGGGCGCAACTTCAATAACAAGATATGGAACGCCTTTCGTCTAGTTAAAGGTTGGACCGTTTCAGATACAATTGCTCAACCGGAAGCTGCGCGTAAGGCATGCGAGTGGTTTGACATACAGATTGCTGCCACTGGACATGAGTTGCAAGATCTATTCGGAAAATATCGTCTGAGCGAAGCGTTGATGGCGATTTATAGGCTCTTTTGGGATGAGTTTTCTAGTTGGTATTTGGAAATTATCAAACCTGATTATGGAGAACCGATTGATTCTGTAACATATAAGAAAACTCTAGAATATTTTGATACTCTGCTTAAGATGTTGCATCCTTTCATGCCTTTTATTACGGAAGAGCTTTGGCAACACATTGCAGATCGTAAAGAGGGTGAGAGCATAATGTTTGTTACCTTACCTCGCTATGAAGAATTAACAACTCAACAAGAAAAAGTACTTTCTGATTTCGAATCAGTTAAAGAGATTATTGGTAACATCCGTACCATCCGCGCACAAAAATCCATGTCTCCTAAAATTCCAGTTTCTCTTTTTATTATTGGTGTTCATACGCTCAGTGATTTTGATACAGTGATTGAGAAGTTGGCCAATACGGATACGATTGCAACTGCGGCATCTAAAGATGGGGTTTGTGCTTCATTCTTGGTTGGAACAACTGAATATGCCGTTCCATTAACCGGTACGATTGATGTTGAAGAAGAATTGAAAAAACTTGAAGCGGAGTTGCTTTATCAACAAGGCTTTCTTGCATCTGTCATGAAAAAACTTGGCAATGAGAAATTTGTTAACGGGGCTCCGGTAGCAGTCGTTGAAAATGAAAGAAAGAAAAAAGCAGATGCTGAATCAAAGATTGCAACTATTCAAGAGAGTATTGCAGCATTGAAAGGATAAGCATTTAGCTTTGCATTTGATTGAAACTTTATTGTTCGCTAAAACAAAAACGACCCAATTCGGGTCGTTTTTGTTTGTTTATAATCATGTACAAAATTAGTGAGAAGAATCTTGCATGTCAAAAAAAGAATGATAGATAGATTTAAGTATTCCAGAAAAGTTAATACGATGTTCATTGCAAAAATACCGACTTGCTTCCTCAGCAAAATTGCGTGAAGAAGGAACTTTATTAAGTACTCCAATTTGTGTATGTAGGTCACCTTCGAGTCGACAAATTACCCATGGTTCATCATAATAATGAGGACGGCAAAGCATCATAAATGTTGTTTTACGTTTGGTACGATCTACAATAAGAGCAATATACTTTACATCTCCCTTGCGAGTTGGATCGGGGAGTTGGTAAATAAGCATGATGGTTTGTGCTCTCAAAGAAATAGCATTGAAGCGAATTTGAAACCAAATGACTTCGTCTTCAGACATGGGAAATACTTTCCGCCAAGTGTCCATGTCGATTAAAGAGTGAAAGGGCAAAGTACCGGCTTCATATCCATCCACAAGACGAGGAAGAAACTTAAAAGTGAAGTCGTGCAATGTCATATATGAACTTTGTCTTTGATGTTGTCGTTAATTTGGTGTACAAAATTGGTGTTTTTTTTTCTTATTTCAAAATCTTTCTGATAAATAATTTTGATGTTTTTAGCATGAGGTAAAATGTGGAAAATAAAAAGAAAGGCAGGGTAGAGGAGATGTCAAAAATTGATGATTTATAAAACAAGATAAATATAGAAATATAAATAAATAAGGGGTTTGTCAGAAAAATTAATATAATATGTATTTGTATTAATACAAAAAAAATAGGCA
This sequence comes from Bacteroidales bacterium, assembly GCA_045576355.1. Taxonomy (GTDB): domain Bacteria; phylum Bacteroidota; class Bacteroidia; order Bacteroidales; family UBA3663; genus Liminaster. The sequence continues at coordinate 21,770 of JAZNGG010000025.1, forward strand.
ATACTTTTTAAGAGTATATTCATATAATATACATTAAGGTGTGACTATGCTATTTCTTTGTGAATCAGTTGATATTATTGTTGATTGTGTATTTTAT
>JAZNGG010000026.1:0-31998 GCA_045576355.1 Bacteroidales bacterium
AGCGTACTGAGTAAGGTGACACACCGCACTGAGTAAAGTCATAAATAAGTATATGTACTATAATTGACTCAATTAACTAATCTTACAGATAATTTTCTGCCAGTCATTGTTACTCCTAAATAAACATTATTTATCAGTAAAAATTGAAAAGTCAGGATTACATCTATGTGTTAATATTTTATAATTGAAATCGTGTACGTACTATTTGAATTTTTCTCTTAACCACTTACGCTCCTCATTGAAAATAATATCCCCACATATCTTCTCAGACATGTGGGGATAGAGTAAAATATATAGAGATTTGTAAGAATATAATAAGTCTTGATGATTTATTACTCAGACAATTGGGCATGCATAGATGCAGCAGCCTTACGGCCATCGCCCATGGCGAGAATAACGGTAGCGCCACCACGATAGATATCTCCGCCGACATAAATATCATCAACAGAGGAACGTAGTGTCTCAGCGTCCGCTTCGATGGTACCGCGACGGGAAACTTCTAGTGCAGAGATGCTATTGGGGATCAATGGGTTAGGACTGACTCCGACAGCCACTACGACTACCTCTGCAGGAAGGGTCACAGTTTTGCCCTCAACGGGTACCGGGGAACGACGTCCAGATGCATCAGGTTCACCAAGCTCCATGACCTGAAGCACCATCTCGGAAACACGACCTCGCTCATCGACGTGATACTCAATAGGGTTATGCAGCGTGAGAAACTCAATGCCCTCCTCCATGGCGTGATGGATCTCCTCGCGACGTGCAGGCATCTCGTCGATAGAGCGGCGATAGACGAGCATAACGCGTTTGGCTCCCATACGTTTGGCGGTGCGGGCTGAGTCCATGGCGGTGTTTCCACCTCCTATGACTGCGACATGATCTGCACGCAGGATGGGGGTGGCATAGCCGGGACGTCCGGCTCCCATAAGGTTGATGCGGGTCAGGTACTCGTTGGACGACATCACACCACAGGCGTTTTCGCCAGGGATGCCCATGAAGCGAGGCAGTCCGGCGCCACTAGCCACAAAAATGCCGACATAGCCCTCACGCTTGAGATCATCATAAGAGAGTGTCTTGCCGACGATGACATCGGGGATGAAGTGGACACCCATCTTGCGCAGGAGGTCGATCTCTGCCTCGACTACGCTATTAGGTAAACGAAACTCCGGGATACCATATTTTAACACTCCTCCGATCTCATGCAGAGCTTCATAGACTGTGACGTCATAACCCCACTTGATCATGTCAGAGGCAAAGGCAAGTCCGGCAGGACCACTACCGACAACAGCCACTTTTTTGCCATTGGAGGGAGCACATTTAGGCACCTGCACGTTGCCACTTTCACGTTCGTAGTCGGCAGCAAATCTCTCCAGGTAGCCGATAGCAACGGATTTGTGCCCCATCTTGAGGTGGATGCACTGTCCCTCACATTGTTTCTCCTGAGGGCAGACACGGCCACAGACGGCAGGGAGCGAAGAAGTTTGCTTGATGGTACGTGCAGCCTCAAGAAACTCACCTGCCTCAATGTATTTCACAAAGGTCGGAATGTTGATGCCAACAGGGCATCCCTTCATGCAACTGGGGTCTGCACAATCTAAACACCGCTGAGCCTCCAGCACAGCCTGCTCACGGCTGAGTCCTTGCTGTACCTCCTCAGTGAATGTAGTTACTCGATAGTCCGGAGAGAGTTCGGGCATGACAACGCGCTCGATAGCAGAGCGCTCTTTTGCACTTTTATTTTTACGCAATGCTTCACGCCAGGGTTCGCTGCGCAAAGCCTTGATTTCGTCTAATGTCATAATTTAAGGGGTCTGTGTTTATATTATCTCTTTTATTTCTGCTCCTCTTCGCGATAGGTGGCCAGTCGGGTCATCATCTCTGCGAAGTCAACTTGATGGGCATCAAATTCGGGACCATCAACACAAACAAATCGTGTCTTCCCTCCCACGGTGATGCGACAAGCTCCACACATACCGGTACCATCAACCATGATAGTGTTAAGGCTGACGATAGTGGGAACTTCATATTTTTTTGTCAGTTGACTAACAAACTTCATCATGATGGCCGGACCGATACATACACACTTGTCCACTTTCTCGCGCAAAATCACACTCTCTACTCCCTGTGTGACAAGGCCTTGAGTGCCATAGCTTCCATCGTCTGTCATAATAATAACTTCGTCGCTGGACTGTCGCATTTCCTCCTCAAGTATTATTAACTCTTTGGTACGGGCAGCCAGCACTACGATTACTCGATTACCAGCTTCATGCATAGCTCTGACTATGGGCAACAAAGGGGCAACTCCAACTCCACCTCCACAGCATACTACGGTACCATATTTTTCTATCTCCGTGGCATGACCCAATGGGCCAACTACATCCGACAAGTAGTCTCCGGCTTCAAGAGATATGATTTGCGCAGAACTTTTTCCAACAGCCTGAACGACCAATGTAATGGTGCCTCGCTCAACATTGGCATCAGCGATGGTGAGCGGAATACGCTCTCCTTTGTCATCGGTACGAACGATGACAAAATGTCCTGCTTTACGGCTTTGGGCAATCAGGGGAGCTTCTACCTCAAGACAAGCAACCTTTTCGGAAAACATCGTTTTACTTACAATCTTATTCATAAAATTACCAATTATTAAAATATAAGATTAATTTTCCTTACTTGATTAAGTATTCGTTATATCAGATTTGACAATCGACTTCGCAAAGTTAAAGACAAAATCGACAAAACGAAAAAAAAGTCAAGATTTTTTATACAAAACATGGCAATATTGTTGTTTTTGTCCATTATTTTTATTATATCTGTGGAAAAATGCATGTTTGGTTGAGGTGGTGAAGGGTTAGTCACGTGGGGCGAGGGGTTCGCGGTATGAAATGTTGAGAGGTTGAAATAATAAACCTTTACACTTCTAAACTATTTAACTAAACAAGAGACTTGTTCCGCGATGGCTGAAGAGTATCTGTTTTCACCTTTCCTCTTTGCCCTGTTATCTGTACTCTATTCTATAAACCAAGACCTTATCCTCAGAACGGGTAGCCCACTGCAAAGTGGATCGTCCTATTATCTTTATCTTGGGGACTATCGATCACCCATGCCTCCTTGCCCATTCGAGCAGGATCATGAGCTTTAATGCCCAAATCTAAACGCAGTACCATAAAGTCGGTGACCAGCCTTAGACCGACTCCCCACGAAGCTGCTATCTCCTTATAAAAATCGGTGCTGATGGCACCTCCCTGCTGCGAATCATAGTCGCGAAGGGTCCAAACATTGCCAGCATCGACAAATGCAGCAAACTCAAAGTTCCAAAAGAGTTTGGATCGCAACTCTATGCTCATGTCCAGGCGAATGTCTCCACACTGATTGAAGTAATCTAAAGTAGAGCCATCACTCTTATAGCGACCTGGCCCCAAGGTCCTGACTGACCAACCTCGCACATTGTTTGCCCCTCCCGAATAGTAACGCTTCTCAAACGGCATAATACTGCTGTTGCCATAGGGCACAGCAACACCTCCGGCCCAATGGAAAGCGAGTCGGCTCCTATCTGTAAGGAATTTTGAGTAAGAATAGTCTATGTCAAAACTGGCATACTGCTCAAATCGGAGATCAAACCATTGGTATGCTCCATCTTTTCGGGGAAGAGACAATGCTTGAGACAACAGACTAAGGGTATTACCTCCTACTTCAGGACTTATGCGCAAAGTCCACACGTCGCGAGAAGACTGCTGACGTTGAGATGTCGCCATACTGGAAGAGACGTTGCCATAATAAAAACTATAACTCATGGACAAAATCAAGTGTGACTGATAACTCGAGTACGTAATGGGGCCTGCGTTTTGAATGATGTCAAGAAACGATTTTGAGCGTTTAGGGAGATGGACGTAGCTAAAGTCTGCCACTTCCCAAACATGTCTCATGTGACGATTCTCTGAAAACCAATTGTAGCCAAACACCCCATTGGTAATGATGCGGGTGTATTCGGGACGTGACTGATAGCTATAAGAGGCATTGATCATCGTGGTGGCTCGAGAACGTCGACGAGACTCTCTGTCGATGAATGGGAAGAGGAACTTGGGGAAATTGAGAGAGTTTTCGACAGTAAACTCCTTATAATTATCATTGACCAAGTCCGTCACATTACCAGACAGACTCTCATAACCGCCTTTTATCGTTGCAGAGTAGGTTTCAGACCCACGGAAAATGTTGGCATGACGATAGGTACTGGCTGCTGCAAATCCTAAATCCCCCGAAGTGTTGGTACCTTCCAATTCGAACTGGAGGCTGTGAGGCTTGGCCGGAGATAGGTAAATGAGACAGTCTAGACTATCCTGTCCGACTTCCTCCATACGTATATTAACATATCTTAAAGCATGGAGACGACTATAAGAATTATAGGTATTTTGGACATCTCGTTCGGCATACCACGTACCGGGAACTATGTGCGTATTTTCTAGCAACGTTTTTTCACGCAAATAACACTTCTCGCCGGTGTATCGGAGATGATAACCTTTCTCGATTGAGACAGTATGAAGACGTTCACTATTATGATCGGAGTTATCCGATAAGAGATCAAAATCAGAAATAAACCAAACATCTCTGATGCGATAAGGTTTGTGTTTGCCCGAAATAACGACAATGAGATCCACCTTTTGAGAAGATGCAAGGGTGTCTGCAATAAATCGAATATCATCTTTCTCAAACGACCAATATCCTTCGTTTCGTAAATACTGTGTAATACGGGTTCTCTCCTTGTCTAAAATGGAACGATCAAGAAGCATACCGGGCTGAATGATGGCTGAGGAACGCTCGGCATAAATGAATGGGCGAAGATTGTCGTCTTCTACTTGATAGGCGACACTATCGACGACCATCGGTGCATTACGTTTAACTTCATAGACAACTGAGACTTTTTTCTTTTTATAATCAGTCTTGTATGTGACCTCGGCATCCATGTAGCCTCTGGCATGCATAGTTCTCTCTATAGCTCTAACGGTACGCTGACTCATGAAGTCATCATAGATAGGGGGAGCTGTGCCAACTCTACGGAGCCATTGATTCCAACGTGAAGTGGAATCCGAGCCTGCTAAATTATAAATCCAGGTAGAAACAGGCATAAAGCCAAAGGTACGATGATAAGGTTTTTGCTTGATAGTTTGACGTAATTCGCTATTGTTAGTCCACACTCCATCTACCTCTATGTGGGCACGATCGACAACATGTTTACCCTCAGGAATATTACGGGTAACAGAGCAGGAAGAAATTATCAGCACAAAAAATAAAGACATAATAGCACATATAGCAATTGAGAATCTGGATTTCCAATCACTATTATTATACCCAATTGATTTGCGAAACAATGGATCGACTTTATTTTTTTTCATGGGGACAAAGATAAAACAAATTCCCGAAGCAAGGCATATCTCTCTATAAGTTTTTTGCGTTTTGCGCAATCGTTAAAGAATGAGAAGCTATTACTTTCTCTTGCCTTTCACGATCTGTTTATGATGGTGTAAGTATATAATGGTAAGAGAAATATATCTTATTCCCCAATCGACTATTAGATTTCAGGATATTTGTTTTATTATTATAGAATAGATTTCTTATAGTATAGCCGGCGATATAAACAAAAAAACACAAGAAATATGCCCAAAAGAATAGGCAAACAGCTAAAATTGATAAAAAAGCGTCTTGTCGGTCTAATGACCGTTTAGGGTTAAAAAAAATATATCCACATATTTTTCCATTTTACACTCTATTTTGTCATAAAAAATAATTATATTCGCAGCAATTTATAGAGAGATGAGATTTTTCTTTAGAGTAGTTTATGTCACACCCTATATATAATATATAGTTCCTATGATAGATATTTCACGCGATTATTCATTATTACCCCACAACACTTTTGGCATTGATGTCAAAACCAAAATCTGGGTTGAATATGATACGGAAGATGACTTGAAAGAGCTGTTACAACAGCCTTTTATGCAAGAACAGCCTTTATTGCATGTAGGTATGGGCAGCAATTTACTGTTTACCCAAGATTACGATGGAGTAATTTTGCACTCACGTATAGGAGGAATTGAGATCATCAATGAAGATGGAAATAACGTTGAGGTGCAGATAGGAAGCGGAGTTGTGTGGGATGATTTTTGTCAATGGGCTATCAATCAAGGATTGTATGGGACAGAAAATCTTTCCGGCATCCCTGGAGAGTGTGGTGCAGCAGCCGTCCAAAATATCGGGGCATATGGTCGAGAGATTTCGGATATTATTAAGAAGGTTAAGGCTATCGATACTAAAACCGGCAAAGAGAGATTTTTTGCACATAAAGAATGTTCTTATGCATATCGATCTAGCATTTTCAAAACCTCACGAGAGTATAATCGGTACATAGTCACACAAGTGATAATACAGCTTCAACGCGAGGGATCATTACATCTAGATTATGGAAATCTTCACGAGGCACTAAAGGAGAAAGCACACCCTACGATGTCTGACGTCAGAGAAGCAGTTATCGCCATCAGAAATAGCAAATTGCCCGACCCAAAAATCTTAGGTAACGCTGGCAGTTTTTTTATTAACCCAATTGTCAAACGATCTAAAATCGACGAGTTACTTTCTGTTTATCCCTTCATGCCTCATTATATCATAGATAAAAATCTAGGAAAAATCCCGGCAGGATGGCTGATTGAACAATGTGGTTGGAAAGGACGCACAATAGGGGGCGCCGGAGTCTATGAGAAACAGTGTCTAGTATTGGTCAACAGAGGTAATGCATCGCCGGAAGACATTATCAATCTCTCTAAAGCCATTGTCCGAACCATCGACGAAAGATTTGGGATTGTTATTTCTCCGGAGGTTAATTTTATCGAATAAAATAAGAAGTATTAATACGTTTCAGTCATCTAATAGAATTATGAAGATTACATTCCTGGGAACAGGAACATCGGTTGGGGTTCCCGTGCCATGTTGTAGGTGCGAAGTCTGCCAATCAGTTGACCCTAAAGACAAAAGGCTTCGAGCTTCTGTTTATGTAGAAACAGATCATGGAGAAGCAATCATCATTGACTGCGGACCGGACTTTAGGCAGCAAGTTTTAACTTACAGCATCGATCGATTATCTGCTATACTATTAACGCATCTGCATTATGACCATGCATCAGCCTTTGATGAATTAAGACCATTTACATACGCTTCTCCCCTTCCCATTTATGCTGAATCTGTAGTCAATGATGAACTTAAAAAGAAATATGACTATATCCTCGTCAATAGTTATCCGGGAGCACCTCAAATTAATCTTATTGACATAGATTCTGACCAGAGTTTTCTCATAGGTAAAACAGAGATTATTCCTATAAGATTGATGCATGGTCAACTTCCAATTCTTGGTTTTAGAATTAATGATTTTGCTTATCTTACAGACTGTACCGATATACCTAAAGAGGAGTTTAGAAAGCTACAAGGCTTGAACACCTTAGTTATTGATGCACTTAGGCATTATCCTCACCCGACTCATTATAGTGTCGATCAAGCTTTGGAGATAGTCTCTAAATTAAACCCCTTGACAACCTATTTTACACACATGAGTGACAAAATCGGCCTACATAAGGAAGTAGAGAAAACACTCCCGGCTAACGTACATCTTGGTTATGATGGACTTATATTTGACACATAACACAAGTCTGATATTAATATCTAAAATAGATTTTAATATTTAAATACTAATCGCATACTTTCTTTCTTTTTGTATTAAAATTTGATAAATATTACTTATATGAAACTTACAGACAATTGGTTTACTGCATTAGCAGAAAATTTAGACGGAACATACACATTTATATCAGGTCGATCAGGCATCGATGAATTTATTGCCTCTGGGAAATTTAAAGAGCGCATTGAGATCACTTGGAGATTTAGTACTCCTGATGAAAAAGGTTTACCTACAGATGACCAAGAAGCAGAATTGATGGAAGAGGTTGAAGAAAAACTGCGAATGGAAATGGAAAAAAATAAACTGGCCATTCTGACGGGGGTGTACACAGGTCAAGGATCGAGACAATGGATTTATATAACACGTAATACGGCAGCATTTGGAGAGATGCTAAATAAAACATTACAAACTTATCCCCAAAAACTTCCAATAGAAATCTATGCCGAAAAAGATCCGGATAATAAAGAATACAAAGAACTCTTGGAACTGAAACAAGAAGAAGATTAATCATAATAATTAAAGAGAGCTCAATAAAAGAAATTAAAAATAAGATAAAATTTTTGATTTATCTTAGTATAACATTATTTTTGCATCATGCAATTTCGTCTTGTTTCATCATATAGTCCTATGGGAGATCAACCCGAAGCTATCCGCCAACTTGTGGATGGATTAGACAACGGACTACCGGCTCAAATTCTTTTAGGAGTAACCGGAAGTGGCAAGACATTTACAATGGCCAATGTCATAGCCCAATATGGGAGACCGACACTAATACTGAGTCATAACAAAACCCTTGCTGCACAACTTTATAGTGAAATGAGAGCATTCTTCCCTAATAACGCCGTAGAGTATTTTGTCAGCTATTATGATTACTATCAGCCAGAAGCATACATCCCTTCTACTGATACTTATATTGAAAAAGATTTGGCCATCAATATGGAACTGGATCAACTGCGATTAGCAACCACCAATGCCCTGCTTTCAGGACGTGCCGATGTCATCGTAGTAAGTAGTGTTTCTTGTCTATACGGTATAGGTAATCCTGAAGATTTTCATGCTAATACTATACATCTCAAATGTGGAGAAGAATATGGCAGAGACGCTCTGTTAAGAGCTCTGCTTAATGCTCAATATACACGCAACGAGATTACCTTACAACGAGGCAATTTCAGAGCTAAAGGAGATACGATAGATATCTTCCTCTGTTCAACAGATACACTGATACGAGTCTCATTTTGGGGAGATGAGATTGAAAGCATTGAGACATTAGATGTTATGACCGGACACCTAATTGGAGAACACGAAGAATATTCGATCTGTCCTGCTAATATATTTGTAACTACGCAAGAGCGAGCTAATAGAGCTATTGATGAAATTGCATTAGATTTAGGTAAGCAGGTGGATTATTTCAGAAGTATTGGTAAAGAGGTTGAGGCAGCAAGATTAGAAGAACGGGTAAATTATGATTTGGAAATGATAAAGGAAGTAGGTTATTGTAGCGGTATCGAAAATTATTCTCGCTACTTTGATGGACGTGCTCCCGGAACACGCCCCTTCTGTCTATTAGATTATTTTCCAAAAGATTTTTTAGTTATTATAGACGAAAGCCATGTGACCCTACCCCAAATACATGCTATGTCTGGCGGTGATTTTAAAAGAAAATCTAATCTTGTAGAATATGGATTCCGCCTCCCCTCCGCTATAGATAATCGTCCTTTGAAATTCGAAGAGTTTGAAAAACTTGTCCCGCAGACCATTTTTGTCAGTGCTACTCCTGCTGATTACGAATTAACACGTTCAGAAGGAATTGTTGCCGAACAGGTGATTCGTCCTACAGGTCTCCTTGATCCCATCATCGAAGTGCGACCCAGCACAAATCAGATTGATGACTTAATGGAAGAGATACAAAAAAATATCGAAAGAGATGAAAGAACTCTTATCACCACCCTTACTAAGCGAATGGCTGAAGAATTAGATCTTTATCTCCAAGAGCATGGTATTAAGTCGGCCTATATTCATAGTGACATAGATACTTTAGACAGAGTGCGCATCATGGACCAACTCCGTGAAGGGGTATTTGATGCATTGGTAGGCGTTAACCTACTCAGAGAAGGATTAGATTTACCTGAGGTATCGCTTGTTGCTATTTTGGATGCAGATAAGGATGGTTTTTTACGTAATCGAAAATCTTTAATTCAGACAGTAGGACGCGCAGCAAGAAATGTCAATGGTCGTGCTATCATGTATGCAGACAGAATCTCTGATAGCATGCAAGCTACTATAGATGAAACTGAGCGACGCCGAATTAAACAAATTAATTACAATCAACAACATGGCATTGTCCCTAAGCAGATAATAAAACCAAGAAATTCCTTACTTGACAATGAACAGTTGCAACAAACGTCATCCTCGTTTGGAGCGCCCTCTATTCCTAATACTCCATTCGGCAAAAAGAGCAGCACATCCCGCTCTACATATAATTATGAGAAATCTAGAGAACGTAATGTAGCGACTTCTGCTGTAGCAGATAATCATAATGAATATAGACCAAAATGGGATTATGCAGATAAAGAAACTATAAAACAAGAAATAGAGCATGCAAAAATACAAATGATGGAAGCAGCAAAGCAACTCGACTTTATTGAAGCTGCAAGACTAAGAGATTATATGCTGATGCTTGAGAAAAAATTGAACTAGAGTAATTATAATGTAAATATTATCCTTCATCTTTTATGATCAATGGCCTATTAAAATTAATAATATAATACTTCAATATAACCATTAAACAAAAAATATATTATGAAATCTGACATTGAAATTGCACGAGAATGCAAATTGGAGCGCATTGAAAAAATTGCAACAAAAGCCGGTATTGATCCGGAAAAGGTTTTCTGTTATGGGCACCATATTGCCAAAGTGCCATTGGAACTTATAGACGAGAATAAAATCCGACAGAGTAATTTAATATTAGTTACTTCTATCTCTCCTACTAAGGCAGGTATAGGAAAAACAACTGTAAGTATCGGTCTAACATTAGGACTTAATAAAATCGGTAAAAATGCCCTTTGCGTTCTTCGCGAGCCTTCTCTTGGTCCATGTTTTGGAATGAAAGGTGGTGCTGCCGGAGGCGGATATGCACAGGTTCTACCCATGGATAAAATAAATCTCCATTTCACAGGCGATTTTCACGCCGTTACTAGTGCTCACAATATGATTGCCGCTCTTTTGGACAATTACTTTTATCAGCGTCGTAGTACAGAACCAGGACTTAAACAAGTATTATGGAAACGTGTGATAGATGTGAATGACAGAGGATTGAGAAAAATTACAGCAGGATTAGGTGGTGCTGCGAATGGTATTCCAAATGAAACAGGGTTCGACATTACTCCTGCCTCTGAAATCATGGCAATTCTTTGTCTTGCAACGAGCAAAGAAGACTTACGTAGGCGCATAGAAAACATTCTATTAGGTTACCGGTATGATGGCACACCTTTTACAGTGAAAGACATGGGTGTTGCCGGGGCAATCTGCGTATTGCTTGAAGATGCTATCTTACCTAATCTCGTACAGACAACAGAAAACACACCAGCCTTTGTACATGGAGGTCCTTTTGCCAACATTGCCCACGGATGTAACACCGTTTTAGCAACAAAAATGGGTATGTCTTTTGGCGAATACGTTATCACAGAAGCTGGCTTCGGTGCAGATTTAGGCGCAGAGAAATTTTTTGATATCAAATGTCGAAAAGCTGGACTTTGTCCCAAACTAACAGTCCTTGTAGCTACATGCAACGGACTAAAGATGCATGGAGGAGTTCCGGCAGATAAGATTAAAGAGCCTAACATCGAAGGTCTTAAACGAGGTTTTGCTAATTTGGATAAACACATATCAAATATGCAGTCTTATGGCCAAAACGTTTTGGTTGCTTTCAATCGGTTTGCAAATGACACGGAAGAAGAAATTCAATGTCTAATCGAGCATTGTCACACTCTTGGTGTAAAGTGTGTTGTCAACGATGGCTTTGCACGCGGAGGAGAAGGAGCAATGGAATTAGCAACTGCTGTAGTAAAAGAAATTGCAGAACACCCATCTAAACCCACGCTTTCATTCCCCTATAGCGATAACGAAACACCTAAAAATAAAATTGAAGCTGTTGCTACGAAGATTTATGGAGCTAAAAACGTAACATTCAGCGATAAAGCACTAAAGATGCTTAAATTGATTGAGGAACTTGGTCTGAATAATTATCCAGTTTGTATTGCTAAAACTCAATTCTCTTTCTCTGCAGACCCTAAAGGCTATGGTTGCCCTTCTGGTTTTGAGTTTGCCATCAATGACATTGTCATTAATAATGGAGCTGAATTTATCGTTGCCATAGCTGGTGAGATGATGCGTATGCCAGGATTACCAAAAGTTCCAGCAGCAAATAATATTGATATTGTGAATGGCCAAATAGTAGGTCTGTCATAGTTTATTTGACGATATTCTCTATGCACATCTCAAAATATTTAAACACATAACATTGATTAGTTTTATTTAAGAAAACAACAATTATGAGAGTAAAATCTAAAGTATATTCATTAATTATGGCAACAACAATAGCACTTTCTTCGTGCTCCTTAAGCGATACTCGCTGGGTTCCAACTCATTATCCGACTGCCAGATTAGACACAACTATTATAGATCAATATTTTGGACAACAGGTAGCAGATCCCTATAGATGGTTAGAAAATGATACTTCAGTTGAAACTAGTGAATGGGTAAACGCACAGCGCCAATTAACTCAAGAGTACTTCAGGCACATCTCTTTTAGAGAAACCTATAAACAACGTCTTGAGCAGCTATACAACTACGAACGCGTTTCTTATCCCACATATAGTGGTGGTCGCTATTTCTTTTCTAAGAACAATGGGTTACAAAATCAATCGGTAATTTACACTCAAGAGAATCTTGAAGATAGTCCGGAAGTCTTTCTTGATCCAAATAAACTATCCGACGATGGGACAGTGGCCTATGCTGGAATGAGCCTCTCAAAAGACGGAAAATATGCAGCATATTGCATCCATCGTAACGGCAGTGACTGGACAGAAATCTACGTAATGGATGTTAAGACAAGACAACTATGTGAAGACCATATAAAATGGGCAAAATTTACCGGTGCAGAATGGCATGGTAATGGTTTTTACTACGCAGCCTACGATGCCCCTAATGCTCATGCTTATAGTGGTAAGAATGAAAATCACAAAATCTATTACCACACCATTGGCACACCCCAATCGGAAGATATTTTAGTCTATGAGAATAAAAAGAAACCTCTCTATTTCCATAGTATTTCGCTAAGTAGAGACGAACAATATATTTTTCTCATGGAATCAGGGCAAGGTGCTGGAAATACCCTTGCTGTTAGGAAAGCTACCGATAAGCATGGTAAATTTACTTCAATGGCGCAAGATATGAATTATTTCTATTATCCACTTGAGGTTATAGATGGGAATATATATATATATACAAACTATCAAGCTCCCAAAGGGCGTCTTTGCATTGCCCCTGTCAGTCATCCGGAAAAAGAGTCTTGGCGAGATTTAATCTCTGAAAGCAAACATGTTATCTCCGATATCACTTTTGCTGACGGACACATTATTGTGACCTATGATAAAGATGCTGCTCATCATGCCTTTGTCTATACAATGGAGGGCAAAATCTGTCATGAAATTGAACTTCCTACTTTTGGATCAGTTGCATTTAGTGCTAGATATGATCGGAATGAGATTTTTTACTCATTTACCTCATTTGTCTATCCTACTACAATATTCCGATATAACATAGTAGAAAACAAAAGTTCTGTTTACATAGCTCCGCAAACAAATTTTAAACCATCTGAATATACAACCGAACAAGTCTTTGTGACTAGTTCTGACGGAACAAAATTCCCAATTTTTATAACATACAAAAATGGACTTGAGCGTAATCGTAAAAATCCAACACTACTATATGGATATGGAGGCTTCGGAGTTAGCCTTAATCCCTATTTTTCTCCTGTCCGTATCGCATTTTTAGAACAAGGAGGTATCTACGTACAAGCAACATTAAGAGGTGGCAATGAATATGGAGAAGAGTGGCATCAGGCGGGAACTAAACTTCGCAAGCAGAATGTATTTGATGACTTTATCTCTGCAGCAGAATGGTTAATAGCAGAAGGATACACCTCTAGCCGATACCTAGCCATCAATGGGGGCAGCAATGGAGGTCTTCTTGTTGGAGCTTGTGTCAATCAACGACCTGACCTCTATGCAGTAGCAATACCCCAGGTTGGTGTCATGGATATGTTACGTTATCATAAGTTTACTATTGGTTGGAATTGGGCATCAGACTATGGTACTAGTGAAGAGTCTCCGGAAATGTTTAGCTACCTTAAATCCTACTCTCCTCTTCATAACATTAGAAGCGGATCAAATTATCCTGCCATTTTAATTACTACTGCGGACCATGATGATAGAGTTGTTCCAGCCCACTCTTTTAAATATGCAGCTACTCTGCAAGCTGCTGAGACAGGGACACAACCCAAACTCATTATGATCGAAAGCAATGCAGGACATGGATCAGGAAAACCAATGAGTAAAGTATTAGAGGAACAAGCCAATATCTATAGTTTCATTTTTCACAATATGGGTATTAAGCCTAAAGAGTTTAAATAACATAATCTTTATAAGTTTTTCTTTATGTGTTATGCAAATAATACGCTAAATAATAAAAAATTATGAAACTAATTAGAAATAAATCTTTGTACTCTGTCATCAGTGCATTATTATTGGTACTTTGTACACTATCTTCTTGCGATGGCGACGGAAACTCTTCTAGTGGAAATGGCTCTTACATACTTGTGACACAGATGTCAGACAGCATAAAATTGTATGTTAATTATGACCTTGCATCCGAGCTTGATAATTCCATTTACCCTTCTCCACTCACCGTCTCTCCATTCACACTTTCTCACTATGTTAAGAATCGGAAGTTTGTTGGCGGTATTACACTTTCCAACATGACTACAGACGTTACAGGAGACTCTCTTACCCTATGTGCCATGCCAGGTCATGGGTGTGCTCGTATTGCTAGCAGTATGTCCTTTAACCCTACGTATTTTGTGGCAGACCTTACCCATCCATGTACTATCTCTTTTGGAACTACACTTCCATTTGAAACAGAGCGTATCTTTATAACTAACGTTGTTAGTGTCTTCCGAGAAATAACAGACCGAAAGAGTGTCAACAACTTAAAGTTACGCATAAGTTCTTTAAATGAGAAAGGGGAACCAACAGGTCGATTTGTTGAGTGTTATTTAGCTGAGTCCGGTGTTGCACTTAGTGAATGGACCGAGATCAATCTCTCCTCATTAGGTGCTTGTTATGGTTTACAGTTTTCGCTCAATGCAGAAGATGTTGCCTTTGAAAATCTCCCGTTTAGACCTTGCTTCTGTTTAGATTATTTAGTAACTAAATATAGTTATAATTATTCTTATTAATTTATCTCCCCTTTCTTTTTTATAATTATGGGTACAACAATACAAAAGCGATTATGTGATTCGCCTTTACTCAGATGGACAGCCTTAATATTGGTTGCTTCAAGCATGTTTTTTGCCTATATGTTTGTAGATGTCCTTTCACCACTACAAACGATGTTAGAAACTCAAATCGGATGGAATGCAGACACCTATGGAACATTCGCTAGTTCTGAATACTTTCTTAACGTTTGGGTATTCTTCTTAATTTTTGCAGGTATCATTTTGGATAAAATGGGTGTCCGTTTTACAGCCCTTCTCTCTGGTGTGGTCATGGTAATTGGAGGAGCTATTAAACTATATGCCATTAGCTCTCTTTTTTGTTCTGGACAATGGCTTTATGACTTCTTAGGCTCTTTTTGGACTTCATTCCCAGCGTCTGCCAAATTAGCTTCTTTTGGATTTGCCATTTTCGGTTGTGGCACAGAGATGGCTGGCATCACAGTCTCAAAAGCAATCGTAAAATGGTTTACCGGTCGAGAAATGGCACTCGCAATGGGGCTTGAGATGGCAATTGCTCGACTAGGAGTATGGGCAGTATTCCAACTTTCCCCATATTTTGCTAATCTTGGTACTCCATCAGTTGTTAGACCGGTTGCTGTCGTATGCGGACTGCTTTGTATCGGACTACTAACGTTTATCATTTATTTCTTCATGGATCGAAAATTAGATGAGCAGACTGGCGGAGAAACCAATGAAGATAATGAAGAACCCTTTAAAGTACGCGACATCGGTAAACTTTTTACTAGCAAGACATTTCTTATCGTCGCAGCACTTTGTGTTCTCTATTATTCTGCCATATTTCCTTTCCAAAAATTTGCCACTAGTATGCTGGAAAATCGGCTTGATATGACTACTGAATCGGCTTCATCTCTCTTCTCTTGGTTCCCTATTGGAGCCATGATACTTACACCTATCCTTGGATGGTATTTGGACAAGAAGGGCAAAGGAGCTACTATGCTCATAGTAGGAGCACTGCTGATGAGTGCGTGTCATTTGGTATTTGCTCTCTATCCTCTTTCTGGATCGACATCAAGTCACATTGTAGCCACTTCAGCCATCATCATACTAGGCATTTCTTTCTCACTTGTACCGGCAGCACTATGGCCTTCGGTCCCTAAACTCGTAGAAAATCGCTATCTTGGTTCTGCTTATTCTGTTATCTTCTGGATACAGAACATCGGTCTTTGGGCATTTCCTATCATCATTGGAAAATCATTGGTTTGGGCTAATCCCAATATAACAACAGGAGGCATCTATAACTATACAATACCTATGCTGATTTTTGCTTCTCTTGGAATATTAGCATTCCTTTGCGGAATCATCCTTAAGGCTGAAGATAAAAAGAATGGTTATGGTTTGGAAGAACCAAACATCAAATAGTAAATATCAAAATGAGTTAATGTTTTTTTTTAAGAGCATTAAAAAAACAACATTAATCAAATTTATTGGTGTCTGATAAAACTTTTTGATAGATAAAAAATCAGGGCTGTTTCCATTTTCAGGATTCAGCCCTTTGTTTTTACCCCAATCAACAAAACAAACATTATCCATAGTACGCATTTAATTGGATAGTCCACTTTGTCTCAAAACTAACACGTACTGCCTTCGACTATCAAATCAGTAATAGAAAAAATAATTTCTATCAGAATATGGTTTTAGGAGTTAGCTGATCGATAATAGATTAATGCTTGGAGATGTTTTATTATTATGCTTCTATATAACAAAACCTTTTGTAAATATTTGTTATATCTCATTATTGATTGCATTAATGCAATGGTGACTATTCGGTAAAACTTTTATGGATATCTAAAATTAGGGCTGACACTTTTTGAGGTATCAGCCCTTAAGGGTATCTTGTCTTTACATAAAAATATCCATATGCAAAGAAGGTGGTTTACCGTACTACAATAATAATAATCAGAAACTTTTTAGTGTTAATTCAGAAGAAGGCAAACCATCACTATTGACAAGGAGTTTAATATCTCCATCCTGATCCTTAAAGTTCTTCACAATAATCAAAGCCCATCCATCAAATAATTTAGGACAATTTGAGCGAAAACTTTCCATATCATTAGGAGATCCATTACCGGCAGCAATAATTTCACCTACTCCTTTGCATACAAATGAGATATGACGCTGATTATCAAAAACATGATTCCCTTCGCTATCAATTAATTCTACAAGAATATATGCCAAATCTTGATCAGCAGCATTCAAAACATCTTTATCCGCAGTTAATCGTAGAGCTGCTGGTGTTCCTGCTGTTTTTAAAACCACTTCAGAATTATTATAATCACCACCTATAGCTATTGCTTTCAATTCTCCAGGGGTATATGGAACATCAAAAGACGCTTTATATCGGCCATTTGTCTTATTTTCTCCGATCTCTATTCCATTAAGTAAGAGTTTAACTTTAGGCGCTCGTGTATAAACATTTACCTTAACATTCTGACCAATTAGTGAGTCTGGATATGTCCACGAAAGCTTTTCCTCTTCCCAGCCCCAGAAACTTACTCGGCTTTTAGAGCCATCAGTTGGAGGTGGAGTAACATTAACCGCCATAGTAATATCTCTCTGACGCCAAATGACATCTCTATAATAAGATTGTGGTTTTTTGACACCTATTAAATCAATATCTCCACACCAACCATTAAACCATGGCCACTCCATAAAGAAATGAACATTTTCTTCTGCTTTAACTACTTGAGTATTGCCAATACCTGCTTCTCCCAAGTAATCCATAGCTGTCCATGAAAAATCTCCTATAACATAAGGTAATGTTTCAACCTTTTCCCAATAATCGGAGTACTCTCCTATTACACTTTCAGATCCATAAAAGACTTTTTCCGGATGTTTTTCATGCTCCTTATCATAATTATACCACATATAGTTTCCACCAATTACATCTTGATATGAAAAAGCGGTATCGAGAGGCATTCTTGCAGTACGAGTCTTGTTCCATTCTCCATTGATTCCTGCTGTAATAACACGTGTCGAATCATAGACATAAATATCTTGGCGTAATTGATTCGCAATCCTTTTCCCTCGAGATTGATTCCTTTCGCGGATTTCGTTTCCTATACTATACATGATAACAGAAGGATGGTTACGATCTCGTCTAATCAATGTTTGTATATCGCGCTGAGACCATTCATTAAAATATAAATGATAATCCTGTTTGTTCTTTTTCAACTGCCAAGAATCGAATGCTTCATCGATCACGTACATTCCCAAACTATCACATACATATAAAAAGTGCTCAGACATAGGATTATGAGATCCACGTAAAGCATTATATCCCTGCTGTTTCAAAAGTTTAACTTTTCGCTCTTCAGCAACGTCATAAGCAGCTGCTCCAAGAAGGCCATGATCATGATGCACACACCCTCCTTTAAGTAATGTGGGGACACCATTGACCAATAAACCTCTATCTACAGTAAACTCTAATGTCCTTATCCCAAATGGTATGTTCAAACGATCTTGTACTTTCCCTTCGGCCCTTAATGAAATCTCAACCCTATATCGGGATGGTGTCTCAACTGACCAAAGCAAAGGTTGTTCCACAGTTATATCCTCAACGACATCCATATAACCATCAGTAGGAAGTGCCACCGCGACACTTTTTGTCATAAACGGCTCATTACAATTTGGTGCAAAGAGTCTCAAGTTAAGTTCACCATTAATATCTCTTTTATTCTTATTAAAACAACGAGCAGAGATTCTGATACATGCGTTTCCTTCAGATATACTATCAGCTTTTACAAAAATATCCCATGGATCTAAATGTATAGGAGATGTCTTAACCAGCCAAACATGACGATAAATACCAGATCCTGCATACCAACGAGAATTCTTTCCTTCATTCACTACGCGAACAGCTACAACATTCTCAACTCCTGCAGGCTGACAATACTCTGTAATATCAAAACGGAAAGCACTATAACCATATACATTCTCACCAACTCTTTTCCCATTAATCCATACTTCACTCTGATTATAAGCACCCTCAAAATAAAGTTCAATTAATTTTCCTTCGTCACTTTTATCTAATTTAAATCTCTTACGATACCAACCTTCTCCTCCAACAGTTTGCCCTGTAGCTGTTCCACCAACACTGGCGCGAGAAAATGGACCTATACTTTCGATCGAATCTACTTTATCTACGGGTTCTACACTCCAATCATGCGGCAAGTCTAACTTCCGCCATGATGAATCATCATAATCAGGAGATTCAGCTCCTACCAATGCACCTTTACAAAATAACCATCCCTGGTTAAAATTCTGACGACGTGGTGTCTCTTGGTTATGTGAACATGCTGTAAAAAGGATAGCAATATACACATAAAAAACGGCTCGTAAAATTCTATGTATCATCATATTAAAAGAATTATTAAATACATTACTTTAGATTATGATTTTGGATTAACAAAGACTCTTTGTAAATAAATAGTTTCATCAAGAGGTTTGATTTCTAAACGATGCCGCATACGGCTAAGCGGTATTTTAAATTTTACTTTGCGAACAGATCTATTATATAAAACATTCAATTTCCACTCCTCTGAGCGACCCTGAGTCCGTATATCACAAATCTGCTTTTGTCCTCCATCCACACTAACTTCAAAACGCAAGCTCTTCTCATTAATAGGATGTACAGGTAAAACATGTATTTCGACTTCTACTTCTTGTTGAGAAGCATCAGAAGAGGGGATATCGCAAGAATAAGTCTCTCCTACCTCAATAGGGCTACCTATACATATATCAGATTTATAAAGTTCCCACCCTAACTGTTTGTTCTCAATAGGAGATTCGAAAACTTGCTCTTTCACCGGATTAAAGACTGGCAAACGTCGAGGAGCAGCATCCATCATACCTTTCCATTTTCCATCTGCTAAAGAATTATATTGTGCAGTTAGTTGATTGATTAATTCATCTGCCTTTTGAGCTTTTTCCCATCCCCAATTAGGAGAGTTCACCCCGATATTATGTCTTGATAATTGAGCGACAAGCATTTTTTGATTCTGATATGCCATACAAGATATCGGATACTCTACTAACTGAAACCAAGCATCCATTTTTTCTGCGGATATTTGTGGTTTAATCTTATAAATTAGATCAGATAGCATTAAATGACAAGCTTGTAATCTATCTACTATCTCAGAAGTTGTTAATGGAAGATCAGATACTTGTTTCCATTTTGGGTCTTTCTCTTCTGTACGTGTACCACCTAAAAACTCCGGTTTTAAAGCGAATGAGAGATCATAATAGGTTTTTAATATAGGCAGAAGTTGTTGTCCATCAATACCCAACTGTTCTCCATACCATCCGATTTTATGATTATCCAAAGCATCATCACTTCTAAAAGATTCAGCATTCCAAGCCATATCCATACTCAGCGAAGTCAGATACTCTCCCGGTTTGATATCACCTACATTCATAACCCATACTTTGCGAATGCCGTGATCATACCCTTTAAGCAATTCTTCTTTGAGTAATTCCGGAGGAGTTGTGGCTAACCATAAATAATCATGAGGTCTCCCCCAATAACTTAAATGATAATATATTCCATTGCCACCACTTCTTTGTTGTTCTAATTGTGTCGGTAAATGACGGATATACCCATAATTATCATCACACCAAATAAGTGTGACATCCTCTGGCACTTGAAGTCCTGCCCGATAAGCATCTAAAACTTCCTTATACGGGACAAACTGCTGAGGAACTTTGGTTACATCCTTATTTACATATTTTTTCAAAATCTCACGTTGCTCTGAGATCACGCTTTCCAATGCTTCAGACTGCTCCTTAGCTCCTTTATAACCCGACATAGCGCCATCGTGTGTTCCACGCATACCCAATGTATATATACAATCTGACGTTTGTGCTAAACGTTTCACACGACGAGTCCAATAATCTCTAACACCCTCCCGATTTGTTTTCCAATTATAGTCACCTTCCTTCTTCTTATCCCACTCGCCATTTATATTACACATCATCGGCTCACAATGAGATGTACTGATAATAATGCCATACTTTTCTGCTATCTGTTGATTTCCTTCTACACTATAAAAAGGCTTTGAACAAGAATGCATCGCCGGCCAAAATAGATTAGCTTTTAAGCGCAATAATAGTTCAAAAATTCGATCATGAGTATATGGGCCGATTTCCCCTTTAATAGGGGTTGCGTCTCCTCCATTAGCAGCACGCATACTAGGCTCATAATTTTTACTGGCCCACGGCATCAATCCCCAATCTTCATCATTGATAAAAATTCCTCGATAAGCTACACTTGGAGATTCTGCTAATTCATAATCGGCAGATAATACAAAAGAATCACGTTGTATGGGTTCAACATCTGCCCACCATTTCCACGGAGAAACACCCATCATTCGGCTTAATGTCATAAGACCATAAGCTGTACCTCGCTTATCACTACCAATAATTGCTAATTTAGCTCGTTTCTCATCTTGTATTACTTTAATAACAAATCCCTCATGTTGTGAAGAAAGCCATTTTGTATCAATCCCATGTTTGTTGGCCCAAGACCTGATAGAAGAAGATGATGAGAGAGTAGCTACGACAATATCAGCCTTGCTTCGAGATGCCTTTTTCAATGACAAAGAGAAGAGGTCTGCATAATCCTCTGAAAACAAGTTTAAAGCAGTTTTAACAACCTCAGCTTCTTTATTATCACTCCAAATAGTGGCTGTTGTTTCAGATGTCAACCTAAAATCCTTATCTTGTGCATAGCATAATGGATATACTAATGCTGTAATACCAATAAGGAAGAAACTTTTAAAATTCATGGAATAAAAGGATAAATAAAAAGGATAAATAAAAATTACATATACAAAATAATAGTATTTCGATACAAAGATAATTCATTTTTTTTTATTGTCAATATTAGAATAATAAAACTATCTGATAAGAGAGTAATTTTATCCAAAAGAAATCGTATTTATTAAAAAATAAACTATATTTGCAAACAATAATTCTGAGTAAAATTTTTAACGAATATAAAACAATGAAAAAATTATTTATTTATTTCAGCCTTATGCTGATGCTCTTATGGACAAGTTGCAAAGAGCAAGCTCCCAGACTTTTTATAGTTCATACTAATGATACACATAGCCAAGTCGATCCGGCACCAGATAACGACCCCTACACTCCTGGGGAAGGGGGAGTTGAACAGCGCGCTGCCATCATTGATGCTATGCGTGCCCAGTATCCCGAGTTATTGTATTTAGACGCGGGAGACATGGTACAAGGTTCTCCTTATTTTAATGTATTTAAGGGAGAAATGGAAATGCGCGTTATGAATACGATGCAATTAAATGCTGCGACTTTCGGCAATCATGAATTTGACAATGGTATAGATTTTTTAATCAATATGTTGCAACAAGCCTCTTTCCCGATGCTCTCTTGCAACCTTGATTGTCGTAATACCCCTTTGGCTTCATATGTTAAAGAGTATATAGTTTTTAAACATCAGGGGGTAAAAATTGGTATAACAGGCATTACATGCAATCCTGATGGTTTGGTTTCATCACAAAACATAAAAGGTATCATCTATAGCGAACCCGTAGAAAGTGTCAATCGAGTAACGAAAATCTTAAAAGAACAAGGGTGTGACCTTATCATATTGCTCAGTCACGGAGGATACGAAAACTCTGATGAAAGAGGAGATCGACTCATCGCTACCAACTCTCATCATTTAGACCTTATCATCGGCGGACATACTCACACAAACTTGGAGCATGGTTATACGGCATTCAATTTAGATGGACGTCCCGTCATGATTACACAGACAGGAGGAAGATGCTCCCCTATTGGTTCAATTGAAATTGAGATGATGGAAGATACTATCCAAGGAAGTAAAGCTCAATGGATGGTAAAAAGCATTATTTGCAACAAACTTCATCCCGACTCGATGAATCTCGAAGGATTTGGAAATCAAGTAAAAGAACTTGTAGCGCCCTATCGAGCACAACTCGAATCCAAGATGCAAAAAGTATTAGGCTATGCACCGATAACGATGACTAAAGGAAAGCCGCAAAGCCTTTTAGGCAACTTTACAGCTGATGCCCTAAGAGTAATGGGACAACAAGTTGGAGGAAAGCCGGTTGATATCGGAATTATGAATAATGGAGGTCTCAGAGCCGATATCACTCGTGGAGATGTTACTCTCAACGATCTATATAGAGTATATCCATTTGAGAATACTCTTACTCTGATAGATTTGAAAGGAGAACTCTTGCAACAGCAAATAGAAAGTTTGGCAGGTAGAGGTCTTGAAGCTCTCTCGGGAGTTGAAGTGACTTTAAAAACCATCAATAACAAAACCATTGCCAAAAAAATATTTGTTAATGGTAAACCCATCAACCCATCGCAAACCTATCGAGTTGCTTCCATCAATTATTTGGCAGAAGGCAATGGTGGTATGACCGCTTTATCCCAAGGAGATATTCATGATACGGGAATATTATTACGAGACATAATGATCGAATATGTTTCTCAACTTACAGCCCAAGGCCAAGAAGTTAAGTCTCAATTAGACAATCGTGTGAAACAATAATCTGTTTTTTATTTTAGTATTCCTCACATAATGACCTTTCGCAAAGTAGTATTATTTTTAGTAGCTATACTATGTGTATCCGGTTGGCAATATCATTTAAATCAACTTAATGCCAATAACTCCCATAAAGTTGAGCCAACTATTACTCTTCAAAACGATAGCACCCGGGTTAGCATGGAGCATTGGGTTGACTCCATAATGCAAATCTTGTCTCCAGAAGAGCGACTTGGTCAACTGATTATACCTATAGTAAATACAAATAATACTACAGCTCAAAAAAACACTATACGTCGTTATCTTACCCAATTTCACGTAGGTGGATTATTATTCACGCAAGGTAAATTAAGAGCCCAAGCACACCTGACCAACTATGCACAGCAACATAGCAAAGTCCCCTTATGGGTCACCCTGGATGGAGAATGGGGGCTAAACATGAGACTAAAAGATGCACCTCGCTTTCCCCGAAATATGTCTTTAGGATGTATCAATGACACGATAAAGACCTCTGATGGCAATTCGTTTAGAGACTCCTTACTTTATGCATACGGGAGAGAAATAGCGCGCGAATGTAGTGTTATGAACATACAAATAAACTTCGCACCTGTTTTAGACATCAATAGCAATCCTAACAATCCGGTCATCGGAACACGTTCATTCGGAGAAACACCTCATCAAATCTCTTCATGTGTCATCCCCTATGCCAGAGGATTGGAGGCAGGTGGAGTTATCGCTGTAGGAAAACATTTTCCCGGACACGGAGATACAGATAAAGACTCTCATAAAGAATTGCCACTCCTATCTCACGACACCGAACGGCTCAAAAATTTTGAAATCGAACCCTTCAGACAATTCATCGAGAAAGGATTGGGTGGCATGATGGTAGCACATCTTTATATTCCGGCTTTAGACAATACTCCACAACTCCCCTCCTCTTTGTCTCGACCGATCATCAGCGGTCTTTTGCAAGACACTTTAGGTTTCTGCGGATTGACATTTACCGATGGACTGGCCATGCAGGGAGTGTGTGATGTCTCTGATTTAGGGACTAAAGCGTTACTGGCCGGTGTAGATGTATTGTTAGACCCTGTCCCCATTGAGAAACAATGGAAATCGTTAATACATGATTTGCAAAGCGGAAAATTACCTCAAACATTGATTGACGAAAAATGTCGTAAAGTTCTGCGATACAAATATATGACCGGGTTATCACGATTGACACCGATTGATATTAAAGACTTAGAGCAAAAGATCTCCTCCCCGCAGGCAAAACAATTGGCCAAAGAACTCTATGACGCATCTATTGTGGTTGCCAAAAATGATACGTCCGTTCATGGGAATTCCCCTAAGTTACCTTTCGTAAAATTAGACAAAACACCTTTCGTACTAATTAACATTGGTCAAAATGCCATCAATACCTTCTCTCGCAAGGTGGCCTCTTATGCACCTGTAGAGCGTTATTCTACTTCTATGCATTCATCAAGTGCAGAACTCAATGCCCTTGCATCCAAAGCTGCTGCCACCAATCGACTGATAATAGCTATTTATGATGCCAAACCCTCCAGCCTGTCACAGACAAAGCAACTATGCAAAGCTGCCGGATCAGACTACACACTTTGCTTTTTCACCAATGATTATAACTTATTAAAATATAAAGAAGAGATCAACAACGCATCGGCAGTAGTATTGGCTCATGAGGATTGCGTCGATTCAAACAAAGCAGCAGCCGAAGCGCTCTTTGGAGGTATTTCCGTCTCGGGCAAGTTATGCATCACCTTGCCGGAACTATTTTCAGCCGGAACGGGTCATTCTTATCCCCGCATCAGACTCAGCGATGCCGTGCCCGAGAAAGTCGGCATGAACACACAAACCCTGGAACGCATTGACTCAGTGGTTTACGAGGCTCTGTCAGAAAAGGCATTTCCGGGATGTCAGGTTTTAGTAGCCCGCAACGGGTATGTCATATATCATAAAGCCTTTGGCCACCATGATTATTCACATCGGCAAAAAGTCTCTGAGGAATCTATTTACGACCTTGCTTCCGTCAGTAAAGCAGCAGCCACAGTCCCGGCATTAATGATGGCCTATGACGATAAAAACCTCCGCTTAAGCGATAAGATCAGCGCCTACCTCTCTCCTCTTAAAGGGACTGACAAATCTTCTCTGACGATCCGCGAGGCATTGTTTCACGAGACCGGTATGAGAGACAGCTATCCTTTCTACCAGATAGCCATAGACTCGGCCAGCATAGCCGGATCTCGTCTTTATAGCCTTAGACCCGATGCCGTTTTCAGCCTCCGGCAAGACCAAAAACTATGGTTTAACAAAAACTTTAGTTATGATCCGCTTTTCGTATGCCATGAACCTGATTCGGTCCATACAATACAAGTAGCCGACCATTTTTTTCTCCACTCCTCATTTCCTGACAGCATACTGAAGACAATCATCGACCTTCCACTTAAACGCAGAGGTAAATATCGTTACTCCTGTCTCAATTTCTGTCTCCTCAGGAGACTCATTGAACGGGTAACTCGTCAATCCCTTGATGTATATTTGAGTGACAGACTTTTCAGCCCATTAGGAGCGTCCTCCTTATGCTATAATCCCTTACGCTCACTTCCTTCCTATTACCATCCTCTGATTGTCCCTACCGAACATGATGCTGCCATCCGTAAACAACTGCTCCATGGATATGTACATGACGAAATAGCGGCATTTAGCGGAGGTGTAGAGGGCAATGCAGGTCTCTTTGGTTCGGCACAAGACTTGGTGAAAGTTTTACAAGTGATGTTAGACGAAGGGACTTATTCTGGTCAACGATACATCAGTCGGCAGACCTGCAGACTATTTACCGGAACAAAATCTTCTCGCTCCCGACGAGGCCTGGGCTTTGATAAGCCGGACATTAAGGACCCCGAAAAAAGCCCTACCACCCGAGAGTGTCCTCAAAGCGTATATGGTCATACCGGTTATACGGGGACTTGCTTTTGGATAGATCCGGACAATCAACTAATCTACATTTTTCTTTCTAACAGAGTACACCCGCATCGGTGGAATAAAGTACTCATGGAGAAAAACTACCGTACAGAGATACAAAGCATTATCTATCAAGCTATCAAAAATAACAAATCATAACAACTATGAAGCCATTATCTTTTAGACGTTTCGTCTTAGCTTGTCTTATTACATTGAGTACCTCGCTCTCCGCACAAGACATCGAGCGATGGGATCTGTATGAAGTCTCCTTGCCTGTCCGAGAAGAGGCCGATAACCCTTTCAAAGTAAAACTCACTGCGACATTTACCTGCCCGGACACCTCCATCACAGTGCATGGTTTTTATGACGGAAATCACACCTATCGTGTCCGTTTCATGCCGACACATATAGGCAGTTGGAGCTATACGACGAACAGTCCAATTAAAGCTTTAAATAATAAAAAAGGGAGTTTTAAGTGCATTGCCCCTACCGGTAATAATCACGGACTTGTCACCGTCTCTACCGATGGTATGAATTTTGCTTACGCAGATGGCACCAGATTTCTTCCCGTCGGAACCACAGCCTACGGATGGACACAAGGGAGCGAAGAAAAGAAGGCACAGACTCTCCAGACACTCCGGGAGTCAGGATTCAACAAAGTCCGCATGTGTATCTTCCCGGCAGCGAGTCATTTCGTAGGCTATGATCCGGAAGCGTTGCCTTTCCAATGCAAAAGGACACAAGACGAATCAACTCAAAAGTTTAAATACGATTGGGACTTTACAAGACCCAATCCTCAATATTTCCAAAACATCGAGGACTGCATCGTCCGCCTTCGTCAGCAAGGGATAGAGGCAGACCTGATTCTCTTTCACCCCTATGACAAAGGGCGATGGGGACTCGACGCTATGCCGATGGCAGACAACCTCGCCTATCTCTCCTACATCGAGGCTCGTTTCAGCGCTTATAGCAACGTGTGGTGGTCCATGGCCAATGAGTTTGATCTCATCAAAACCAAAACTTGGAAGGATTGGGACTTAATGTCTAAACATCTGACCGACCGCGACCCTTATGGACACCTGTGCTCCATCCATGGAGCTACGGCAACCTATTACGACTATTGGCTCCCCCAGTTCACCCACACCAGCATCCAGGACGAAGCTCCTGTGCTACATCCCGGTCGGGCTGCCATCGTAAGAAATATCTATCATAAACCGGTCATATTCGATGAGATCTGCTACGAAGGCAACGTCATCAATCGATGGGGCAGACTGAGTGGACAGGAGATCTGTTACCGCATGTGGAACGCTCTGATGTCGGGTACCTATGTGACCCATGGAGAGTGCCTGGCTGCCGGAGAGAGTTTCATATCGCGGGGAGGAAAAATGATAGGCGACGGTTGGCGTCGTGTCCGATTTATGCGTAACATCATCGAGGATGCACCCGACTATTGGCAACCGGCAGACGTCAGCCGAGACGAAAAGACCGCGACTGCCGGTCAAGGGCACTATCTCATATGGTTAGGTCAGGAAGTTGCAGACACATGGCTCTTTTCTTTACCCACTAAAAATGCTAATCACGAAAAACTACAGCCGGGCATACGCTTTAAGGTGGAGATCATCGACACATGGAATATGACCATCCGTGACGTACCGGGAGAGTTTGAAACTGCCAAATTCGGAGATGACAAATATCGTCTCTATGACAAGTCACTCAGCAAAATACAGATACCCTACTCTCCTTATATATTACTGCGCGTGACCCGAATGTAGCGATGGCTCGCTTGGTTGAGGAGTTGAAGGGTTGAGAGGTTGAGGAGTTGAAGGGTTGATTTATACCTCTCAACTAAAATTATCTCAAACAAATTTCACACAAAGCGCACATGCTTCGCAGAGTTTACCATCCGGATGGGAAGCACTGGGGAGCATGTGCGCTCTGTGGTTTTATTCCCTTTGGTCATGAGCTTCGCGGGTTCTGTGTGAGACAATTTTAGGAAAGAGGAAAGAGGAGCCATCTGCCATAGCGGACAAAGTCCACGAGCCATAGCTATCGCCATCTTCCATAGCGGACAAAGTCCCCATGCCATCGCCATAGCGGACGAAGTCCACGAGCCATAGCTATCGCCATCGCCATAGCGGGACGAAGTCCCCATGCCATCGCAGGGCGCAGCCCCTAAACCCCTAAACCATTAAACCATTAAACCAAAGGCATCGCAACTTCAGGAACCTCCTTTTTAACTTCATCCTCGGAATTCACTTCGATAGTTTCAGCATCCTTCTTTCGCCACTTCACCATGTAAGCGATACTACCTGCCAGGAGCAAGGCCACACCAACCCAAAACAACACTTTCCACAGCGAAAGACGATGCATCACAGAGGAAAAGATATTAGGTCGCTGAGACTCATGGTTCGTTGGCGTCTCCTCAGATTGAGTCTCTTCGGCCACATCCTCGACCAATCCTCGGATCACATCTTCCTCACTTTCCTGATCACCCTCTTCGGCCACGACGCCCTCTATCGGGATTAAGTAGGCGGTGTAGTTGTCCCTTGTCTCACCTGCGCACACTCCACGGATGGCCTCCAGTTTTTCCTCGTCGTTCAGAGCCTTGTCGGCGACTATCGAACACAGCTTTTCATTGGTCAGTTGCTCCATCACACCATCTGAACAAAGGAAAAAATAATCCCCCTCTCGGACATCCCTGAAAGAGAAAATATCTGCCTTACATCTACGCTCCTGATGGGGTTGCATGGCGCGTGTGATAATATTCTTATGCGGGTAGTTCTGAGCCTCCTCCTCCGTCAGCTCTCCGGCACGCAACAGATCGTTGACCAGCGAGTGATCAGAAGACTGATAGACGATACCCAAACGACCTTTCTCCACATCTGTACATGTCGGGCGCAAGTGATAGATGCGACTATCACCAATATGAGCGACCAAACAACCTTCGCTATGCAAACACAGGCAGGTCATCGTGGTTCCCATCTTCTTCATTCCCCCGGAGTCTTTCTTGTCCAGCTCATCATACGCATGCGCCAAAGCCTCTCTAAACATATCGGCAGTCACCACCGGAGCAGCCTCCAAAACATGGTTCAAAGAGGAACCTAACACCTCGCAGACCGTTTGACTCGCCACTTCTCCGTTTTCATGTCCACCCACACCGTCGCAGAGGACAAACACCCGGTTACGATCATTGGCTTCGGACGCCGAGGGATATATACAGTCTTCCTGATTATCCTTTCTCCCGATCTCACTAAAAGAGAGGGGTTGTCTGATTGTAATTTTCATAAGCAATTATCCGATTTGAGTGGCTTCTTCATCAGTCTCTTCTAAGTAAATATCTGTTCTACCCAATGTAAGACAATCACCGAACTTCAATTGCAAGATGTCATTCCGCTGGATAGGTTTTCCATTTAAAACAACAATATTCTTCGAATTGATCTCCACCAATCGGTGTTCTATACCATTGGGACCTTTCACCACATCGATCTGTACATGCCGGCGACTCATATATTCATCATGAGTAATCTGAATATCCGCTTTACCGGATTTGGCAATACGACCGATGACATTGCTTCCCATTTTCAGCGGACAATGCTGTTCACTTTTACCGACTCTGATTTGCCCCATATCCATCGACAATTGCTTCAAATGACCCGGAAGTTGGGTCGGGTCATCATCTGCGCCATGTCCTCCCTGACCAGCAGCACCGCTTTGATAGACATTGGCTGCAGCCTTAAAGTGACAGATAGGGCACTCTACGATCTTATGCTGATAACCGGGCACTTCCGGAAAGGATAGGCGCGTACGGCAATTGGGACAGACTAAAAATATTTTTCCCATAACATCTTAATATTTAAACCAACAGACTCACATCAGCATCATTCATATAGTCGGGCATATCTGTATTTTGTGCCAGCAATGCTCCGTCATCCGGAGTCATCTCTGCCAGATCTTGAGCAGATATGTTCATCTCGCTTACATTATACAATTCGCTCTCCACGATCTCACCATCTCCATTCTCATCGACGGACATAATATCCATCACGCCATCGTTATCCACGTCTATCATTACAGCGTCATATCCACCGATTTCCACTTGAGCTGCAGTCATGGCACTTCCATCGGGAGCAGTCACGACTTCCACACCCAAGACCTTTATATCTGCATTGTCTGATGTATTATCCACCAGCTGCGCATCGGGTTCTATCTCCGGTGTCATAACGTTTTCTCCATCGACAGGCACGTCATCGGCGACTTCTACACCGTCGGTCACGGCATCATAATCTATCTTAGCCTGATATTCGGCTCTCTCTGCCGGGGACATACTCTCCCATTCACTTTCATAATAGGTGTTATAGACGTGCCCTCTCCATTCAAATACCCCTCCGGCACCGACTTGTGCCCGGGCATCGGCAAAAGCTTCACCAAACGAAGCATCATCATCCACCTGTGCCACCTTGATTCCCTCACTGGTGGCAATGATGGCATCCTGCGGAGCAGGTGTTTCAGGTTCAGTTACCGCATTAGCGCCAACAGTACCTGTGGCAGCTGCAGATGCGTAAGTTCCTTCTCCCCCCTCTGCCGTAGCAGCAATCACCTCTTCGTTGGGATCATTATCAAGCGTAGAGGCAAAAGCAACTCCCGCCATAGCACTTGCGGCACCGGCGGCAAATCCTCCGGCAGCGTAGGCCACCTTTTCTCCCGTTCCCGTCTTTTTATCGGTGGTTACAGCCTCACTCTTCGGGGCACTGGTTTTTGTTGTCTTAGACTGATTTAAAACTTGGGTTTCTTCGTTATTCATAGTTTTATTGTTTTTATAGAGTTATATGATTCGATTCCTGTTACGATGCAAAAATACAAAATTCTTATAAACAAACTCTAAAATGAAGTCTATTTTGTATCAAATGGCAGGATTAAAGGATGAAATCTTAAGAGCTAAACTCCAAAGATTCGTTTTCATATAATAAATAAACCTTATTACTCAAATAAACATTTTTTAAGGATTGGATTGTTTCTCCTCTTGACATCGGCTTCTCGATGTTGTATCTTTGCAGTAAGCAAATGATTTGATTTTTATCGACATTGTACAGCCTCAAGGGCTGAAGTGATATATTTATAGCCCACTTAGGGGTCATACATCGTTTAGCGAGGAGAGATCGACGGGATCTTCTCCTCGCT
>JAZNGG010000027.1:0-125290 GCA_045576355.1 Bacteroidales bacterium
ATTTTCCTTTGCAAGGTCCTTTTTCATCTGTTCTTCTTCTGAAAGTGGTTCTTCTGGCAAAGATAATTCTTTTTCTTCTTCAAGGTAAGGTAGAAGCCATCTTTTAATTGTACTTTGACAATAACCATAAATCTTACTCAATCGGTAAATCGTGAAATGATTCTCCAAATAATCCTTGATAACTCGTTCGCGAATTGCATCACGAGAGGCGTATTTGTTTTTTGTTGACATAGATATACATTTTATTGGGGGTTATAATATGCGTCTACCTATATCAGTATAAGACAGCGTTATAGCCCTATCGGGCATTAACCCAAATCGCTCTTTAGAATTTAGCCACAAATCGGGCATTGGATTTTAACCCGCACCGCTCTTTAGACGGTCAAGTCCCTTTTATACAATCAGGGATATATGAATACAAAAGAAGGGGTGTGCCATCACGGCGCACCCCTTCTCAGGAATTATAAGTGAATATGTATATTACTTCACCAAGAACTTAACACCGTTCTGGATGTACATCTGACCCTTAACGAGTTTCTGTACACGACGACCGGTCAAGTCATAGATGATGCCATCGCTCTCGAGCTCAGCGTTGATGCCGTCGATGCCGAGACCGCCAGACTTGAAGTTGATACCATAAAGCATCACGTCAGCGTCAGCGTCAAACTTGAGCTCATAGCTCTTAGTTGGATCGAGGTTCAACTCAAGAACAGCAGAAGTATAAGAAGCAGAGAGAACGCTGCCTGTTACAACAGTACCGTCAGTAGCGGTAGCGGTGCAATTAGCGGTGCGGTCTGAACCACCTGTACTTACTACGTATGCCTTGAACGAAGCTACGTTAGTCACATAGAGGTAAACTGTCTTAGGACCATTGTTCTTCAACATTACGCCCGGGAATACGGTAGAAGAGCATTCCTCACCGGTCATCGGATCGATAGTACCCTTCTTGTTGGTAACAGCTGAGAAGTTGTTCCAACCACCATTCTCATCACCATTGCGAGCCCACTTCTCTTCGTTAGCCAAAGCCATGTTCTCCGGAGTTGTCAAGAAGATAGTATCCTGAGCAAGATCCTTATAAACGTGCTTGAATGAAGTGTCGAGAAGTCTGATTTCGCTGTTGTCATGAGTGAATGCAGAGTCAGCGATCAATGCGAAGCTGAATGCCGGGATAACTGCGCCAGCATCCTGACGTACCATCTTAGTACCCTTATCGTTGACAACGAATACAGGAACAGTAGCGGTAGCAGGCTGGAAGCGACGGTTGTTCACCACCTTGAACTTGCCCTCAGCTGCAAGAGCCTCGAAGCTGTTCTGCTGGATACCCAATGTCGGTTTCTCAGTAGAAACGAAGATCAAGTCTTGACCTACATACTCATCAGCCACCTGGATCAAGTAGCTCTGAGTGTTACCCACGAGGTTACCTGTGTGGAGCAATTCTCCGGCAGCGAGTTGAGCCTCGATAGTAGTGTAGTCAGTAGTAGCCTGGATGCGGTGGAATGTGAAGTCTGTACCACGTACCAATGCCTTACCGGCAGCGTCAGTAATCTTAACTGTACCATTCTCAAGGTTAGCAGAAGTCATGTTGAACGGAACAACGATAGCGTTGTAACCAGCATGCATAGTGTAGTGTACGTATGCGCGTCCGGTCGGAACGAGAGCTGCCTCTTGAGCGAGGTTCAAACCAGCCACGTTGTCAAACTCAACGTCAGCCACCTCAGTCGGCATCACCTTATCAGCAGCGCGGAGAGCCTCATAAACTTCGTTATAAGTCTCACGAGCATCTACATAGCGGTTAGCAGCCTCAGAAGTCTCATAGCCTTCGAGCTCAGCAGTAGCGGTCAACCAACCATATACGTCATTAGCCACTGTGAGTGTGCCCTCATAGAGAGTCTTCTCACCACCGGCAAGCGTGTAATAGATCGGAGTTTCAGGTGTAGAGAGTACATCGCTGTTGTCCACAGTGATAGTAAACTGCTTGCCACCCTCAGCTGTACCTACGTATGTGATCACAGGCTTAGCAATCTTAACAGTTGTACCTGTCTCGATAGTAGCAGTAGCCGGATCTGAATCCACATCCTGATATGTAGCGTATGCCTTGATGTGAGTAGTAGCTGTGATGTGGAGAGGCTCGGTGTAGAGAGCATACTCGCCATAGACGATAGTAGTGTCTGTGCCGGTCTTCACATAAGTAGTGTCATACTTAAATTCAGGAGCGATGCCACCGATAGTATCGTTGAGGAGCGTAGTATCAACCACCATTTCAGTGATATCAGCATACTCTTCAGTACCGATAGTGTAGTAGATGTCTGCGCCGAGTGTACGTGAAGTGATGCCTACGTAGCGGTTCACGCCATCCACCTTAGATACGCCGATCTCCGGAATAGCTGTTACGGTAGGATCATCATATACACCGATAGTGTGGATATAATGGTAGCGAGTCATCTCCCAACCTGAGTTACCATCAGCAGTTACACGGTAAACGAGGTCATTGCCTGAAGTCTGAGCAGCGTCAAGTTCGAGTACGGAGTTCTTAACAGCCATAACAGAAGCATCGCTGACAGTTACCTTAACCACCTGGTTCTTCTTCAAGTTAGCAAGACCTACAGCACGTCCACCTGAGTTATACTGATAGAGACCGGTCTGCTCAACCTTACCATTAGCCTGGAAGCGCATCAACCAGCTTGTACCGGTCTGGAGACCAAAGTTCTCGTTGATCAATGTGTCGTGACCCAAAGTAGAATTATTGATCGTGATAGTACCGATTTCCTTATCCTCAACCTTGAATGCTGCAGCAGAGATAACCGGGTTGCCGGTCCAGCCGTAGCCAGCCAAAGTATCGAAGTTGATAGCCCATACCTCCTGGAGATTAGCCGGAGCCTTGAGCCACATGTGGCTTTCAGCCGGAGCATAACCCTCAGCAGAAGCAGTAGCCTTCAAGAGACCGAGCGGCAATGCCTTCAAGGTGTCTGTGTATGCACCGCTCTGATCAGCAACCTCAGATAC
Organism: Bacteroidales bacterium; assembly: GCA_045576355.1. GTDB lineage: Bacteria > Bacteroidota > Bacteroidia > Bacteroidales > UBA3663 > Liminaster. Next base: position 3,004 of record JAZNGG010000027.1, read on the forward strand.
GCGACCGGTCTCAGCATTGAGAGCGAAGTACTCGTAAGTGATGCTTGCAGTCGGAGTGCAGAGCACTGAAGACTGGTTAGCCTCGATGATGATGGCAGAGAGGTTCTCCTTAGCGTATTCAGCAGTAGTAGCTGAATCCATCGTAGCCTTCACATAAGTCGGAGCAGCGAGCTGGAGGACAGTACCTGCAGCGAGTGTAGTCTCCATAGTTGCAGAAGAGAATGTCAATGTGTCTGCTACGGCAGAAACCTTAGAAGCCACAGCCCATACAGTAGTAGTATCAGAGATTACGAACGGCTCAGTGTAAGCCACCATCTCCTTCTCTACATCTCCTACAAGCTGCATGCTTGTAACAGTTACATTCGCCCAGTTAGCACCCTTGATACAATTGAGGTGAGCATAACCCTGATCAGCAACGATCTTAGCCAAGTCGATAGTATAAACGTTGCCCTCTACGGTCTGATAACGCTCAGTACCCCATGCCTTGTTCGGGATGTCGATCATCTCTGAGTCGACACCGTCAGGTGTATCCTGACCCTGCTCTGTAATGCGGTTGAAGCAGAAGCGCGGAGCACCCTCAGATACGGTAACAATGAGTTTCTTATAAGCAGAAAGGTCAGCATATAACAACCAGCTTACATTGCCGTTACCATACGGGAGACCGGAGCTTACATTCAATTCCAATGCACCATAACCATTCTTGCTGGTAGTAGGTTCTGTTGCGCTATCCCACTCAAGGAACATCTCCTGAGTAAGATCGGTAGTTTTCTCCTCTGTCAACGAACCGACGAGGTAAGAGATAGTAGCACCCTCAACAGAGCTTGCCAAAGTGATCGTACGAGTCTCATTATGTACGCCTGTGATAGTAGCAGTCGGAGTCGGAACGAAGCCGGCAGTTACATCTTTTTCTACAGTCTTAGAAGTAGCCTTCTCTGTAGCAGACCATGCAACAACCTTAGCAGAAGTTGTCAACTGGAATGGCTCAGTGTACAATGTCTCAGCACCACCATCGATAGTGTAGTAGATAGAAGCACCGTTAGTAGCGCACTCCATAGATACGGTCATCACGTCATAAGTGTTACCGGTCACTGTGATAGTCGGAGCCTTGATGTCTGCCTGAACAGCGAGAACACTGATGGAGTGAATAGTGAAGTAACGGGTCATGGTCAATGCCAAGATGCCGTCAGCTGTCATGGTGTAAACATAAGTAGTCTTGCCATCAACAGTCTCCATAGAGGTCTGCTCAGCAACAGTAGCGTCTGCCAATGTCATACATTCGCCATTGGTTACCACTGTGATAACAGATCCGGCAGTCATGTTGAGGACACCCACCTTACGGCCACCGCCGTTACCACTGTAAAGACCACCCCAGCCACCGCTTGTAGGACGGAGCATGAAGTTGTTTGCACCTTGCATTGCCAAACCTTCATAGAGACCTGTACCGAGGTTAGAAGCTGTACCGCCAACCTTAACAGTCTCATCAGAATAAGTCATACCGGTCTTGTCAGCAACAGTATCTGACATAGCTGCAAAGTCCCAATTAGGAGCAGCCACAAACTTAACCATCTTCTCTACCTTAATAGAATGGATAGTGAAGTAGCGTGTCATGGTCAATGCCAACATACCATCTGCTGTGATGTTATAAACGTATGTTGTCTTGCCATCAACAGTCTCCATAGAAACCTGCTCAGCATTTGTAGCGTCTGCCAATGACATACATTCGCCATTAGTTACAACAGTAACGATAGAGCCCTTAGTCAAATCAAGGACACCCACCTTACGGCCACCACCGTTACCACTGTAAAGACCACCCCAGCCACCGCTTGTAGGACGGAGCATGAAGTTGTTTGCACCTTGCATTGCCAAACCTTCATAGAGACCTGTACCAAGGTTAGAAGCAGTTCCGCCTACCTTAACAGTCTCATCTGAGTAAGTCATACCGGTCTTATCAGCAACAGTATCAGACATTGCAGTGAAATCCCACATTGCAGCTGTCAAGTAAGCAGTCTGTTGCTTAACCTCGATAGAATGGATAGTGAAATAGCGAGTCATGGTCAATGCCAACATACCCTCTGCAGTAATGTTATAAACGTAAGTAGTCTTACCATCTACAGTCTCCATAGAAACCTGCTCTGCAGTAGTTGCGTCTGCCAATGACATACACTCACCATTAGTAACAACTGTTACAACCTGACCGGGAACGAGATCCAAGACACCTACCTTGCGACCACCGCCGTTGCCACTGTAAAGACCACCCCAGCCACCGCTTGTAGGACGGAGCATGAAGTTGTTTGCACCTTGCATTGCCAAACCTTCATAGAGACCTGTACCGAGGTTAGAAGCTGTACCGCCCACCTTAACAGTCTCATCTGAGTAAGTCATACCGGTCTTATCGGCTACAGTATCTGACATAGCAGTGAAGTCCCAAGACTTAACTACTGTCATGTTGTCCTCTTCCTCTACAGCCGGAACGTAAGCCGGAACGCTGATAGCAACAGGAGCAGCCTGAGCCATCTTGTCAGAAGAGTAAGAACCGTACCAGTCGTCATACTTCATAGTGGCAAGAGCCAATACGAGTTCTTCGTCAGATGCGTTACGGTTGTAAACAACATCATACTCAGTCATAGTCTTCGGAACAACCACCTTCACAGTCACAGGACCTGCAGTCACAGGCACACCACCGTTTACTGTGTTTTCAGGTGCGTTATAGAAGTAAGAGATAGTCTTAGTCGGATCTTCTACGCTTGTACCGCTCAAACCACCGATCCAAGTTCTGTCACCACCGCTGTAGGGGATAACGTAGAGGACAGTGTCAACAGCCAAAGAAGGATCATTCAACTTGGCAGTAGCAGTAATAACCAATGTGTCAGCATCTGTGCCGGCAACCTCTACCCAAGAAGTCTGAACGTCAGTCAACTCAAACGGAGCAGGAGTAGCAGGAACTTCGATAATGCCTGTTGCAGTAGCAAAAATGCTATCATAATTATATTCGTCAGCAGCAGTAACGAGAGCGATACCCCACTCTGTCTCCGGATTGGCCATACGATCCATGATGTACATGCCCATGTTCATATAGTCATAAACCTTAGCAACAGGAACGGCTACAGAGTAAGTACCTTTCTTAACAGCATAGAAGGGTTGCTCAAAATTAACACCGGCAGGGAAGATCTCGCCGGGGAACATACCCATCATCATCGAACCATAATAAACACTTGCCCAAAGACCTTCGCAAGCACCGGCGATATAAAGGGTAGTGTCAGGATCAACACAATCCACAGTAAAGTTGAAACGGATAGTATCAGCTTCAGTGAAGCTGGCAACAGTCTCAAATACGGCTGTAACATCTGTCAAAGATGCAAATGGAGCAGTATATTTAGGAATAGAAACTGTGATAGGCTCAGCCTGAACGATCTTATCAGTTGTAGTCTCAAGCTCATCCATCCAGTTCAACTGAGTCTTCATAGTAGCCACAGCAAGAATAAGTTCATCCTCGCATGCGTTACGAGAATAGACCTTATTGTTGTAGGTCATAGTCTTCGGAACGACAATCTTCACAACAGCAGCACCCGGAGTAACGGCTACACCACCATTTACCTTATTTTCAGGAGAAGCATAGAAGAAGAAGCTCTCCTTGCCATCGGCATCCGTACCGGTCAAAGTGCTTAACCATGTTTCATCACCTCCTGAGTAAGGAATGATATAAAAGGTAGAGTCTGCAGGGATTGCCGGGTCGTTAGTCTTAACAGTAGCAGTGATAACTACAGTATCAGCTGCAGAACCCTCTACAGCTACAAAGTTAGCTTGAATGTCAGCCAACTCAAATGCAGCAGGAGTAGAAGGAACGTCAACTGTACCTTCGGCTGTACCCAATACTTTATCTATTGTATATTCGTCCAGAGCTGTTATCAAACTGATACCCCAAGTAGCACCGGCATTATTGGCACGATCAAAGACCATCATTCCATAGTAGTCATAAGTCTTGGCTACCGGAACAGCTACTGAGTAAGTACCTTTCTTAACAGCATAGAACGGATGCTCCATGCTCACTCCCTGAGGGAAGATCTCGCCTGGAACCATACCCATCATCATCGAACCATACAAAACAGTAGCCCAATAACCTTCGCAAGCACCGCCGATATAGAGAGTAGTATCCTCAATATTAGACTCAACGGTGAAGTTGAAGCGAAGTGTATCTGCATCTGTAAAGCTTGCAACAGGCTCAAATGCTACAGAAACGTTAGACAAAGATGCCTCCAATTCAGGAGCAGCAGGAGCGTCATCATAAGTGTAGATGAAGCCCTGAATACGCATCTTTGAACCGGAGAGGTAGAAATAATAAGTACTACCGGCTTCAACAGCAAAAGTTACACCTCCGTTATACTTAGCAGCAGAATTGAACGGTGTACCGGAAGTCCACTCAGTCTCTTTACCATCGATAATGACTGTACCATTGACCAAGTTGTTGTCTTCATCTTTTACGACATAACCACTTTTGGTGTTACCACAATTACTAACTACAGCTGTAATTGTTCCACTATACTGCGGTTTGAAAGAGACAAAAGCACCTTTAGTAGGGACCTTTCCGCTATTAGGAGAAGGATTTGTATCAGTAGTCGACGCATAAACTTTGAAAGTCTTATCGCCTACTGTTAATTCTGTTTCTCCAGTTGTCCAGTCATCACATGTACCATAGGTCATAGTGATGCCCTCAACCGATGTAATTTCCTTAGCAGAAGCAGGATCTCCTTCAGCCACGGCATACGAACCGGTTTTGGTTTCTGCGAACACTGAACTGAAGCAACACAACGATGCTGCGATGAGCAGCACTGACTTCAATTTGTTAAAAAATCGCATAAATAAATGTGTTTAAATGGTTGGTGCAGGACTGATTAAAGAGCATATCGGTGCAGGTCTGCACCTATCACAAGTACCGATATGTTTGGATTTATGCACAGACGCACCTCTTGGGGCGTCAATGATTTTTAAGGAGGAAAGGTGACAAGCCGCAAATCCGGCTCATCACCTGTATAAGGGTCTCTATCGAGGATTATTCCTGAAAGAATATCTTCATGGTCTTCACTTCGCCATCTTTGTAGCGAGTAGTTACCACGTTCAAACCGGGCACGAGAGTATTAACACGCTTGCCATCGATAGTGTAGATCTGACGATCTGCTACACTGTGGTTATCCTCATAGCGGTTAGTAATACCATCCGGCACATCGTTCTCATTCTTCCAGTCATCGAGGTTAAAGTCACCATTAACCGGAGCATCACCTAAATCAACAGAAGTCTTTTCATCAGAGAGCAACTGGATCACACCGTCAGTGAAGAAGTATGTGAAGTCAAACCAGTAGTTGATAGAGTCAGTCTTCTCTGCATTACGCCATACGGTAACCGGATTAGTGTGATAACGATACTTCAATTCGCCTGTAATGGTATCTGTATATTGGAATGTAAAGTTGAAGAAGTCACTACCGATGCGAACAGAGTCACCCGGGATGTAGGGGTTCGGGAGAACCATTGAGCTGTTCTTCACTACGAGGTTGAAGTTATAGCGGTAATCGTATGCATAGTGCAAAGCGATGTCATTAGCAGTAAAGTTATGAGCTACATACTTCACAGTGTCACCAGTACCGGGCACATAAACGATAGCGTTCAAAGAGTCACGGAGACGAGCTGAGTAATCCACCTGCCAAGTAGCATAATCTACCTTGTTCGGGTTGGGCACGTATGCCTCAGGTGTACCATAACCGCCTGTACCGGGACCCCAGTACATCATGGTATCCAACTCACGGTTACCACCGTTGTTATCCTTGTAAGCACCATACTTCTTGATGTTACTATAATAAGTTACGGTGTCAGCAAAATCCTGAGCAGCCTCATTCCAAATGGCATAAGTCAATACAGAGTCAACTACATAGTAACCTACGGTGTCATTGACAGCCTCCATACCGATCACACACTTACCATCGAGGACAGAGTAGTTACCGGTCTTGGTGTTGGTGAAGAAGTCATTCATAAGGTTCAACCAAACACGGGTGTTGGCACCAGAGAAGTTAGCAGAGTCAGTAACAGCAAGTTTGTCAGCGCTCTGACCATCGAAGTCGAGAGAAAGACCGTTGTTGTTATAGAGCCATACAGACTTAGCCACCAATGTACCGATGCTGTTCGGGCCGGAGTGACCGGGCTGAACGAGCACAGTATTACCATCCTTACCGGAGATACCTGCATCTACCCAACCATCACCACCATAACGACCATCACGATGACGAGCAGAGATACCGCTCACGTTGTTAGAGAAAGAGGGCTCCTTAGAGTTGAAGAGAAGCAACTGGCCCTGACGATGATAAGCATAACGGCTGGCAGCATTAACAGGCTTGTTGAAAGCAATTGTTGCACCGGGATACATCTCAAAGTCATAACCCTCGTTACCACCATTAACCACACAGTCATAGTAGCAATCTACAGGGTTGCGGAACATGTGTGTACGGGGAGAATGGAGCGTACACTCACCCAGAATAGCAGGCCAAGAAGAGTTGTTGCTGCCATGCACGAGAACAGGATTGTTCAAGCCTGTAACGTCCATCCAGAAAGGAACAGCATTCCACTGACCGGAAGCCTTGTTGTAAGCCACACCGTCAGTAGAGTGACCGGGGAAGTTAGAACCGCACCACAAAGTGTCGCAAGTATAACCATCCAAAGTCTTGAGGATCAAAGTTCCGGTGAACTGCGGAGCTGCAGTAGTAGAAGTTGATTCATACCAAGAGTCGAAGTTGATCTTGTTCTGATTACCGCAGTAGATGGTCAATGTACCTGTACCGGTAATCGTACCACCCATAGTAGAATGGCTGTCGAGATAGATCTCGTTACCCTCACCCTCGATGACCCAGTTGAAAGGCATCTCAGTTACAGCTGTACCGTCAGAAGACAACATATAGTCGCCCCAACCTAACTCAGCAGCAGCTTCCGGATCCGGATAGGCAGTCTCCGGAGAATCGAAGAACTTAACCTTACCACCATCAGAAAGAACCACTACGTCACCCACGTTCAAGAACGGGAGACCGCAAGTGTTCAAATACTCATTTTCCATGGTCACAGTCGCATTGGAGATAGTGATCATAGACTCACCGGCATAGTCACCCTCGTCAAAAGGACAATCAAAAGTGACATCCGAATCAATTACAGACTGAGCGCTAACAGACATAGCTGCTGCCATCAATACTGTACCTAATGTGTAAAATTTCTTTTTCATACACAAATGGATTTTGAGTTAATAATTAGTAATTTAATAAATAATATTGTTATCGTGTTAATCTTTTAAGATCGTATGTTTAACAGATACGGCGAAACACATAGTGCCACCGATGAGGAGGCCTATGTGATTCGTCAGACTGATATTATCGTTTAAGATACTTCTTGACCATGGTATTCTCTCCGTTATGGATACGGATCATGTAGATACCATTCGGGATCTCAGCAGCAGCCGCGTTGGCATAAACCATGCCATAGAGACAACTGAATGAGGTCACCGGCTTGCCGTCCAAAGCATAGAGGGTTACTTCTACCTCATCATCAAACTCGAGGTTTCCGATGCCGGTCTCATCCTGTACGATAGTCACCGTACCGCTCTTGGTGCAGAGCTGAGAGGTATCCCACTTCATACCAGCCGGCAACTCGGGCAATTCGATGGTCGGAGTGTAAGACTTGTTATAAGACTTAGAGTTCCAGAAAGTGAAGGTATCACCCACTTTCGGTTCATAATCATCGCGGGCAAGGATGCGCACCGTACCGCCAAGGAGCAAAGCTCCGGTAGTGGTGAGCGATGAGTTGGGTGTAGAAGAAGTTGCATTGTTGATGCGGAACTCCAAGACACCTCCTGCATCAAGGTTGAGATGACCCTGCAAAGTGAGTGTACCGGCGAAGTTGCGACCCGGACGGAATGTACCGCCATTGCGGACAGTGACGCGGGTATTACCCATATAACCACGACCGTAGAGTGTAGCACCCTCAAGCACCTCGATCGTAGAGGTACCGGATGCGGATGTAGTAGATGTAGCGGAGTTGTTTACCTCCAAAGAGCCTTCGCTCACCACGATAGGTCCGGAACCTGTATTAGCTGTCAAAGTCATCACACCGGTACCGACTTTCATCAACTTGGCATTGCTGATACCATTGAAAGTAAAGTTCTCATTGAGCGAACCGGCAGCAAACGTATTGTTGCTATTAGAACCGGAAGCCAAAGTACCCTTACCGGTGAGTTTACCAACGGTGAACGTACCGTTTACAGCAGTATTGTCATTACCCAGCTGCACAACATCTCCCGCATTGGGGATATTGAAGGTAGCGTTAGGCATGCCGTACGTATTCGCCATCACGATCGGATAGCTGGCAGACTTAGCACCTGTGGCATTGAGCGTACCGGTAAATTTAGACCAGTCACCCATCATATAGGTGCGATAGTATGCAGGAACGTAGATGGTGAGTGTACCTGAACCGTGTAGTGTGCCGCGATAGTTGCAACGGCTATCAAGACGGGCTGTAGCATTGGCACCCTCCGGCACTAACCATGCCGGATAGCTGGAACAATAAGAATAAGAACTCTCGTCAAACTGAAGTGTTCCTCCTCTGAGCACCACGGTGTCACCCAAGCAGGTTTGACCCTGATATTCAGGCATAATCTTAAGTGTGCCGGAATTCAATTCTACACGCTTCAGAGATGTATATGCAGCCAAAGTCAACTGACCGGTACCATTCTTAACCAAAGTATTACCACTGATCACTGCATTCTGAGTGAATGTAGAATTGTTTTCGATAATACCACCATCGCCCACCTGAATCGGAGTGGCATTGGTCAAGGTAGCAGTAGTCTTGAGAGTGGCACCGCCACCGATGTAGAACTTACCGGACTCCTCAGTAAAGGCACCCAAAGCACCGACGTTTTGCGCATCAGAGAGAGCAGAGATGCTCACGGTTCCCTCCTCAATGGAGACACCACCGGTGAAGTCATTGGCATTATTTATATATAATGTACCTGTACCTTTCTTGACCAACTGTGCAGCGCCGGAGATCTTGCCCGAACCGGAGAGGGTGTAATTCATTTCTCCATCGAACGTTACCACACTCGGCTCTACGTTACCCTCTACTTCCACGGTCTTGACTGCGCCGGTGGCATCAAATGTCACACGGTCACCGGTCACAAAGACATCAGTCACACCTGCAGGGGTCACAAAGTTCTTGACATCGTTAAGGTTCCAGATCGAACCATTGGCACCGCTCCAAAGAACATCTGTAGCCGAACGCATGGCAGAAACGATCAAAACGACATTACTGCCGACTGTAGTCAACTGGTGCGGAATGCCCTCGAGACCTTCCACTGTAACAGCAGAAACATCACCTTCGAGTTTCTTAGCCACAGAGATGATCGTGTATTCACCGGGAGTTACCGTACCTGAAGCACTCTTCACAAAGCGGAAGACCGGAGTAGCTCCGACAGCATTGGCACCACCCAAAACGAGGTTATCCACCTTGATGACATCCATCTGCTTGCCATCGACAGCAAGATCCAACTCAAGCACTGCCCCACCCTGCATGGTCAACGCAGAGGTGGTCAAAGAGCCATAGACACCGGCTCCTGCAGGACGCAATATGGCACCATGCTCCATGGAGATACCCTTAGAGAGGGTAGCTGAAGTATTCAACTCCGCAAAACGCTTCATCACTAAGGGTGAAGAAGGAAGATCGCTCTCAAGTGTAGTCTCACCATACCAAAGTTCGGTATTACCACTATAATTATAGGTACCACCGGTCAAAGTAAGACGACCGAGACCCATCTTGATAAGGCGCATATCGCCCGTCCAAGTACCTCCGGACACTTTATAATCCGCCGGAGTATTGATCATCACGTTTTCGGGCTGAACTGTACCGGTGACAGCAACATCTGTATTGGAGGTTTGTGCCATGAGGACAAACTTACCGTTTTGCGCACTGCTCAATGTATTGGTAATCTCAGTCTTACCGTTGGTACATGCCGGCGGCGGGGGCAAAAGATACTCATCGCCCATATAGTAGCTGATGTGCGGCGGCTGGTTATAACCGTTCATCTGCCAATAGACTGCCTGACGATACTGATGATCGTAAAGGAGCGAGTAGTTGCGATGCTCAGTCGGAGTCACCGTAGTATAGATGCGGAGCGCACGATCATTGGTCGTGCGGAGGATCATCTCCTCACGCCAGTCACCTAAGATGTCAGCCTGCATACAGGGTGTACCCTTAGAATGATTATTGGTACCGCAACCTGATGCGGTAAAGATCGGTCTGCTGTTACCCCACTTATAGACAGAAGGATTGATGCCATAAGTCGGATTGGCATCGCCACTGGAAGCATAGTTGAAAGTCTCATGAAGGACATCGCCATCCCAGAAGATGCGATAGTTCATAGTGACACCCGTACAGCCGTTTTGAACAACCTGATCAGCCGAACGACTGGTAGATGCACTCCAAAGTTTGTTATCCGTGGTCCAAAGCTCAAAACCGGGATACTGATCGGTAAAGTTACCTGCCATACAACGACCATTATCATTGCCACGCACCCAACGGAAAAGGATCTCATTGGTAGCAGCATCGACATAAACAGCACCGGGATTAGACTCCAAACAACGGAATGACTCCATACCCTTACGGTAAGGATCCATATCACTGAAGTGAAGGGCATCTCCGTGTCCGAGACCGGTGGATGAAAGCCACTGACCATTATCATCGATCACCATATTACCCTGGCACAACTCATCACGTCCATCCAAATCAACATCGACAACCGAAGAGTTGTGGTAACCCTGACCATAGAAAATGCTGGAGGGATCATCACACCAGTTAGCCCAGCGGAGTACCAACTTACCATTGATCAAATCATATGCCGCAGCGTGAAGGTTAGTATAGCAGTTACGCACCAAAGAGATGCTCGGGTGACGACCATCGAGATAAGGGGCACCGAAGTGGAACTTATTGGCACGGTGGCCGTATGCCTTGCTGTTGCCCTCCCACCAGAAAGCAGCCGAACGGCGAGCGAGGTTATTGCCTGTGCCATCAGTCTTGGCGTCAAAGATAACCTGATCGATCAGTTTACCTGTGGCGCCTTCCATAACTACAAGAAACTCATCACCATAGCACTGATACTCCTGATTATACATCTCACGATAGTTGATCGTAGCATTGCCCAGCACTGTACCATCGGGAAGGATTGTACCGTCCGTACCGCGGAACACCACCTCTGCTTTGCCATCCTCATCGAAGTCGAAAGCCATACAGTTAGTCTCCACATGACCGGAATTGATAAGATTAGGACCCATATCGAGTGTCCAAAGCAGGGTACCATCCAATTTGTATGCCTGGAAGAGCGTATAATTCGTATTGGAAGCCGAAAAGTCTGTATTCATGCGCTTCACGATCACCTCCATCACACCGTCACCGTCCAAATCGGCAACACTGGCGTCATTGAGAGAATAGGCAGAAGTGACATCAGCTCCATTTTTGATGACATTCTTCATCGGAATCTCAAGATACTGCTGTCCCCAAACAGCAACCGGAGCACAAACAGCCTGCTCCACACCCTTGACTACTGCCTTAACGGTATAAGTGGAAGAGGCAGTGCCCTTGGTATCGGTGAAATTGGAAACAGTAAGGGGCTCGCTATTAACCTTGACACCATCACGATAGAGGTTATAAGTGACGTCAAACCACTCGTCTCCCGGGATACGCCAAGAGGCATAAACACCATTGGAAACCTTCACGGCAACAAGACCACGATCCAACGTCTCCATCTTACGCTGCGCAAAGAGTGAGGTAGAAACAGAAACAATAAAAGTGACAATAAGTAAAAAACGATTCATGGTAAGCATGATAATTTTCGTTATACAATGAGTCCGATGTTATTCCTTGCGGATGTAATGTTTTCGTAACGTGAGCGTTTCTCTCCTATCGCAGACAAAACATGCCATATTAAAGAGCACACTTTCACGCGACAAAGATAAAACAAATATTTGAAATGAAAGATATTTTAAGGTAATAAATGCTATTTTTTAATACAATAAGTATAATTTAATAAATATAACGATGTTTTGAAGACAAATTAAAGAGCATAAAAAGGACAATAAGGACAAGGGAAGGTGAAAGGTGAAAACGGAAAGAGCAAAAAGAAGCCATCAGCCATCGCCATCGCCATCAGCCATAGCAGGCACAGCCTACTTCAATGATACGCCGAGACATATACACATGCCACCTCGTGGCATAGACATACGCTTCCTCGTAGCGTGGGCATACGCTTCCTCGTGGCGTGAACGAGTGCGACGCGTGGCGTGAATGGATGCGATGCGTAGTGTGCATGACGCTGCCGTGTGATGTGCATGACGCCGCCGTGTAATGTGAACGACGCCGCCGTGTAACGTGAATGACGCCGCCGTGTAACGTGAATGACGCCGCCGTGTGATGTGCATGACGCCGCCGTGTAACGTGAATGACGCCGCCGTGTAACGTGAATGACGCCGCCGTGTGATGTGCATGACGCCGCCGTGTAACGTGAATGACGCCGCCGTGTGATATTAGCTGGGCTGCGAGGGCTGATGGCTATGGATATAGCGATGGCAGATGGCTTCTCTTTGCTCTTTCAGTTTTCACCTTTCAGTTTTCCGTTTTCACCTTTCCTCTTTCCTCTGTTCATTGTGTTGAAGAGAAAAAAAGCGAGACAGCGTCCAATCACTTGGACGCTGCCTCGTTTTCAATCATATGCGCAGTGCGACCTAAAGGGTCAGCGCATTATCACATCGGGAATCGATGCCCGGGATCAACGATAAGGAAGATACCAGGAAACTTCGCCTCCACTGTAGTCAGGTTGACCCAATACGTTCTGACTGCCGGCTGCCTTACGAGCCATCACGCTCTGGAAGTATTGGTTACCATCCATACCGTCATTGGTCAACGTATAAGTTACGTTATTAACAGTAACAGTATTGCTACGATTCATGCGGCGAGAAACACGCACGAGATCCGGGAAGCGGTGACCCTCATGAGCCATCTCAAGAGCAGCTTCATCCATGATGATCTTCTCTACGAGATAGATGGAGTCCTCCTTAGTGGTGCAATCTGCCAAAGTCTTGCCAGAGAAGTCAGACTTAGTCTGCGGATTCATAACTGCGCGACCACGACGGATGCCATAGCTATAACGCCATGGACCACGACGAGCATAACCATCATAAATGTTGGCAGCATTGGTCGTATAGAAACGAGAGTCGAAGAAGAGCAATGCAGAGTCAGCCTCCGTGTTACATACACCCATAGAGATGGGATACTGAAGGTGGAAGATGGTGTGTCCGCCATTGACTGTCTTATAGTCGAGCTTATTGGATGTGCGATCAGTAGCACGACCATTAGCATCAGTAGAGGGATAAGCAGTACCCCAACCACCGGCAATGCCGCGGTTGATGAAAGTCCATGCGAAGTCCGGATAACCGAGACGGTTCATACACTCAGCAAAACGGAGGTGAATCAATGCAGAGCGATAGCCCCACCAACGACCGGTCTGCTTCTCAGGTTCGTTTACGTCATAGATGCCGAGGTACTTACCGCAGACAGGATTGATCGAGTCAACGACATAAGTCTCACTGATGTGACGAGAGATCGTTCCATACATACGGGGATCGTAAGGAGCACCATTGGTACGGAGATTATCTGTGCGGAGATAGTTTCTCGTACAGTTGACAGAGGGTTTCAACTGATAGCTGCCTCCTTCGGTCAAAGGAGCAAAGAGATTGATAAATGGATAAGCCGGCTGTGTACCACTCGGATAGGTAATCGCCCAGATCCATTCATACATGGCATCCTTTGCAGACAAAGCGTCTGCAAACATGTCGGGCCAGGTAGAACCGAATGAGTTATCATCCGGACCGAAGTAACGGAGGAAATAAGACTGATAGTAGTTATCGGTCGAACCACGAGTAGAAACAGTCTCAACAGAGTTACAACGATAGTAAAGAGAGTTGGCAGTGTCTTCCTTTTCAAAATCCTTATTCATCACCTCTTTGTAGAGGGTTGCAGCCTCATAGTACTGAGAGTTCCAAAGATAGAGGTCTGCCAAAAGGAGTTTCTTATGTACGAAGAAGAATTTGAGCTGCTCTCCATTGAGAGAAACGGCACCGCTCTCCGGGTTGTTGACCAAAAGAGACTCCTCATAAGGCTCCATGAAAGGAAGAGACTCCATCACAGCGATGAGGCGGGGAAGCAACTCATCGATGGAGAGATACTCTACCTGAGCAGAGAGCATATCCTCTACGGTATAGATCGGCTCGGTCACATAGGGGACTGTACCGAACTGAGCGGCGAGCTGCAAATAGACATAGCAACGGAGTGCTGCGATGTCCGAATAACGCTCGTTATACTCATCCTCCTCCAGATCATGATTGGCCATCATGATGTCGAGGTTATGAAGGCAATCGTTACACTCCTTGATCACAGTGTAATAAGGAGTCGGGTCGAGATAGGGATTGTTGTTGTCAAGCACCTTGGCATCGACCTGCTGAAAATAGGTATTGGCATTGCCGGTGATCGTCATCAAGTCGCCACGCAACTCATTGAGCACCACCATCTGCTCAGTCAAATCCATGAACTGAGAGTAAACACCGAGGATATGCTTATCAGCATCTTCGACATTCTCATAGGCCTTGTCATGCTCCAATGCATCGTCCAGGTCAGCATCGACACAAGCCGTTGTAAGCATGAGGGAGCCCAAAGTCAAAGCCGTGAATATTCTATTGTATTTCATAAGTAATCAAATACTGTTTAAATTGCGTAATACATGATAATTAGAGACCGATCTTCAAACCGATGTAGAATGTACGGGTCGTCGGAGTCGTGAAGGCATCGACACCGTGATACAACGGGTTATTAGAAGATGAGGAGATAATCTCCGGATCGTAGCCTTTATATTTGGTCCATGTAAAGAGGTTCTCACAAGTACCATAGACAGTGATGCCGGTGAGGACATCGCCCTTAAGCGGCACATCGTAAGAGAGTGACAAGGACTTGAACTTCAAGAATGAACCATCCTCGATCCAACGATCAGAGAAACGGCTGTTCTGATGAGGATCGCCATAGACAGCCTTAGGCATAGAGGTGATGTCACCCTCTGTGCGCCAGCGATTCAATACCGCCTTGGTTTGGTTGCTGAGGCTATTCATGTTCTCCAACTGACTGCGAGTGAAGTTATAGATGTCGTTGCCAACAGAATAAGTGAACTGTGCAGAGAGTGTGAAGTTATGACTCTTCATGACTGTAGAGAATCCACCGTGGAAATCCGGGTTAGGATCACCGATCTGAACGCGATCGTTTTCATCGATAATGTTGTCGCTATTCTTATTGATGAAGCGAACATCACCGGCCTCGAAGTTCTGAGCGACAGCACCCACCATGGTCTGCAGACCGCTCTGCTGAGCCTCAGCAGTAGTGCTATAAACACCATCACTCTCATAACCATAGAAGATACCCAACGGAGAACCTACCTGCGTGAGGACTGTACCGCCACCAATAGTAGTCTCGATGGGCGCACTGATGGCAGTGATCTCATTCTTGTTGTGAGCGATCGTACCGCTTACGTCCCAAGAGAAGTGACGAGTATCGAGGAGACGGGCAGAGAGTGTGAGTTCGACACCCTTGTTCTCAAGTTCACCACCATTAGAAACATAAGAGGCGAAACCGGTAAATGACTCAGCCGGAGAGTAGATCAAGAGATCCTCAGTCTTGCTCTGATAGAGATCGACAGAAAGGTTGAGGCGATCGTTCCAGAATGCCATATCGAGACCTACGTTAGTCTTAGTGACGCGTTCGGGCTTAAGATCATTATTAACCAAGTTACCGCTGATCAAACCATTGTTGCTCAAGAAAGCCTTAGAGAGGTAGTAACGCTTGGCATTATAGTTACCGATGTCATCATTACCACTGACGGTCCATGAAGCGCGGAGCTTGAGGAAATTGATGAAGTCTGCATTACGCATCCACTTTTCTGAAGAGATTAACCATGCTGCAGATACGCCGGGATAGATCTGTATCGGGGCGATATCGTCTCCATAGCGAGAAGAAAGATCAGAAGAGAGGATCGCTTGCACAAAGTAACGATGCTTGTAGTTATAGTCAAAGTTACCGTAGAAAGAGAGCCAGTTCCAATTGCCCAAAGCACCACCATTGAGGAAGAGGGTCTTATCGCCTGCTCCGATGGTCTGATAGTAGTTGTTGGCAGAGTTGAAACCATGACCATAGTCATCCTCAGCAGTAAAGTGCATATAGCGGAAACCGAGCGTAGCGTCATAAGTATTCTCACCGACGGTCTTCAAATAGTTGAGACGAGTCTCATTAGAGAGGTTGAACATACGCTGTACGCCGTGCATCTGCTCGTTGGTCACTTCCGTGTTGGCAGTATTGGCATAAGGGATACCGATAGAGGGATAGAAAATCACCTCACGCTCCTTATTGAAGTCCAAACCAAAACGAGATGAGAGTTTCCACTCTTTGTTGAAATCTACCTCAAGGTTATAAGAACCCATGAAGCGATAGAAAGAGTTCTGGCTTACTACATCGGAAGTAACAGCAGCCGGGTTGGCGAGGCCTAATGCATCGACATCCTCAAATGCCGGAGAGGCAACACCCTCCTCGCTATAGCTGTAAGGAGATGTAAACGGTGCCTTAACCAAAGCAGTGTAGATAGGGTTCACATTGGAAACAGAACCACCGTTAGCCATGTTCTTCTCTCCATAAACGAAGTTCATGTTGGCTGTCAAACGAATCTTCTCTGTAAAGTTAACCAAGGCATTGACACGCGCATTGAAACGCTGGAAGTCTGTACCCTCGATCAAACCATCCTTATTCTGGAAGCCCAATGAGAGGCCATAGATCGCCACCTCATCACCACCGGAAACGTTAAGAGAGTACTGAGACTTGAATCCGGACTGGAAGATCTCATCTTGCCAATCAGTGTTTTGGTTATACTTATAATAACTGCCATTGATCCAGTCTCCGTAGATCTCTTGGGGCTTGTTAGGGTTCACCCAAGGCAAGGCATTCACCTGACCGGGAGTCAATCCGGATGTAGAAACCACTTCAGTGAGATAACGTTTGGCATCGATCGCACCGAGCATCGGCAACTTCTCAGGCTGGAGATTCAATCCTAACAATGCGGTTACGTCAATGTGTGTAGCCTGGTCATCGACACGCTTGGTCTGGATAAGAATGGCACCATTACCACCCTTAGCACCATAGATGGCAGAGGCATCTTTCAAGACAGTCATCTGCTCGATGTCACGCACGTCGATACAACCCAACGGAGTAGAAATCTGACCCTCGATGAGAGAGACACCGAACTGCTGGTTCTCAAACACCTGCCCGTCGATAACGAGAAGCGGGTTGTTGTTGGCAAAGATAGAGTTATAACCACGGAGGACGAGGTTAGCACCGGATCCGTCTGCACCTGAGCGGAAGTGTGTCTGCAAACCTGCCACGGATCCCTGAAGAATGGCTTCAGGAGTACCTTTGGTGGAAGTAGAGTTATCTTCAGACACGACAGAAAGCGCAGAGGTAAGATAGGCCTGCTCTTTCATGCCGAGCGGAGTCAATACCTCCTTGTGGGTCAAGTTGTTGAAACCCTCATTCATCAATTGGATTTCCACTTTGTCACGACCACGCAAAGCCACAATCACACCGGTCTGAGCTGGACCACTCACGAGGAGGTTGCAATCCTTAGACTCGGGTACTTGCAGTTTAAATGCACCATTCTCATCAGTCATGGCAGAGAAAGGATGTCCTGCTACAGCCACAGTTACACCGGGGATAACCTCTCCGGTAGCTGTAGAGGTGACCGTACCGGTTATAGTGACAGTCTTAACCTCCTCCCCTTTATTTTTCTCAATGCCGACTACCTTCTTAACAGCCTCCTGGCCATAAGAGGCAGTAACGCCGGCAGTACATATAGTCAATAATAATAAAAATACTCTTTTCATAGATGGAAGATTTTGAGGTTATTCATCAATTTCCGGTACGAAGTGAATATAATCCAAGTAAATCATACCTAACGTCTGAGCACTGGCTGTGCGGTTAGTCTGATTGAATACACCACTGGTCACAAAGACTGTGGCATCACCATGATAGAAGTTGAGGAAGACATCCTTGGGAACCAAAATCGGCTTACCGGTCTTGGCATTGTAAGTCTCTTTCTCATTGACACTGATATCCAACACACCGCTGAAGTAAGTTGCAGACATATCAGGTGTTGCAGTCTTACACCAAATGAGTGGAGTCTCATAAGTAGGATCAGTCGTACCTACACCGGCATTGACACCGATACGAGCGAAGTTAGACTTGGCGTTCAACTCTGAATTTTCAGCCTCCGGATCGTAACCGACCATACAACGATAGTTCTTATATGTACCGCTGAATCGGTTATTAGGAGCATAGTTCAAAACGAAGTCTCCGAGATCGGTATTGCTGTTATACTCCAATTCCGGTTCGCCGGGCATAGAGACATACATCTTCTGGATGTGACGAAGCACGCCACCGCAAGGATAGTTGGGATTTTCTAAATATTTTGGATAATCCACTGCAGTGGTATCCGGGTTGCAGTGATGAGCGCAGTCATCAACGCTTCGCCAGTAGATCTTATATTTGCAAGCATAGAGAGGCACCTTGTAACCCAAAATCGCACCGCCTACGGCTCTTTTATGGACAGCAGTAGTATTGCCTGCATCATAGATCACCTTTGTAGAAGTATTCCAGATGATAGAGTCAGTCATAACTGTCTCTCCTGTGATGGAATCCTGATAGGTATAGTAGCGATAGTAACCGCGGATGGTGTCTGCACCACAAACTACGACATCCTTACCGCCCATGGAAGAGGTGCGGATGCGGGTGTAAACGTAAGTCTCATTGGTAAAGTAGTAGTCTTCACCCTGTACATAAACATCCTTGATCTTGTTATCCTTAATGCGAATGCCAAGACCTGAAACGATCTGGATGTTACCATTGGCAAGATCAAACACTTCGGTCACAGTTGCAGTATCCATGGTAAGACGTACACCGCTCATGCCGACATACTCAGCAGCACCCTTTTGGGCATCGCTCTGACGGCAGGTGAGATCCTGTACCAAAGAGTACTGAACCACTTGGTCAGTAGCTACTGTATCGATGTTGAAGTCATTGGAAGCAGGATCAACCGGATCATATTGCTTCATATACTTCCAATACTTAGCGACCAATGCATCATAAGTGGCATCATCTACAAGCACCATAGACAACAAAGAGTCATTGTTATTGATCGGAAGGATATCCAAAAGTGGATTTTGGAATTCAAGGATCGTGTCCTTTACAGCCTTACCGGTGTTGTTATCAATATAGTCAATGACACGCTCTATCGAATCACCCTGAGCGATGATGAAAGCAGCCATCTTATATTGATCCTTCAAAGCAAATAATTGCTCATAAATATTCGGAACATTAGAAGAAGCTGTCGCAGAGAAACGCAAGATACCGTTACGGCAGACAATCTCCTCATCGTTGAGATGCATAGAGTCGAGCACTGCCAACTTGCCATTATACATAGGCAGATAGGTCATAGTGTCGAGCATCGCCTTAGTATATTGCCCCACAGTAATGTGTGCTCCGGGCACTTCTGAGACGTGGTCTGAAGCGACCGTCTGCATTACTTCATTATTAGGAGCCAATACGGTGTAGATACCGGCTGAAGAGAGCACCTCGTCATAACCACCGGCAACAAGTACATCTTTAAACTGGCTCAAGTCTTCTCGCGTAGAGATGACCTCCCATAAGGACTGGGAGCGGGTACCGCTCACATCCTCATCTTCCCATTGGTCGTCACAACTGCTGAAACAAGCCACAGCAACAGCCATGAGAAACATAAATCTTTTCTTTATGCTATTCATAGTAGATAATTATTAGCAATTATTATTCGATCAAATTACCTTCCGAATCGAAGCGACTTGGATCATGATTGATACACCAAGCTTTCGGACAGCAACCGGGCTCAGTTTCTCCTGCCATGACAGGACACTGATTGGGGAAGACGTGTGTACGATAATCTGAATTGTAACCGGCAACGTCAATGTATTGTGAACGATCGACAGAGGTATTACCCTCTTCATCCATCACCACTTTATATACGCGAGCATCTGAACCATCAGCACATACACGTGGAGATACCTGATCCAGGTCGATCGGGATGAACATCAACATATCGTAGTTTTGGCCCAAACCTTGGTTACCCTCTGTAGCATCAAGACGCAAAATGTGTGCACCATCATTGATAACATCGATCGTACCCAGCAAAACACCACCAAGATAGTTGGATGTCGGATAATAAGCAAGCGGACTCTGAATACCCTTAGCAGAATATGACTCATCGTCATCACGGCTATAAGACTTAGGACCATAGTTAGAGAGGGTTACCGTACCGAAGACCTGATCCTCCTGACCATCCTGCTTGAAGGTAGTGCGGACCGTACCATGTTTGTTAGCAGAAGTACCCATGGCACGATAGCGCAACCATACTTTATATTTACCTACTACCAATGTCGGAGTAGTAATCTCAATATACTGCATCACGTGAGTAGCAAGACGGAAGTTAAGGTAATCACCATATACATACTCCTCCTGCTTGGATCCGAAGTTATCCAAGCCCGGTGTCGGCACCCATGCACAATAATAATTAACTATCGGAGTATTCTTACCGGTCCAGCTCATCATAGAGAGGTCGGTCTTAACATATCCATTCTCATCAGCAGAAAGAGATGAATAGAAGTTTTGAGAAGTACCTGCCTTACGGAAGCCCTTCAAGGCACGAATCTCAGGCTGATCTGCCATATCCCAGTTGATACGGGTAGCAGCACGCTCGATAATCTCCAACTCGCCCAGGACAGTCTGAACAGCACCATTGGCACAAGTAAAGTCCACGAAGTGACCACCACGATCTAGCAACAGACCGGGATCGTCAAATGCCTCAAAGCGATTGAGATAAACATCTTCATTAAGACTGGTCACAGTGATCACCTTGCCCAAAGAGGTACAAGTATTCATAGAAGATGATCCCTTGATATCTGTCTGGTAATAACGTCCTTTGAGGAAGTGGTAACCGATCCAGTTGCTGAGAAGCTGTTCATTGGAATAATTGGAGATATTATTCTTCTGCAATGCCTCCATCACATCCTCTACGGTCAACAAGCCTTGCTCCTCCATGACAGAGTCCGGCTGAGCGAGGAAAGTGACGTGAGCCACATCACCAAGCAACTCATCCAAAGTAGTCTTCAGACTATCTCTCAAGATCGTCTGCATCAACTCATTCAAGATAGAGTAACCTTTGGTTGAGGTGGAATCATTATAGTTCTGGATGTTATTGAACACATCCTGCACACTATACTCGGGACGGAAAAGGAAACCATTGACTACATGAAGGATACCATTACCGGTACGCACATCGGCAGTAGTGATGCGGGCAGTACGGTTAATGACATAGTAGTTGGAATCTACACCAAACTTATATGCCGATGTGAGGTAATCAGCCTCCATGTTGGCACAAGAAAGACGGGTGTTGATAAAGTCAGTCGTATAGAGTGTATCACTCAGCATGTGATATTTCACGATCGAACGAGCCAAAGAGTCGGTCATCGAAGCGATCAAGCTCTCTGCCTCAATCTCAGAAGTTGCCTTGAGGTGAGCCATCACAGCATTGTTATCAGGAACAAAAAGAGTGTATGTACCATAGGCATGAACCATACCACGGACATCGCCCTGATCGATAATCTTACCGAAAAGGGAGAGGTCAGCACGAGAATCAATATACTCGTCTAACTGTGGCAATGCACTATACTCCCAATCGTCGCCATCCATATAGTCATCACAGGCTACGAAGGCTGGCAGGGTGACTGCCGTCATGACAGCCAACATTCCCAAGCGAAATATATTCTTGAATTTCATATTTCTTAGTATTACAGGTTAAATTATTCGATACCGTAGAATGGTTTCTGAGTCAATAACTCATTAAACTTAACATCCTGATAAGGATAAGGCAGATAATGACTCTCATAGTTTTGATAGGCTGTACGCAAATAGTTAGCCTTATCTACTGTAGTTGATGCAGAGACGATGTTGAGCAGATAATTGAAATCTCCTCCTACACCACTACCCTTACCGTATTCGTTACGGACTGTGTGACGAATGACGTCAAACCAACGACGGCCCTCAAATGCCATCTCTCGACCTTGCTCATCCAAAATGAAGCTCTCCATGTTCTGGGCAGAAAGAGTGTAGCGACCTTCAAGAGAGATCTCTTCACCATTTTTCAACTGGTTCCAGAATTGAGTCTGGAAAGCAACACCATTATCGAGCAAGACATCAGTAGTCTCTACGGCTGAAGCACGGTTACGTACTTTATAGACAGACTGATAAGCTTCCAACAATGCTACTTGATCGTTGCCATTTACCCAAGCCACCTGTGTCAAAGCCTCTGCCTTCATGAGGTAAACCTCTGCAAGGCGATAGACCACAAAGTTACGGATATACTCATCAGCAGATGCGTAATAACCGGACATACCGTTTTCGAAACCATTGGAACTATACTTCCAGATATATTTCTGCTCACCGGCACCGACACAATTGATGCGGTAACGGATGTCAGCATAGTTACCTTTCTGTGCATGCACATTCTCTGTAGAGAGGAAGATATTGTCGCGGATATGCTCGTTGTTAGGCATATACTTGCGGCTGCTTGCTACAAACATAGAATAGAACGGTGATACATTCTTCTCTGAGATTTGTAACTCGAAAATGCTTTCGCGGCTATTGCCATCCACATAAATGCTGTCAAACATCTTAGCGATGGCATAATCCTCTACATACATATAGAATGCAGAGTCTGCTGCAACAACAGCCTCCTCCAAAGTCTCCTGCTCGGGCTCGTTCTTCTGAACATCCACCAAAGAGAAGATCCCGGAATTGATCACGTTGTCACACAACTCTACACAACGCTGATTGGCAGCGAGAGCCGCAGCAGGATCAGACTCCAAGGCTCCTAACCAGCGATACATATCAGCCATCAAAGTCTGGAGGAAATAGACAGTCACCTGACCTTTATTCTCAGCAGAGTGAGGATTGAAGGCATTGTATGCACCTGGCAAAGCATCTTCTTTCAAGATGGTTTCCAACTGCGCCAACTGATCTTTTAGGATATCATACTGAGCTGTCGTAGCACAATTACGCTCGGTCAAGTCATCGAAGTATGCCCAAGTGACGTAAGGTACATCCTTATAAGAGCGGATCAGGTAGAAATACATGAACGCACGAATCGTCGTAGCCTCTGCCATAAAGATGTTATAATCTCTCATGGTGAAAGAGGGGTCGTTCTTCAACGCCTCTCCGGCTTTCTCGAGCAAAAGGTTGCAGTTATTAATCACTGAATAATACTCTGCCCATGCTACCCACGAATTAGAAGAGGTAATCTCACCACGATGGAGGGCAACATAAGAACCATCATCAGCAGGACCGGGAGCCAGATAATCGGCTCGCATCTCTCCCTGCATAAACATACGATCAGTAGCATTTACCAAAGAGCAATAAATTCCGGTCATGGCATTTGCCACATCTTCTCTGGTTTGCCAATATTTACCGGCAGTAACGGAGTTTTCGGGTTCCAACTCCAACCAGTCGCTACAAGCAGTCCCACTCAGCAAAAGTGAACCACCCAAGCAGAAGGCAACTATTTTATTTTTCAAATTCTTCATATCGAATACTTATTTTCGTTACGATTTAAAAGAGCCTTTATCAGAATCTGACAGAAAGACCCAGAATGTATTGTTTTGGACGAGGAGTAACAGAGGTATCATAACCCGGAGTACTTGCACTACTGATGCTGACCTCAGGATCCATACCGGTGTAGCTGGTCCAACAATAGATATTACTCATCTGGAAATAAACGCGGAGATCTGTCATGAAGGGCAAGTGCTGCTTCATCCAGTCTTTCGGCACTGAGTAAGAGAGTGTAGCCGTCTTGAAACGGAGGAATGAACCATCTTCTACATAACGAGAAGAAGCCAAAGAGTTATAACCCTGATCATATACGGCACGCGGCAAAAGTCCTGCGGGAACTTCACCTGCAGCCACCTGCTCCGGAGTATATTCATGACGCCAGCGACGGAGTACAGAAGTAGCCTGGTTGTTATAACCACGCATTGCCTCCAGGTTAGCCTTGGCTATATTAACGACGTCGTTGCCATAACGGAAGTTAAAGAATGTCTGCAAAGAGAGGTTCTTCCACTTGAGAGTCGTACCGAAACCACCTGTAAAGAGGGGCATACCATTACCCAAATAGACTACGTCCTGCTCATTGATGTTACCATCATTATTGACGTCTTTATACTTGGCATCACCGGGCTGGAAGAGATAGTCTGTAGTCGGATAGTTAAAGCGCATATAAACCGGCTCGGCTTCACCCTTATCATTATAGGTATAGATCTTCGCACCCTTGGCATCGCGAGCGATGGTCTCATCGGCATTGTGATAAACACCCTCATAAATGTAACCATAGAATGAGCCCAACGGCTGACCTGCCAACTGGAGTGTCGGATAGTTACCACCGGTCACGTTACCGGTCCAAGTACCCAATGTCTCCAGGTCTTCATCCAACTCGTTCTCGTTACGAGCCACGTTGGCATTAAGACGAACGGTCCAATCCTTGTCTCTGTAGATCGTGAAATCTCCATCCAACTCCCAACCGCGGTTTTGCATACCAGCAAAGTTGAAATAAGAAACACTAGAATAACCGGTAGAAGTCGGTACAGGACGGTTGTTTACCACCAACTGATTGGTCTCCTTACGATACCACTCATAGTGCAAAACTACGCGATTATCAAAAAGACCGAGGTCGGCACCGATGTTGATAGATCCGGTCTTCTCCCAACGCAAGTCTGCCAACTGGAGACGGTTCTGATAAGTACCGGACTGGTTCAAATACTTGAATGCATACGTATTATAGGTAGCCTGAGCTGCATAATAGTCCTTAATAGAGCTGGAGTTACCTGATTGACCCCAACTGAAACGAGCAGAGAGATCAGAGATATTCCACTTCTCCACCAAATCCTCTAAGAAAGGCTCACTGGAGATACGCCAACGGGCAGAAACAGCCGGGAAGAAACCAAAGCGGTTATCATCACCAAACTTTGAAGAGCCTTCATAACCTGCAGAGAAGTTCATGATATAGCGGTCAAAAGCACTATACTGGATCTGTCCCACCAAGTTCACTTCGCGCACCTCACTTGAGGAAGAACCGAAAAGATCACTATTGGCAACTACACCTCCATTAGATGGATCAACCAAAGAGATGCTGGGCAAGTTGCTCACACCGATAGCCACGTTCTTGTTACGGGCATTGTATGTACGGAGATTGATTACAGCCTGCAATTTGTGATCTTCACCCAAGTCGGGCATGAAGTAGAGTTGGTTGCTAGTGTTCATCACAAATGACTCATTGTCCTTGTCACGACCGGCATTGACCGTAGATTCGGTCCATGGACGACCTGTAGCTGACTGAGGCACGAAAGCGTTTTCCTTCTCGTTATTCACGTCGAAACTTACCTCCAACTTGTAACGCAACCACTGGAGCGGAGTCCATTGTACTGCCAAGTTTGGCATAATACGGTTACCACGTTTCTTATAGAAACCCTCTTTAGCCATCGCAACAGGGTTATATGGACTACTGGTCGTATTCTTCCAATAGTTGCCGGAAAGGTCTGTTGAGGGAGTGAAATAGTTGTCTGTGAGTGTACCGGTCTGGTCAAACTCAAAGACACCCATATTAGGAGCGCGGTTGAATGCCTGACTTAAGACATTGGATCTAGAACTCAAAGCAGAAACATAGTTACGATCTGTCTCAGAGTAGGTGTAGGACATAGATGCCGAGAATTTGAACTTCTCAGAAACGTTATAGTCCACATTGATACGGGCAGAGAGACGCTGATAGCCCTCACCGATCACCGTACCCTCCTCATCATAATAGTTGAAAGAGGCACGATAGACCGCCTTCTTCGAACCACCGGAGATGGAGATGCTGTGATCCTGAGCATGACCGGTCTGAGTAGCTTCCTTATACCAATCAGTGCTCTGACCATAGTTATAATAGTTGTAAAGATTATTGGCATCGTTGGCCAATTCAGGGAAGGTTGTCGGAGCAAACACCTTACCGGCATTGAACATCTCATCCATAATCAAAGTGGTGTACTCTTCACCGGAGAGGACCGGAATACCATCACCCGGTTTGGAGATCGTACCCTTGAAAGAGTAAGAGATAGTAGGCTTGGTAGCCGTACCACGCTTGGTGTTGATCAAAAGTACACCATTGGCACCGCGTGAACCATAGATAGCTGTAGCAGCAGCATCCTTGAGAACGGTGATTTCCTTGATGTCATCCGGTGCGATATTCAACATAGTGGCATAGTCATTCTCATCTGCTGTAGCAAAGTCGAAATCGTCCTGGATAGTAGTCTCATAGGGGAAACCATCCACCACTACCAACGGCTCAGACGAACCATTGAGTGTCGTAGTACCGCGGACACGGATAGACATACCTGCACCCGGAGCACCGGATGTTGCCACCATATCCATACCGGCTACACGACCCTGCAAAGCGTCAGTAACGTCGGCAACAGCCAAGTCTTCCAACTCAGCCATATCGATACGCTTGGAAGAGGTGGTCAAATCGCGCTCGGCAATATTCATCATACCGGTGCTTTGACGACGCTCAGCAGTCACGACAGCCTCTTTCAGCTGTACGCGCTCTTCCTGCAAAGTCACATTATAGACAGACTTACCTGCCTCGATCGGAACTGTCAGTTTGGTATAACCGACAAATGAGAACACCAATCTATCGCCCGGTCGTAAAACTTCCGACAAAGCGAAACTACCGTCGAAGTTAGTCTGAAGACCTCCGACAGTACGCCCGTCTTTATTCTCCCAGATGACATTGACACCATACATAGGTTCGTCAAACGAGTCATCCATTACGACACCTCGTACCAACGTCTTTTGTGCCATGGCCAATCCCGGCATAAGCACAAGGAGGACGAGCATCAAATATTTATACAAATTCTTTTTCATGATTCAGAATTATTATTTTTCAGTCAGCAGTTCTTTATATATTATATATGTATATCCACTAACCGGATTTATCGACCGCGAACCTTATAAATCAAGAATCCGTCGAAACTATGAATGATGGCATTTGCAGCCAGGATATTACTCTGTCCCAACTCACGAACTACCGTATTGCTAAAGAGCCCACCGGAATACTCGCTGGCGCTATAAGCATCGACAGCGACATCCTGACCCTGAACATAATTGCGGCCCATGAAGCAGAGTTTGTTATCTGCTGCAGTCTTAGAGATAGAGACAGACATACGGGTTGTACCGGACATCAAGTCCTCCCAGTCGTTGGACATAGGACGCAAAGAGGTAGAAACCGGGAAGTTGCTCAAATCAAGCGGAACGCTCGGACATGACCAAGTGTTGGCAGCATAAAGATTGCTGGTACCGTCATCCGGGAAAATATCAGAAACGATGATATAAGGATTGATGATCATGGCTGCAGAGTCCGAATAGATAGCATCAGGATCATTGATAGCAGCCTTCATCATGTCTTCGTATGAGAGGATCAAGCCCTGATCGATGGCATACTGCATGGCCTCATCGGTCGGAACCAAGATCGTAGCCTTACCGCTGACAGCCGGAGGTGTAGTTGCACCCTTGGCATACTCCCAATACTTCTTAAAGATGGTGTGAGAATGCTTAGCATCCACTTTGCCATCAGCTGCCAAAGCAGAGTCTGCAGCAAGATAGATTTCCAATTCATCGATAGCAGAACGAGAACGTGGCATATAGGTCACACCGTTATACTCATGCTCCAACTCATAATAGAGCGGCACACTCTCCTCATTGACGAGGTAAACGTTACCATTGAGATAAGCGTCATAAGAGGGATCCTTGACGATGGAGGTGTAATAAGCAGCTGAAGAGACTCCGGTCTGAGGCATCACACCGGCCTCAAGGACGGCTTCACGCACCTGTGAGGGGTCATTCTGAATGGACCATGTAGATTGAACCATGATCTCGCTACCGGTATTCTTATAACGGATCACTTCTCCCTGATAGGTATTGGTATATGCCCAACCACCATAAGCACCATTGAGCGGATCAACTTCGAAATCAATCTTATCCAATGTGTCACGCTCCACATAACCCAAAGTACTCATGGTGTTAACCGAAGACGCGATATTTTCACCCGTACCATTTTCGAAACGTACATCTACTGCATCAAAGACGATGCCATCCCACTTTTGCAACAAGGAATTGGGCACCAAAATAACACCCAGATTCACCTGATCGTAGTTACCCAAAGCAGAAAGACACATATTATAATATATAGAACTTCCATAAGTCACACCATAAACCTGCTCCATGTAGCTATAAGCCGGGTCGAGCAAGAAACGAGAACCTACACCCTCAAAAACTGAAGTCTTGGGAACGAAGTTGATGACGTGATACATACCATTGGAAGCAAAAGCAGAGGAACGGATCACACTGCTGAAGGTGTTACCATTGCGACCGCCATTGATATACTCATTGGTAGAGAATGCGTTTTGTGCCGCACCATAATAAGTGGGCCAAACGATACCATCGGTAATCATGGAGTTCCAAAGCATCGGAAGAACGTTCTCTGAAAGGTTATTGAATGCCTTGTCAAAGTTCTCCTGTGACTCGGTCCATCCTTGATGATCGACATAAGACAAGATACGATCTTCGAGATACTTGGTCATTGCAGATTTTGTCGGCAACCAAAGAGTAGTACCACTGTTGTAGTTGGTTTCACCCTCAATAGCTCCGGTGTATTGCTCTGCATTGAGCGAAGGATTCATCTTGTAATATCTCACTATCAACGAAGAGAGATCGAGATTCGGATAAGACTTCTCGAAGTAGTGCGTCATATCGACATCCTCATTGTAACCCAAGAACTGGTAGCTACCATCACCCTGACGGTGATAGAGCATCGACTTAAAGATATCCCAAGCTCCCTCTTGAGCCTTTTCCGGCAATGCGCTCTCATCCATCTCCGGATATTCACAGATCATGTCATCCAGATTCTTGAGCGGCAACACCACCTTGTCAAGGAGGTGAATCACACCATTCTCACAATAAAGGTCGCCCGTACCGTCAGCCAACTGCACGATCTGAGCATCGAGCACATTGCCCAGCGGAGACCACTCAGCACCCTCCTCTGCAGAGAAGAAGTGATTATAATCCTCTGTGGTCAGAGCGTTATACTTGAAATAGTTTTGCGTAAAGCAAGGGAGATAACGATAATTATTCCAAGCAGAAGAATAAACGGATGAATAACTATCATAAACCCAAATAGAATCTCCATTGACAAAGTCTCTGGAGAGGACATCATACGAAGGAGTCTGATGTTTGAAAGCCGCACCCGCAGACCAGGTATTGTAAGCATCGAGCGTATTACCCAGGCTGTCGCATGGGTACTGGTTGTAAAGCATTGTCGAAGAGACAATGTCAGCCGCTACATCTGCCGGAATACTCTCCACTGAGGTGTAACCGTAAGGATTGTTGGCAAAGAATGCCTGAAAAGCCTCATCGGTCGGCACGAAGAATGTGTAACTACCAGAACCCTCCAACTGTTTGGAGTAAAGAGTCTTGCTGACCAACTGCAGATAAGTCTTACAGTCGCCACGACTCTCCAAAACGTTCCAAGCGGGAGCCTCCAACCAACTTGGACGCTCGTAGTACTCATCAAACTCACTGTCCTGACATCCCGTCATCGTAAGACACAACAAGGGAGTCGCCAGCAGTCCTTTGGCGAGCACTTTACGGAAAACTTGTTTACCGTGATTTTTCATGAGTGTGTGTGTTAGTTTTGTTTATGTTTTCGAATGAATATTCAAGGTCGCGAAATGAAAAGAAACCGAAACGCATTAGACACTAAGGTCTGTTTGATTAGTGGGCACAGATTCATTCATGGTCGCTAAAATCGTCTGTAAAGTTACAGTTTTTATTGGAGATAAACTTTTTTTACTCAAACTGAAGTTAAATATTTAATATTTACTTCTTCATTTAACACAAATTTCTTAATATTATTAGCTGTTTTAACATTATTATCCTTCATTCCGGGATAAAACCTCAATCGTTTTTAATCTTTCAAGTGTCGTGAATTTACAATATCTCCATCGCTTTAGGACAACTATACGCAAACAAAATATTCACAATTATTAACTTAATAATGCAACCTCAACTTATCATTTTACAACATTCCTGATTACACAAACACAAAAGGAAAAAGTATAACAGACGGAGAAGAAAGAGAAGTGTATAGATTACTATCAGAAGAAATATAAAAACTACCGCGATGAATGAAACAAAAAGGGTACGCTCGTAACCTAACGAGCGTAGGCTCGTTGAACGATGAGGGTACGCTCGTTGAAAATCGAGCCTACGCGAATTAAACAAAGAGAGCCGAAGCAGGATGTAACGAGAGTTAGTGAGTAAAACAAAGAGAATCAAAATATTACAAAAAAAAAGCGATGATAGATAAACTATCTCGCCATCAATCTTCAAACATATAATATTCAACTATTTAGCTATTACTTCCATACCAACATCATAGGTCAAACCCGGGTCATAGCCATCAGTCATCGCCATAGTAAGCGTATCCCTAAACTCATAAACTCCTAAACTCCTCAACCAACATTTACAAAGATACAACATCCGAAAGCCGATGTCAAGAGGGAGCAAAGTGAAACACTTAAAAAACATAAAATCAATATATCCCCCAATCGTTCATTAAAATCGGGATTATAGGGTATCAGAGAAATAAAAAGATAAATTATTGTGAAAGCCAAAAAAAACAACTACATTTGTGCCAATCAAATCATAAATAAACCCATTGATAAAAATGAAAATACTTTTGCTTGGTAGTGGTGGCAGAGAGTGCGCCATCGCGTGGAAATTGGCACAAAGCCCCAAATGTGAACAACTTTATATCGCACCCGGCAATGCAGGAACACGCGCCTATGGTGAAAATATTGAGATAAAAGTCAATGATTTTGATAAGATTAAGGACTTTGTCATCGCCCAATCAATAGACATGGTAGTAGTCGGACCTGAAGACCCGTTGGTTCATGGGATTGCAGACTATTTTGAAAACGACGATGCCCTACGTCACATAGCAGTCATCGGCCCCAGTCGTCAAGCTGCACAGTTGGAAGGTTCGAAAGACTTCGCCAAAGGTTTTATGATGCGTCATAACATCCCGACGGCGAAATATCAGAGTTTTACAGCAGCCGAATATGATGAAGCATGTCGTTTTTTAGAGAGCCTAAGTGCCCCTTATGTCTTGAAAGCCGATGGTCTTGCTGCCGGCAAGGGTGTTTTGATCCTCCCCACGCTCGAGGAAGCTAAAAAAGAGCTGAAAGAGATGCTCAACGGAATGTTTGGCTCTGCCAGTGCCACGGTAGTCATCGAGGAATTCCTCAGTGGCATCGAATGCTCGGTATTCGTGCTGACCGATGGCGAGCATTATAAGATTCTCCCCGTAGCCAAAGACTACAAACGGATCGGAGAAGGAGATACCGGACCTAACACCGGTGGTATGGGCAACTGCTCACCAGTGCCATTTGCTGATGAGACATTCATGCAGAAAGTAGAGCAACGGATCGTTATCCCCACCATCGAGGGACTCAAAGACGAACAACTGAAGTATAAAGGATTTATTTTCTTAGGACTGATCAACGTAGAGGGCGAACCGATGGTGATCGAATATAACGTACGCATGGGCGATCCGGAGACCGAAGTTGTTATGCCTCGCATCCAAAGCGACCTCGTGGATCTGCTCGAAGGGGTAACACAAGGCAATCTGGATCAGAAAGACCTTGTCGTAGATCCTCGCACAGCAGTAACAGTGGTTTTAGTCTCAGGCGGATATCCGGGAAGCTACGAAAAAGGGAAAGTCATGACCGGACTCAACCTCGTAGATGAAAGCATCCTCTTTCATGCCGGAACAGCTTTGGACGACAATGGAGATGTAGTAACAGCCGGAGGTCGCGTCATCTGCGTCACCTCTTATGGAGAGACACGAGCAGAAGCCCTCGCTCGCTCTATGAAAGGGGCTGAACTGATCCAATATGAGGGAAAATACTATCGTCGAGACATCGGAAAGGATCTCGACAAGTATGATCAATAAAAAAAAGAAACACGATCACACAGCATATCATAATCAAAAGTAAAATAGGTCTCAAATTTTAAAGCAACCCGGAGGTCTAATGTCCGGTTGGGAATAAAACGACTGAACAGAAATTTGAAACCATTACTTATTTTTTAGGCATGTCCAAGCTAAACCTATTGACTCGCTACAGAGAGAGCACGTTGATCTGCATTGTCTTATGCGTGATCGTCACCACGCTCCAAAGTTTCTTCCTCTACCCAAAAGAAGAGATATGGAAGCTATGGGTCAACCTATGCTTGGCTCTTCTCTTCTCCTATGGCATCAAAGATACTCTGAACCGACATCGATTAGGTTACGGCAAAGCAAATTTTGCCATCGGCATAGGGACAGTCTTCATCTCTGCCGCTGCCAACATTTCAGAAATCTATCTACCACAAAGTCTCTTCGGATTACAATTTATCGTAGCTGCCGGAGCCGTCGGGATCATCAAGCTGGCATTGATGACTTGGCAAGATCGTTCTGCCCCGTTTATCTATCTGAGTGTCGGAGTAATCATCGGGGCACTATCTACCCTCCTGCCCGTAGTTTTACTGTGGCTTGTGTTCTTACCCTTATTGCTCTACTATATGAGATGTTTCTCCGGCCGGAACTTCTGGAACATCATATTTGGAGTCATCATCAGCCTATGGAGCACGTATGTCCTGATCATGCTCTTCGGTGGGGTCTCTCAAGCTGACAAGTGGATCCTTACGTTGCCGGATGGATTTTCTTTTACGACACCGGTCTTCTCTGAATTCCCACTACCGGTGCTATATACTCTGATCGGACTAACGTTCCTCATACCGACTTATAGCCTCGCAGGCTTCTTACTAAACATCGGCGAAAGCATCCACGCACATTGCAGCATCTCATGTTTTGCCTTATTCTCTTTATTGGCTCCGCTTATGTTTTTTGCCGACAATACACACACCGGCATGTACATAACATGGGCTTTTGTGTTTCTGAGCAGTCTGATTTCGATCTACATTGCCAATAAGAATTCATGGATCGCAGAGTGGTGGACAACCCTCCTGATGCTGCTACTGATAGGGATAGAAATCCTCCCTATCTGGATACCGTTATAAAACAATTACATCCTTATATGAATCAAGAAAGCAGCCACCTCGACTCACGTCGCAGTGGCTGCGCCTGCTTATAATAAGTAACAAATTAGAGAGTGATTCTCAATCGTTTGCCATAACTCTGCTAAGCGCGAATAGCGAATGACAGAATAATGAAGAGAACGCTTAGAGACGTTATACAAACGTAGAAAAATGTCTTAGCCGATACCTTTTCTTTGCTACTATACCCCATTTTGATCGACAAATATTAGAAAAGGCATCTTTCCGCATAACACATTACCTGTTTTTTGCTTCTGACTTCAACAAGTGACGCAACAGACTCCTATTTTAAGAGCAGCGTACTTCTCTAACAGACTTATTTAGTTGCCATAATGTCAGCAACTCTTTGTCGTCAATGCAAAATTGTCATAATTTATCTTACTTTTATTTCATTTTGCACTACAATATTATAAAACGAATATTATTTTGACAAACATGCATATTTTGTAATACGGATCTATCAAAATCTAACTATATGGGACAGACAAATGATAATACATCTGCTGACAATGTTTCGATAAAAGGAATTGAGAGAGAGGATGAAAAGAGCACTACCGCAATCAGTTTTGGACAAAAAAAGACTGATTCACAAAATAAATGTTTATCTTTACACCCAAAATAAAACAAACATGAAAAAACTCTTCCTATTTGACGCTTATGCGTTGATATACCGCGCCTATTATGCATTGATCAAGATGCCCCGCGTAACATCTAAAGGGCAAAACACATCTGCCATCTATGGCTTTGTCAACACGATCCATGAGGTGCTCAGCAAGGAACAACCGACCCACGTTGCTGTCTGTTTTGACCCCAAAGGAGGGACTTTCAGACACAAGGAATTTCCACAATATAAGGCACAACGAGAGGCACAACCGGAAGACATCACTCAAGCCATCCCTTATGTCAAACGTATCCTGGAGGCATGGAGAATCCCGGTCATAGAGATCCCCGGCTATGAGGCTGACGACGTCATCGGAACTCTCGCACAAAAAGCCGATGAAAACGGAGAATACATCACCTATATGATGACTCCGGACAAAGACTATGCCCAACTCGTCAGTCCTACCACCCTCATCTACAGACCTAAATCATTCGGACCCGGATATGACGTCATGGGGATCCCGGAGGTGCTTGCCAAATATGATCTGAAAAGACCGGAGCAAGTCATCGACCTACTGGGATTGATGGGCGACAGTTCTGACAACATCCCGGGATGTCCCGGCGTCGGACAAAAAACGGCACAGAAACTTATTGCCGAGTTTGACAGCATCGACAACCTGCTGGAGCACACCGACCAACTAAAGGGGGCATTGCTCAAAAAAATCACAGAAAACGTGCAACAAATAAAGGATTCGAAATATCTGGCAACGATCTGCCGATGTGTCCCTGTGGATTTTGACTCAGAGGCAATGGAACGAAAAGAACCGGATTATCCCGCATTGCAATCCATATTTGAAGAACTGGAGTTCAAGCAACTTTCACAAAGAATCATCGGAGACAAAGGGGGAAAAACTGCACCCCCATCCACCAAAGAGAAGAAAGGTGAAGCAGGGGGGTCTCTCTTTGACATACTCGAAGAGACAACTTCAAACAATGAATCTCCGAAAGAGGATTCACAACCAACCACTACGTTGCTACAAATCCAGGATATATCTACCAATTATGTACTATGTGACACTCCTGAAAAACGGGCAGACCTAATTCAACAACTATTTTTCAGTGAGCAGTGGGCATTTGACACAGAGACGACTTCTTTGGACACGATAGAGGCAGAACTGGTAGGTATCGCATTTGCAGCTGAAGATCATCGGGCATGGTATATCCCTATGCCTCAGGACCGAGAGGAGACCCTCCGGATATTGGAAGAACTAAGTCCGCTGTGGGAGAATCCTGCCACAATGAAAATCGCACAAAATGCGAAATATGACTATTCGGTCTTGAGACAATATGGGATAAGAGTAGCCTCGCCTCTCTTTGACACCATGATAGCCCACTATCTGCTCCAACCCGAGGGAAGACACGGCATGGACTATCTATCCGAAGTATATCTGAATTATCACCCAATACCCACGAGCGAACTCCTCGGAGAGGAAGACAAGAAAAAGCCCTCAAAGACGATGAGAGATGTCCCGATGGGAAAGGTGATGCAATACTGCTGCGAAGATGCTGATGTGACCTTCCAATTAGCACAGATCTTTAAAAAGAGCCTAAGGGAGGAAAAATTGGAACAGCTTTTTTATGACATCGAGATGCCACTCGTCTCCGTTTTGGCAGAGATGGAACTGACCGGTGTCCGGATCGACACCGAGGCACTCCGGGAGACCGGCAAAATCTTACATGAAGAATTGAAACAGATCGAACTATCGATCGCAGAACTCGCAGGTCATCCATTTAACCCACTCTCCCCAAAAGCAGTCGGTGAGGTTCTCTTCGAAGAGATGAAACTGGATCCGAAAGCAAAAAAAACCAAAACCGGGCAATATGTCACATCTGAAGAAGTATTGCAAAAGCTGAGAGGTAAATCTGAAATCATCGATAAGATATTGGAATATCGCGGAGTCAAAAAACTCTTAAGTACCTATGTGGAGGCTCTGCCTGCCATGGTCAATCAGCGGACCGGACGCATACACACCTCTTTTAACCAAACTGTCACTGCGACCGGACGTCTATCCTCCTCTAATCCCAACCTGCAAAATATCCCTATCCGAGATGAAATGGGGAGAGAACTCCGTAAAGCATTTATCCCCGATGAGGGTGAAGTCTTTTTCAGCGCAGATTATAGTCAAATCGAACTGCGCCTCATGGCCCACCTGAGTAAAGATCCAAGTATGATCAAGGCATTCCAGGAGGGTCATGACATACATGCAGCCACTGCAGCCAAAATATTTCATCTTCCGATCGATGAGGTTACCAAATTGCAACGCACAAAAGCCAAAACAGCCAATTTCGGTATCATCTACGGCATCAGTACATTCGGTTTGGCATCAAGACTCAACATACTACGAGCTGAGGCAAAAGAACTCATCGATGGTTATTTTGCCTCCTACCCTAAAATCAAGGAATATATGGATCAAAGCATAATAACTGCGCGTGATAAAGGGTATGTGGAGACTTTGTTTGGCAGAAAGAGGATGCTTCCGGACATCAATTCGCAAAATGCAACGGTCCGAGGCTATGCAGAGCGGAATGCGATCAATGCTCCCATACAGGGAACAGCTGCCGACATCATAAAAATTGCTATGATACGCATTGCCCAACGGATAGAAAAAGAGCAATTGAAGGCTAAATTATTGATACAAGTGCATGACGAACTGAATTTCAGTGTTCCAACAGACGAATTGGATAAACTGCAACAAATCGTACTCGAAGAGATGTCGCAAGCCTGCCGACTACGAGTACCGCTCATCGCAGATAGCGGTCATGGAGCGAACTGGTTAGCTGCACATTAACATGTCTAAAAATAACATATTTGCCACCCTAATATATCACTAAGATTCTTAACTAAAGAAAATATTAACATCAGGGGAAGAGAGATATTTGTCATTTATCAAAAAGTTATATATCTTTGCGCCCTCAAAATCGATGGAGCACTTGCTATTCCTAACTTATGAGAAAGGAAAAACAAAGACTCCCTCCGTGTATTCCGGATTAACCACGTAAAAAACAGGTATTATGGCAAAAAAGAAGAACGTCTCATTACTTTTCATGGTGTTAGGCACAATTTTCTGTGTGTGTCTAATCACTGCAAACCTCCTCGAAACTAAGCTCATACAAATAGGACCTCTCTCCATCACTGCAGGCCTGCTTGTATTTCCCATTTCTTACATTATCAATGACTGCATTGCCGAAGTCTGGGGATTTCGTAAAACGCGCCTGATCATTTGGTTAGGGTTTCTAATGAATTTCTGGACCGTAGCCATCGGACAAATCGCTGTACTTCTTCCCTCTCCCCCGTTTTGGGAAGGAGAAGAGAGTTTTAACTTTGTGTTTGGGCTGGCTCCACGCATCGCTACAGCAAGTCTGATGGCATTTCTGGCAGGATCATTTCTCAATGCTTATGTCATGAGTAAAATGAAAATTGCCTACCATGGGCGGCGATTCTCTTTACGAGCCATCACTTCAACCATCGTTGGAGAAAGTGCTGACTCACTCATATTCTTCCCGGTCGCCTTTTTAGGATTAATGCCCCTGATAGAGCTATTCAAACTTATGGTGATTCAAATAATCCTAAAAACACTTTATGAAATTATCGTACTTCCTATTACAATTCGTGTCGTACGCTATGTAAAACAAGCAGACGGAAGTGATGTGTACGACAAAAATATCTCTTATAATTTCTTGAAAATAAAAGATCTGTAAACGACGTCTATCCGATAAGAACGTTCTGAATTAATCGTGTCCGATAAAACTTATTTCAAGCCTCACCCATAGATCAAATAAACGGAATATATAAAAAAGGGAAACGAATATTATCTATAATCACCTTTATAGGTATATAAAAACAAAGAAGGGCATCTCACGACGACCTTCTTTAGTTAACCTTAAATCTAATACCATGAAAAACACGTTGCAAATGTATAGTTTTTTATACATACAACCAAATATTTTGTATAAGAATATACAAAATTAGTTACAGTTTAACATTTTTTTGAGACATAAGCCATATAAATGTTATATTTATTGGCAAAGAATTACAAAATTGAAAGCCTCTCTCAGAAGTATCTACTTAAACTTAATCAGCTATTTAAGCATAATGCAAGAAGCAACTCGTCCTGAAGCGACACCTAAACGACGAGCACTAAAAAGGCGATCCGGATTAGAATAGGTACAAACGGGAGTACAATCAATCTGTTCCAAAGGAACTCCGGCACTCAAAAGTTGAGAAACATTGGCTTGAAAGAGATCAATGTGAGGTTTGGTATATCCGGAAACAACAGCGGCAGACATCCCTTGCAGACAAAAAGCATCAGCTACCTCCGGTCCGACTTCAAAAGCCTCCGGCGAAATCGCTGGACCCACTACAGCCCATACTTCTTCAACAGATCCATCGGTCAATTCTAAAAATCGTGATAATGCGAGAGAAACAATACCGGATACAGTCCCACGCCAACCGGCATGAATAGCTGCAACAGCTCTCAATTGGGCATCGCACAATAAAATGGGGACACAATCTGCCGTAGAAACACCAATAGCAAGACCTTTTTCTCGAGTAATCACTGCATCTGCTTCTATACCGGCAGGGGTGGAAGCATCCACTTGGACGACTTGTGTACCATGAACCTGACGAGGGAACCAAAGCCTAGAAGGATCGATACCCATCGCTGAAGCAACACGTTGGCGAGAAGTATCGACATGATGTTGGTCATCACCGGTATAATCACAAAGGTTAAGAGAAGCATAAGGAGATTGCAAATCTTCTCCTAACGAAAGATTTCGCAATGTAATGAAATGCTCTAATCCTTCAGCAAAAGGTGAGTACAGAGGAGAACGCAAAACAGAAATGTTACTCCCTCCCAAAAGAGTCTCTATCATCGGATATAACTATTGCAGATTCTTACAGAACAATTATTCCTCATCCCAATCTATTTCCAAATCTGCCGGAGAAACACCCTCGATCGTATAGTCATCGTGACCAAAAGGATCAGACTCTTCATATTCATCCTCATAGCCTTGAGCAACATCTAAATTACGATGTGTAAATGTCTGTATCTTATTGGCTTCATCGTTGAGCACCTGCCAAAGCATGTCTTTCAAATCATCAAGTCCCAAGCCTGTAACAGAAGAAATAAAAAGCGCTGGAACACCATCGGGCAACTCAGCTCTCATCTGATCAATCAATTCGTCATCAAGCATATCACATTTAGTCACGGCAAGGATACGCTGCTTGTCAAGCATTTCCGGATTATAAGTGCGTAATTCATTGAGGAGAATACCATAATCCTTAGCAATATCATTCGTATCTGCAGGAATCATAAAAAGGAGGACAGAGTTTCGCTCAATATGTCGTAAAAATCTGAGTCCTATACCTTTACCTTGACTTGCTCCCTCGATAATGCCGGGAATGTCTGCCATGACAAAAGAACGATTATCACGATAAGGGACAATGCCTAAATTGGGTTCTAATGTCGTAAAAGGATAATCAGCAATCTTAGGTTTAGCCGCAGAGATGCTGGATAATAGCGTAGATTTACCTGCATTGGGGAAACCAACCAATCCGACATCAGCTAATAACTTAAGTTCCAGGATAATGGTCCGTTCGACCGCAGGTTCTCCAGGTTGAGCATATCGAGGAGCCTGATTGGTAGAAGTACGAAAATGCCAATTACCTAAACCTCCACGTCCACCCTTAAGCAAAACCAACTTCTGATCATGCTCAGTAATCTCTGCGAGATATTCACCGGTCTCTGCATCATAGGCAACCGTTCCACAAGGGACCTCTATCACTACATCATCGCCATCCTTACCAAAACTCTTGGCAGGGCCTCCAGCCTTCCCATCACCGGCAAAAACATGTCTCTGATAACGGAGATGGAGCAATGTCCAATAGTTACGATTGCCATGCAAAATGACATCTCCCCCGGCTCCACCATCTCCTCCGTCAGGTCCACCTTTCGGTATATATTTTGCACGATGGAGGTGAGAGCAGCCACGTCCGCCTTTACCCGAACGACAATAAATCTTTACATAATCGACAAAATTGGATTCTGCCATATCATAATGTTTTTATCGGGTGACCTGAAAAATGGATACCCGGGGAGTTAATAATAATATGTATAAAGGGAGAATATTACTCCCCAAAAATGTTTTATTCTATTTACTTCACAACATCAATCGCCTTCTTGATGCTTGAGAAAATCTCCTCAATAGAGCCTTCTCCCTCAATAGCGGCATACTTACCTTCATTAATATAATAATCTTTCAGCGGTAAGGTCTGATTATAATAGGTGGCAAGTCGTTTACGAGCTGTCTCCTCATTATCATCACTTCTGCCTGAGGTTTTACCTCTGGCAATAATACGCTTGATAAGTTCTTCATCCTGTACTTCAAGACCGACTACGATGGAAACACTCGTTCCCCTCTGAGTCAACATCTGATTAAGGGCGTCGGCTTGTGCTAACGTACGAGGAAAGCCATCAAAAATGACACCATTGATCTTCGATCCATATGAATCAAGAACCTTGGCAAGCATATCTACAATCAACGAGTCAGGCACCAAATTACCTTTATCAATGCATGCCTTAGCTATTTTTCCTAATTCGGTCTCTTCTTTAATTTCCTTACGCAAAACATCTCCGGTAGAGATATGTTCGAGACCGTATTCTTTAATAATCAAATCGCTCTGAGTCCCTTTGCCAGACCCGGGAGCTCCAAAAATGACAATATTCAACATTACCTTTAAATTATAAACCTTAAACAATAATTACCTTAAAATATATCCCGTAAAAGAGACCGGATCTCAACAGAGAACCGGATCTCAATTTCCGTATCTTCAGTTATAACCCTCTAATGGGCAAATAATGGGGAGGGTTACTCGCTAAGTACGTAAATATCGGGCAAATTACGTCCCTCTTCATCATAGTCGAGGCCATAACCCACAATAAAATCATTAGGTATCTCTAAGGCAGCATAATGGACTTTCAGATCAGGTACCTTACATGCATTAGGTTTACGGAGCAATGTACTCACAAAAACCTCCTTAGCACCCAAGTCTTTAAGTTGAGCGACCATGCGCTGCATGGTATAACCTGTATCGACAATGTCTTCAACCACTACGACAGAGCGATCCACCATAGACTCATGCAGACTTGCAATAGTCTTGACCGCACCAGTAGTCTGGAGACCTTGATAAGACTTCATACGCATGAACGTAATTTGAGACGGCACCTCAATGCGACGATAGAGATCAGCTGCAAAAATAAACGCACCATTGAGCACGCAGACAAAAATTGGATTCTTTCCGGCCAAATCTTGATTCATCTGTTTCGCTACACGTGCTACGGCTTCCTGAATCTGCTCTGCCGTGAGATAAATGCGAAACTCTTTGTCTTTAATTTTAATTGTTTCCATGTCAAATTAAGCGATGAAAATAGACTACCTAATGTATATTAATAATAAAAGGGAAATGGAATATTATTCCACTCCCTTCATCATACGTTTCAAAAGAGGACAAAGTGAAAACAGCAAAATGGATGCTGCACCAGCCATGACGACAAAGACCATGAAAAACTCATCCATCGTCTCGATTTTGATGCCAAAAATATATTTAGCCACACCATTTTCCGGGTAAAGAGTTGCCAATTTGCCCGCTACGATATTGGAAGCTGCATTACTCATAAACCAAACACCCATTAGTAAAGATGCCAGACGTGCCGGAGACAATTTGCTCACCATAGAAAGTCCAATAGGCGAGAGAGCCAACTCACCAAGAGAGTGGATAAAATATAGAGAGAGCAACCACATCATAGATACCTTAACACCCGGTTCGATACCTTTAGTTCCAATAGCGATCACCAAATAACCAAGAGACAAAAGGGCAAGACCAATGGCTTGTTTAGCCAATGTAGAGGGTTCATATTTTCCTAATTTACCCCAGAACATCGCCATCAAAGGTGCAAAAGCAACCACAACTACCGGATTGACAGACTGGAACCATGTAGTCTTGAACTCAAAATCTCCGATCATACGATCTGTCTGTTCGGCAGCAAAATAGGTCAATGTCATACCAGCCTGCTCAAAAGCCGCCCAAAAGAAGATTACGAATACAGCGATAATGTAGATTACTCCAATACGGCACTTCTCGATGGTCGTAAGTCCACGATCGGTAATAATGAAAATCGGCATAAAAATACTGATGGTATAGATCGCGGCAGAAATATAATCATTAAACGAAGCCACATCCATAGAAAAAAGCAAGAAAGTAAGAACACCTCCCAAAATACATCCCCACAGACGGAGAGGAGAATTCTTTACCTGAGCCCCAGTTTCTGCTGTAATATCCTGCTTTTCCTCTTTAACTTTTACCGGAGCCAAACCTACCGGTTTTCCCTCTGGTGAAACCAAATATTTATCTTTAAAAATCAGGAAGATAATCAATGAAAGAACCATAGCAATCGAAGCCGTCAAGAAGCCCCACTTAAATGGAGCCAAATTGCTCCAGGATCCCTCTCCGATAGCACCACAAATAAGAGGTGCGAGGAAAGCTCCGACATTGATACCCATATAGAAAATGGTAAATGCCGCATCCTTACGATGATCTGTCGGTTCGTAAAGATCTCCTACGATGGAAGTGATATTCGGTTTGAAAAAACCATTACCAAAGATCAAAGCTCCCAAACCGGCAAACATTAAGAAAGTGGCAAAAGTGTTATCTACCGAAGGATCAATCGTCGAGCCCTCTGTAAAAATAGATTGTTTCACAAAACAAGCACTCAGGAACATCAGGAACTGACCAATAGCCATCATGATACCTCCCGCTACAATCGACCGACGATTTCCCCAATAACGATCAGCAATATATCCTCCAAGCAATGGAGTCAAATAAACCAAACCGGTGTATGATCCATAAACCTGTGATGCCATATCTTTGGAGAAGAAGGCTGCCACCATGTAAAGTGTAAAAAGCGCTCGCATGCCATAATAGCTGAAACGCTCGGCCATACCGGTAGCAAATACCAAATAAAGACCCTTAGGGTGCTTAAGATTTCCCATTGATTCTAAAATATTGTTTGACTGTTATATAAAAATTTACCTCTCTAATTACTAAATCCCTATACCTAAAAGAGCTAATAAAAGGGAAATAGTCACCAAAATTTAGGCGCAAATATAATTATTTTTCAGGCAATAATAGGTTTTATTTACTCAAATATTCATGTTTTAACACAAAAAGATGTGTTATGAGTATAAACATTCTCTTAAAATTCCAAAACCGGCATACACTTTTCTCCTTCATAATGCTTGACCCAGCGCCCTCCGGGCACATCAGCTTTCAGGTTTATCAGCATCACATGGCGACAATCGGTCAGTGACATAATGCTATCTGTGGCTGTAATCCGGCTGTCTGACACAACCAACCCATCCACATCGAGCATCTTAAATGCCTGTCCACATCGAGCCTGAAGTCTGTTGATGCTCATGTCAGCCAAAGGGGATTCAGGAATACCTTTGATAGAGATCAATGTTTCACAGTTTTCAACCGTTACATCTTGCACAGCAATCCGACGATAACTCGGAGTCAAAGGGGTCAAAGCCCGCTCCGGATATCGCTCTCCCAATTCGCCCATATAAAATGGAGACCCTATCATATCCCATCCAAAGGCTCTGCGAGGGTTACCCATACGGATCCGTTCGATATATATATTCTCTCCTCCTCCACCTCGGTTACGACGAGTCTTAAAATAAAATCCGTTCATCACTTTATCAAAGACACAATCATGAACATAGACATTACGAATCCAACCGGCAGTTTCACTTCCACAAGTCAAACCTCCGGGACCGCGTAGTGCGAGGCAATGGCGTATAACGATATTTTCCGAAGGTTTGTTGACCCGCATTCCATCTTCACAACGGCCGGACTTTATCGTAAAGCAATCATCTCCACAAGCCAGTGTAGTATATTCGATCAAGACATTACGAGAAGATTCGACATCGATGCCATCCGTTCGTCCGTGATTACTATTGACCGTTACCCCACGAATAATAACACTGTCACAATAAACCGGGACAATGTTCCAAAAAATCGAATTCTCGAATGTTACACCTTCAACCAATACATTATGGCTATTCATTGGTGCAAAAAACATCGGAAGGAAAATAGGCAAAGTATCTCGTCCGTCATAAACCCTGTCTGTAACCGGAGATGTCATATCAATATACTTCTCAATGACTACCCCATCCAAACGATGTTCATAGATTTCGCAATCTATTCCTGGCCCCACTAATTTTCCTGTTCCGGTTACTGCAATATTACGGGCACCATCCGCATAAATGAGTGCTCCGAGAGAATAAAGTTCGATGCCCTCATTACGAGTAAAAACTGCCGGATAATAGTCCTTCAACTGACCACTGAAATGGAGTTCAGCGCCCTCCTCTAAGTGCAACTCTACGTTATCCTTCAGTGTAATTCGTCCGGTGGACCAAATACCTTGAGGTATTAAAACCCTTCCACCGCCTTGTGCACTTGCCTTATCGATGCAACGCTGTATAACCTTTGTGGAGAGTTTTCCCTGTCGAGCACCATATTTTCTAATATCCCAACTCTTATTAGGAAAAACAGGTCGTTGCAATTGTGGCATATCAAAAGGAGCCACTATCGGCATAATGGACTCAGGCATACAAGTCGCACCGACCTGAGATGCTAATGGGATGGTCTTTGCAACCAGCGTAAAAGAGAATAATGAGGTCACGCATCCGAGCAGTAACAAAACGAAAATTCTTGTTTTCATGTTCGATGTAAAAAAATATGATAATAT
Organism: Bacteroidales bacterium; assembly: GCA_045576355.1. Taxonomy (GTDB): domain Bacteria; phylum Bacteroidota; class Bacteroidia; order Bacteroidales; family UBA3663; genus Liminaster. Next base: position 47,943 of record JAZNGG010000027.1, read on the forward strand.
GGCGCAAAGTTATGAAAAAAGGGGAAAGGAAAAATTTTAACACATTTATTCGTCACGTTTAGGAAATTTTCCTACCTTTGCCACAAAGCAGAAATGTAAGAGGGAAGTTGAAAGATAAAAACCTGATTATTATTTGCCTCAATTTTCTAATTATCTTATCTACATATATAAAAGAGACTAAGACTCTGTTTTCATCTATGATTAATAATTGAAAAACCAATCATATAATTAACGGCCATGATTTATAACGAAATCGGGAAAACCGGCATGCGGGTTTCCAATCTTAGTTTCGGTGCATCCTCTCTCGGAGGAGTTTTCCATGATATCCGCGAGGCAGAAGGGATTAGAGCAGTCTTCACTGCTGTAGAAGCCGGGATGAACTTCATTGATGTATCTCCTTATTACGGACATTACAAAGCTGAGACTGTACTGGGCAAAGCTCTAAAAGAGATTGACCGCTCTAAATATTATCTATCCACCAAGGTCGGTCGCTACGGCAAAGATGGGGTCAACACTTGGGATTATAGTGCACGTCGAGCCAAAGAGAGTGTTTACGAAAGCCTTGAACGGCTAAACATAGATTTCATCGATCTGATTAATGTTCATGACATCGAGTTTGCAGACCTCAATCAGGTAATCGGCGAGACACTTCCCGCTCTCCATGAGCTCAAAGCAGAGGGAGTTGTGGGACACGTCGGCATTACCGACTTACAACCGGAAAATATCCAATGGGTTATCCGGCACACTGAATCCGGGACTGTAGAGTCCATCCTCAATTTCTGCCATCATTGTCTCAACGATGACAAGTTGCTCGACTATATTGACGAATGGGAACAACAAGGCATCGGTATAATAAATGCCTCTCCACTCTCCATGGGACTTCTCTCACAACGAGGAGTACCGGCATGGCATCCGGCTCCTCGACCGCTTGTTGAGGCATGTAGCAAGGCAGCTGCATATTGTACTGCTCAAGGGTACCCCATCGAGAAGCTCGCCATCCAATTTGCAGTAAGCAATCCTCGCATCGCTACCACCCTCTTCAGTTCTGCCAATCCGGATAATGTGTTGAAAAACATCGCTTATGCAGAGGAACCTATCGATTGGGATCTTGTAGCAAAAGTGAAAGAGATCATCGGCGATCAGCAGAGAGTCGGATGGGCCAACTCATAAACCTGGAGAAAGACATTAAGACAATGGAATATTTGATAATCGACGCTCATTCACACCTTTGGCAACGTCAGGACACCTTGGTGGAGGGCAAACGCATCCGAACATTAACAGGAGGACGCTCTGAATTCATGGGAGAAATCAGACAAATGGTGCCACCATTCATTATCGACGGCTGTAATAGTGCAGAGATCTTCCTCTCCAATATGGATTATGCTCAAGTATCAGCCGCCGTTGTTACCCAAGAGTTTATCGATGGAGTCCAAAACGACTATCTACAAGAGGTAGCCACACGCTATCCCAATCGTTTCCTTGTTTGTGGCATGTGTGATTTTCGTCTTCCCGGATTTCTTCCTACTTTCCGAGATCTCATAGATCGAGGATTCCGAGCCATTAAGGTTCCGGCACAAAGACTTTTGCTTGATACAGGCCGCATCTGCCTAACTGATCCGGAAATGATGGAGATGTTCCACTTGATGGAACAACAAGACATCCTACTCTCCATAGACCTTGCAGACGGAGACACTCAGACTGCAGAAGTGGAGGAAGTGATCCAGGAATGTCCCAAATTACGCATTGCCATCGGCCATTTTGGCATGGTTACCAGACCCGGATGGCAAGAGCAAATTAAGCTTGCCAGACATCCCAATGTAATGATAGAATCCGGTGGCATCACTTGGCTCTTCCATCAAGAATTCTACCCCTATGCCGGTGCTGTACGTGCCATCCGAGAAGCGGCTGACCTTGTCGGCATGGAAAAACTGATGTGGGGTTCTGATTATCCTCGTACCATTACGGCAATTACTTATCGGATGTCTTATGACTTCATCATTAAGACTACCGAGCTACAACCTGAAGAAAAAGCCCTTTTCCTTGGAGAAAATGCAGCTGCGTTCTATCGTTTCTCTAACCCTATCAGACTTCCATACATTAAAAATATGTCTGAATAAAGAGAAGAATAAAGCTCATTCTCAATATAACTTAGTCATTTAATTTTTTAAATATCAAATAATATGAAAGCCATCCAAATTTCAGCCCCTTCGGCTTTAGATCTTACCACACTTACCACTCCTCAGCCTGGAGATGGGGAAGTTCTCCTCCGCATCAGATATGTCGGTTTTTGTGGTTCGGACCTCAACACATACCTCGGACGTAACCCAATGGTCAAACTTCCCGTGATCCCCGGTCATGAAGTGGGAGCTACGATCGAAGCTATGGGTGCCGATGTTCCCGAAACATTACGCATCGGCATGAATGTCACAGTCAATCCATATACGGCCTGTGGCAAGTGTTCTTCGTGCCGCAATGGACGTGTCAATGCCTGCCGTTACAACGAGACTCTCGGTGTACAACGCAATGGAGCCATGTCACAACACCTCGTTCTCCCTTGGACAAAAGTAATCCCGGCAGAGGGTATCTCTCCGAGAGATTGTGCTTTGATCGAGCCGATGAGTGTAGGATTCCACGCAGTCTCTCGCGCACAAGTAACAGATTTGGATACGGTCATGGTGATCGGCTGTGGTATGATTGGTGTTGGTGCCATCGTCCGTGCTTCTCTACGTGGTGCCACTGTTATAGCCGTGGATTTGGATGACGAGAAACTCGCCTTGGCTCGCAAACTCGGAGCTGCCCACACCATTAACAGCCGTAGCGAAAACCTCCATGCTCGTCTTGAAGAGATCACCGGAGGCATGGGACCGGATGTAGTGATAGAGGCCGTCGGTTCTCCGATGACCTACGTTGCAGCTGTCGATGAAGTCGCATTTACCGGACGCGTAGTCTGCATCGGTTATGCCAAAAGCGAAGTGGCATTCCAAACCAAACTATTCGTACAGAAAGAACTTGACATAAGAGGCTCTCGCAATGCTCTTCCCGAAGATTTCCGCGCTGTAATCCGCTATCTCTCTTCCGGCACTTGCCCCACAGACCAACTCATCAGCCGGGTCGTATCTCCCGAAGAGGCTCATGAAGCAATGGAAGTATGGGCAGCAGATCCAGGCAAGGTATTTAGAATATTAGTAGAGTTCTGATTCAGTATAACATGTTTTTTACTTTAGATTATGAAATATTTTATAGATAACATCCGTCGATACACTGTCGGAGTACTCATCGGATGCTCGCTGCTGGCTACCACCGGGCTTTCTGCGGCTGAGCACAAATTTGACATCCAAGTAAGCAAAAAAGGTGCTCCAATACAACCCACGATGTATGGTCTCTTTTTCGAGGACATTAACTACGCAGCAGATGGAGGCCTTTATGCAGAAATGGTTAAAAACCGCTCCTTTGAGTTTCCACAAACTCTGATGGGCTGGCGTAGTTTTGGCAATGTCGAAGTGCGCACCGATGGTCCTTTTGAGCGCAATCCTCATTATATCCGCCTCTCCTACGCCGGACATGGACACAAACATACAGGCTTGGAAAATGAAGGCTTTTTTGGCATCTCTGTTAAAAAAGATGCACGATATCTCATCAGTGTCTGGGCTCGTGTTCCCGAAGCCTCTGAGCGTGACACCAGTGTCCTCCGTTTTGAATTGGTTGATAATGCCTCTATGGGCGAACATCAAAGTTTCGCAGCTAAGGAGATAAAAGTGAGTGGCAAAGAGTGGAAGAAGTATCGGGTGGAAATTCGGTCTCCTCGCACTCATGCCAAAGCCGCACTTCGTCTTTTCCTCCGTCCCAATGGACGCCGCGCCCCTATCGTTACGACTGACGTAGAACACATCAGTATGTTCCCTCGCGACACCTGGAAAGGTCGTGAAGGAGGTATGCGTCGTGATTTGGCACAAGCTGTATGCGACCTCAAACCCGGCATCTTCCGTTTCCCCGGCGGTTGCATTGTAGAGGGAACAGATTTAGAGTCTCGTTATAATTGGAAAAACTCTGTCGGTCCTGTAGAGAATCGTCCTCTCAACGAAAATCGCTGGCACTACACTTTTGCTCATCGATTCTATCCCGACTACTATCAAAGCTATGGCTTGGGATTCTTTGAATTCTTCCAGCTCTGCGAGGACTTCGGTTGTGAAGCATTGCCTGTGGTGAGTTGCGGACTTGCCTGCCAATACCAGAACGGGCATCCCAGTGCACATGTTCCGGTCGATGAACTCGACACTTACATTCAGGATGCTATAGACCTTGTGGAGTTTGCCAATGGCGACACCACTACTACTTGGGGAGCACTCCGCGCCTCAATGGGACACCCCGAACCCTTCGGACTGCGCTATCTCGGCATCGGCAACGAACAGTGGGATGATCGTGATGATCCTAAATATACAGCACGCTTGGCCCGCTTTATGGAAGCTTTGCGTAAGGCTTGTCCGGACATTCTCCTCATCGGATCCACCGGTCCGGACTCCGAGGGTTGGAAGTTTGACATACTACAACCTCGTATGGAGGAATTGAAAGTTGACCTCTATGACGAGCATTATTATCGTCCGGAGAGTTGGTTCTTGAGCCAAGGACTCCGTTATGACAACTACAACCGCAAGGGTCCCAAAGTCTTTGCCGGAGAGTATGCTTGTCATGGAAAGGGTAAAAAATGGAATCACTTTGAGACCTCTCTCTACGAAGCTGCATTCATGACCGGACTGGAACGTAATGCAGACATTGTCCACATGGCGACCTACGCACCTCTATTTGCTCATGTAGAGGGTTGGCAATGGCGTCCGGATATGATCTGGTATGACAATCTCCGGATGTTTAAGAGTGTCTCCTACTACGTACAGCAACTCTTTGCCCACTATAAAGGCAGCAATGTCCTTTCACTCCGGATGAATGGTGCTCCTGTAGCAGGAACAGAGGGTCAGGATGGACTATTTGCCAGCGCCGTCTATGATCAAGAGGGCAATGCTGTTATCGTCAAAGTAGCCAACACAGGTGATACACCACAACCGCTTCACTTTGCATGGATCGGCAAGAAGCGTGACAAGGTCTTCTCATCTGCCCAAGTAATCACACTTCATGCGGATGATATGAATCAGGAGAATACACTGGATGCCCCCGAGCAGATCGTTCCCGTTAGCAACAATATAGATGCCACAGCTATTCAGCCCGATGGCTTCCATACTTCGATCGGAGCAAAGACTTTTTCAGTCTATATCTTTAAGAGATAAAGATCTCTGATTACCAAACACATAAACTAAAAAAGACTATGTCAAAATACAAATTTGGCATAGTCTTTTTTTGCTTGTAAGAGAGCGCCCAGAAGAGAAGTCTCTGAAATGGGAAATGCACGACGCCGCCGTGTGAAGTGTATGACGGCGCCGTGTAAAGTGATTCAGGCCGTCGTGTGATGTTACACGGCTGCGTCATGCACGTTACACGGCGCCGTGATGCAAACGACGCTTAATAGCTTAGGGAATAAAACGTGTTTAACAGCCAACTTCTGAAGCGAATATTAAACGAGTAATCCTCTCATTTTGAGACACTCTCATTGTCGTATAAAGTCCTACTTTTTTCATCTTTAGAAAGACTATTACCGAACACTCTTTGTAACAGGACGGACGAGGTATCCTATTTGTCGATAATTATTATCTACATAAATTTCGGACTCATAAAAGTATAAAAGATACGCACTGCTGCAGGAAGTTTCATTCAATGATGCAGTCCAATAAATTCCGGCATAGCCGCAAGAATACCAGCCAGCATCTCCTTCAGGTTTTGTCCAACACGTTGGCAAGAAAATGCTATTGCCGTTGCGTCCTGTCACTTTGTAGCCCGTATAACCATTTCTCATTGTCCAAGTCCATGTGCATTTAGACACCAACTCTTCCATCTCTTTCCGTGTGGGCATGCGCCAACTGGTGCCCCACTTGACCGCAGCAACGTCATCGGAGGGCTGGAGGGTCGTCAAGCCATCGGTAAAACCTTCACATTTATAATGACCATGATATGAATATTGGTTAAGACAAGATCCGTACTCTTCATTTGTACAATATTTAGTTAGTTTGTTGCTACTGGAACAACAATCATCATATTTGGACCACTTATAAGTGTTCTCGTTATAGTTACTCTTTGTCGCAGTCTCACCCCAAGCAAAGAAACTTCCCTCCTTTTCTGGAGCGGTGGCACCGACATTGCATGTCGCCCACTTCACGGAGAGTCCAAGATCGACATAGTCATGCCCCTGCACCGTGCCGGAGACGACTTGCTCTTCCTCCATGCCATCGCTTTTAGTGAAAGTATAGGTATTTGCCGACTGTGTAAATATCACAAAATATTGTTTCTCCATAGATACGACCGTCCACAAAGAGGTGCCACCGGCAGATTCGGACATGGTCAGCTGTGGGTGATTGTAGGAATAGTATCCCTTTCCTCCATTCGAGTACACGCCGGCATCCCAAGAGTAGGTGCCATCAGAGTTGAAAGTATAGGTTCGTGTCGCAGGTCCATCCTTCCAATCGGTCGTCCAGATACCTACCAGCGGACCGGTAGCCTCGCCTCCGCCATCGTCGCTGTCACTACAAGATGCAAGATTCACACTCATGATGATGGCGAAAAGAGCCATCCCTATTGTTCTTAAAGATTTCATTAGAATAAAAAATAAAAAGAAAAGGCGTAAACTATTCGTTACTCGCCTTCCATTTAGGTTACCGCCAAGTGACCTTTTCCACCGACAAGCAAGAATAGTCCACACCCATGTCGGTATGAACCTTCCTCTGCTTGTTCTCGGGGATGAATGTTTGGCGGTATTCAAATGGAAGAGAACAAGAGCAAAAGCTCAAATCCAATATTTTAACAAGTCCGAATAAGAACGCTTTCCTTAGTTAATAATAATTATTAAAGGTTCTCTCGGGAAGAGCCGACTCATGGAGTCAACGTTCTTCATGTGCGTTCATCGAATACTTTCTGGTTCTTTGTTGAATATTTTATAGGTTAATAATAGTTTATTGTGGGACAAATATAAGACAAATTATGAAATTCTCTAAATCTACAGCCACTTTTTCTGCCATTCCAGATAATAATCCGGGGGAAGAAGAAGGAGTTCTCCGGCAGCATCGATAAAGACCTGAGTAGTACGGCCGATGACACATAGCTTTCCATCGCTACGGCGGCGCACCTCATAAGTAAAGTCAAGTCGGGCTCCGCGCCGATAGTGATAACGAGTGGTCACCAAAGCTTCATCATTGAGCATGAGTGGAGCATAATATTTAAGGTCAAGATCAACGACAGGAGCCGGGATCCCACTTTTCAAAATGTCTCCATAACCGATACCGGCATAGTGTCGCCCAAAAGCCTCACGCCCATCTTCCAGGTAGCGAACGTATGAACCATGCCACACACGCCCCATAAGATCAATGTCGCTAAAACGTACGATGATGGTATGGGTGTACTCGAGTGTGGGTTGCTCGTCATAGGGGACTGCTCTCATAACACATCAAGGAATGAGGAAATGGCTATCCGGGACAGGAGCATCCAATGTGAACTCTCCAAATGTATATAATGTGTAGTTAGCACCTTTCTCGTTGAGACGAACGCTTTTAAGAGCACCGGCTTTGAGATCCACCACTACAACAAAAGAACGATAAAGCATCTTGCGTCGAGCCTTAGCATCTGCGACACGGGGCTGAATGGTCATCGTCATAAGATCTCCTTCACGCTCGACATCGACATCGGCTACTTCATCCAGGGACACATCGCTTTCCTGTCCGGTGCTGAAGTTCTTAAGTAAAGTTTTCAGAGCCTCCATCTGAGTGTTACCCTTAGCAGACATCGTACTGGGCTTTCCATCTCTTACCATTGTAAACTCATCGCCTTTGATCAGAAGCATATCCTTGCCTCCCTCAAATGTAAGACACATATTAGAGGGTTTCTTAAAATAAAACATCCCTTTAGAAACAACATCATCTGCCAGCATTGCATTATGACGGGTCTGTGTAACCGGAGCTGTCAGGGTTTTCATCTCCTTAAAGCGTTGTTGTGCTTGCTTCATCATCTCTTCATCTTGAGCCACAAGAGAGAGGCATGCTGCCAAAAAGAGAGTCAATAAGGACAAAACTTTTTTCATTGTTATAAAAATGTTAGATAGTTAGTATCTCGTTAAGACGTTGACGTACTGAGAGATTAACCCTCACTATATTTATGATTTAATAGAATCGGAAAAGATTAAAAATCAACATTAAAAACGAATAAACGGGAAAGATTAAGTATATAAACCTCCATTGATAGAGATCACTTCACCCGTGATATAAGAAGATGCGGGAGAAGCCAAAAATCCGACTAACTCAGCGACCTCCTCGGGAGTACCGAAACGGGCTGCCGGAATCTGCTTCTTGAGTGTAGCCTCGTCCAATCCATCGACCATATCTGTCTTGATAAATCCGGGAGCAACAGCGTTGACCGTAACATTTTTACGAGCCACCTCTTGAGCCAAGGCTTTGGTGGCAGCAATCATACCTCCTTTAGCTGCAGAGTAATTAGTCTGTCCAGGAAGACCTTTCAGACCGGAAAGGGATGCCATATTGATAATGCGGCCATATTTATGCACCAACATCGGCTGGAGAAGAGGTTGGGTAACGTTATAAAAACCTCCCAAAGAAATGTTGAGGACACGGCTCCAGTCTTCCTCCGGCATGAAAACCATGATGTTATCTCGACGGATACCGGCATTGTTTACAACCACTTCGATATATTCTTCGGGATGTGCCGCTTGCCACCCCTCAATGGCAGAGCGCGTTTGAGCCGCATCAGCTACATCAAATTGAAGCATCTCTCCCTCTGATCCGGCCTCGCGAATCAAAGCTAACGTGTTTTCGGCTTCAGTAGTGTTAGAGACATAATTAATGATGATGGCATAACCCATGCGGGCAAGTTTGATACTTACGGCGCGACCGATACCCCGGCTTCCGCCTGTTACTAATGCATATTTCATAGTTAATGTAATTTAATTCTGTATTATCAATTAGTTTGTGTTATCTTATAAGCAGCCTCCCGACCGATGATTTCCGCACAAGTAAAGAGGGAGGTCATAGAGACTCCCAGCAAACCATGAAGTGTAAGGCTTTGTCCTGTAAGGAGCAGATTAGGGACCGGTGTCTTAGGAGAAAGCAAAGTCATCATAGGATTTTGCCAATCCTTACGGACACCATAGGCTGACCCTTCTGGTGTATATGTATAGTCACGATAGGTGAGCGGTGTAGATGAGTAATGAGCCTCGACCATCGAGTGAAGTCCGGGAATAAACCGCTCGGCAAGGTCGATACACTCTCGGGTCTTACGCTCTTTAAATGCTTTGTATTCCTCGCCACGATGGCCCACTTTGGTATCACTCCATTGAGAAACTTTTTCCCATGGCATCGGAGTGAGCAGATCGAGGATGCGAACATCTGTTGTGCCATCCTCCGGCACACGACATGAGATCAAGATGCCTGATACGGGATCATTGGTCTTATAATATTCCCAAACATTGGCTTCCCGATAGACATACTGATTCCAGTTGAAGTATGGCAACATCCCCGGCTTAATAACCAAAGAGGTCGTAAACATTCCATATGTGTTGCTTAGGGAGTGCATCCGGCGACGATAAATCTTTTTAATACAAGAACTCTCTTTGATCAAATCTAACGTAACTGTCGGATGAAGATTACTGATAAAGGTCTCTGCTTCATAACACTCTCCGGAGACAAGGCGTGCTGCAGATATCTTTCCTCCAGTCTCAATCAACTCTTCTACTTCAGCTTTACATATCACTTCTCCGCCCATGCAACAGATGTCTCTAACCAGGGAGTCAACAAGTAAAGATCCGTCTCCTTTCAATCGCCAGGAACTCTCGATAAAAGAGTTATTGCCTTGAGCAAAGGTATAGAGCGGTAAAGTTTCCATGTTAAGTTCCATCTTAAGAGACGAACCACATAAAACATGAGGTAATAATGGGTCGCTAAAAGTCTCTTTTAAAAATTGGTATGCACTTCTCCCAAAGAGTGTTTGTGTCATAAAATTGACCTCATCGCGAGGAAGTATAGCATCGTGCAGATGACTTCCCACGTCTTTCATGACACTGACATAATGCTGCAAGGCCTGGCGTTCAGCTGGAAATTCTTGAGCCAGGTTTTCAGCAAAAGCCTCATGTCCCTCTGCATAACGGAAATTACGTTCTCCAATCATCACATGATCAAATCCTGAGGGATCCAAATGTTGCCATGGAAGGTCCATCAGATTTAAATACTTGAAAATGGGATAGAGAGAGTTGCCGGGAGCCAATCCCCCGACATAATGCAGACCCGTATCTAAAGCGACCCCTCTGCGGCAGTAACTTTGCATACACCCGCCAGCCTGGGCTTCTTTTTCTAACACACAGACTTTATAACCATGTTTGGAAAGTATGTATCCACACTCCAAGCCTCCGAGACCACTGCCGATAATGATAATATCGTATTTCAATGTTGTTTTATTTTGAAATTAACAGATCTTGCCGCAAAGATAACGATAATTTTACAAAGTCGGAAACTTTTGGCTCAAAGCACTCCAAAAACATTTGACGTCGACCTACCTCGGCGTATATAGAGGTAAATCGACGTCTGACTATGTTTTAAAGGTATTAGATATATATAATTTAGAGTTTCTCTTTTTCTAATTTGGAAAAACGATGAAGTCGAAAATAAGAGTTAGGAATTTGCTTGAACGGAGCCAAAAAGAATTGAGGAATCTTGCGAGAGACCTTTTTTATCAAAGCGACACGAGGAGTGATGCCATGACGATAATAACATCCTAAATCTTCACGCCACTTAAGCCAGGTCTTGCTTAAAGAAGTAGAGAGTCCTCCATTGCACATGATGACAAGATAGCGATTGAGATACTCCACATGCAGAGTAGTGCGGAGCATAATACGCAACAACCAATCCGTATCGGATGCGATCTGATAATCTTCTCTGAAATAACCAAACTCGTCAAAAACTTCCCGACGAACAAATACTGCCGTGTGGAGCGGAAGCCAACCATTAAACATCTTTTGACGATTGAACGAACCGCTGACCCAGTCGCGAATCACCCAATTACGATGCTTCTCATCGACGAAGATGCCATTACCATAGACTACATCACAACCAGTGGTCTTAAAAACCTTTACCACATCTTCGATGACACGATCATCATAGAGACAATCATCCGAATGAACCCAGCCGATTACCTCTCCCTGTGCCAGTTTTACCCCTTTATTTAGCCCCTGGTACACTCCGCTATCCGGCTCGGAAAGCAAGTGTGTCACACGAGCAGAATTACACTTACGAACCACATCAATCGTCCGATCCGTAGAGGCAGCATCAACAATAATGTGCTCTATGTTCGGATAAGTCTGACGAGCGACACAGAAAACAGATTCTGCTATCGTGTGTTCTCGATTTCGACAAGTGGTTACGAGGGAGACTTTCATATCCTTAATAGGGCCTATGAAGATTAATAACTCTTTTCTATTTTGCTTTTGACACGACCGTCCATCAACTCACTATCGTCTTTGAAACTCTTTTCCTTGATGATCTTATAGTCTTCGCCAAGCGGAGCAACGATAACACATCGATTGAAACGATGGTGTCCATTTTCGCGTAGGAACGGCAACTCCAACTCCAAATCTCCACCTCCTACAATGAGCTGATTAGGATTGACACCATAAGTGTTGACCAAGACATCAGCCACTACCTCTGCTCGCTTTTGACAAAGCCACTCATTACGCTTACGAGATCCTACCTCCAAATCGGCAAATCCACGCACGAGGAAGTGTTGTCCCGGCACTTTCTTGATCAAATCTGCATAAAAACCTAAGTTGAGTACATGGACATGAGCCAACTCGATACGGTCAATCTGGAAAAATGCAGCTTGAATAAGTTCCGGAGGGAGCTGAACCATCTGATTTCCGGAAGGAAGATTGTTTATATAATTGGCCAACTGATCTCCCTCACGATAAGCATCATTAAGTTGATTTTGCAAGTCTGACTCATCATAACCCAATCGCTGGAAGTGAATCACTCGAGAGAATTTATAGGCTAAACCAACCATAGCAGAAAACTTATAGGCACTACATTGTTCTGCAAAACCTTCTATATCATCTCCTTGCCAAGAAGCATTCAGGTCAAGATAGACACCCCATCGTTTAGAAAAATTAGCATTAATCATACCTCCCACAGACCAAAAAGGGACAAAACAAGACCCCTCACGATTGCCAAGATCATGAGCAGAATAAGCCAAACCAGGGCCTAAATAGACATAAAGATCAAAAGGATTATAGATCAACTCACGACCTGCACAGAGATTGAGGACATCAAGCATTACATCTCCTCGGAAAGTGACTGTCGAATATTTGAGTTGTTGTTCCCATGATGAGAAGCCTTCTTCCTGTGGATAGTCCTCCCAATTATCTGTAAATGTAGAAAGATGCGCCGTATTTACTTTTTTCCTATATTTGGATAGTTGTCCGTTTACTCTAACACTCCAATAAGGATGAATATCTTTGATAAATCCGATTTCAAACTGAGAGCCAAGACGAAACTCATCGTCCATACCATCCAAAACTACGGACTGAGCTCCGGCCCCAATCGTCCATGTCCAATTATCTCGAAAAGAGTTGAATGCATAATGGGCTTTCAGATAACGCTTCCAGTCAGAAGTATCATTTAAGGCATACCAATATTGATCTCTTACACGTGGATCTTTAGTTTTTTTGATTTCCCGACGGGTAAACTCAAGAGGATTACGAAAACGTCCTTCCGGCATTGTGTCTCCATAAACAAACAAGTTATTTTCATCATCAATAACGACCGTATCCGCTCCTACGCTCCTGCCAAACGTATAATCCTTTATGATATCTCCTTTTTCCTGTGCGAGGACAGATATTCCACCCCATAAACAATAGAGTGCAACGATCCAAACCACATTAAACAATCTTCCTTGGTGCATATACATTCGTTCAATTACTATTGAGAAGAAATTTGTGACGCTAAAAATGAGGTATTTATGTTGTATTCCTCAAAAAATCATGCTGTTTATAAATTTGACGACAAAGATACAAATTAAATAATAATAACCAAAATTATCGGAAATAATTTTCCTAAAATATCTCTTTTTTACTCTCAAAATATAAAGAATACATGTTAAACAATCAATTTTTACCTTCGCGGGCTATTTCTCCCTCATAAAAGCAATACATCTTTTTGGCAACCTCTGTGATCGAAAAACGTTTGGAGAGAATTCTCCTTCCTAATCTTCCTTTATACTCTAATTGATCAGCATCTAAAGACACGACCTCTCTCAAAGTGGCATGTAAAGCCTCTACCGATGGAGAAATCCACCATCCACAAGCCTCTTCTTCCAAAAGGCGCCATGGAGTACCTGTAGTCGTAATAACCGGTGTTCCCACCCCCAGGGCTTCGGCTACAACCAAGCCAAAGTTCTCCGAATAAGTCGGTAAAACCAAAAGATCAGCATCTCGAAGCAACTGCCACTTACGTTCTCCATAAACTGGTCCAAGAAAGAAGACTATTTGACTTATACCTTTTGTCTCTACCATCCGTTTCAGACTTAAAACATAGTCAGGATCTCCATCACCGACAATATTAAGGTGCGGACAGTTTGGCATATCCTTCATCGCAGCTAAGGCCTTTATCAGCAACTCGAGTCCCTTTTTGGGATGTATCCGACTCATAAATAACAGAGAATGAACGTGTCTCCACTCTTTCTTCATCTGCATCGCATCGACATCAACTCCAAGAGGAAGGGTTTTGACTCGTGTATTCCAATTCAAGGCAAGCAGATGGTCTTTTTCACTTTCCGCAGTTGTTATTACGGATGTTACAGAGCGCACTGCCCGACGCTGATAAAGAAGCATCGCAGGGAATTTCCGACTCCAATAATGTCTCTTTATAATCCATGGTTCCAACATCCCATGAGGAGAGAGAAAGACAGGGCGCTCACCTCTCTCTGTATGATGCCTCTTATCCCATGACTGAAACCAAAATTGTAACAATGCGCACTGAGGCATCCAACAACAATTGACATGAAACAAATCCGGAAAAAGAGTATCTAACAAAGCCAGCCACTGTCGTCGCATCTCTCGCCATTGATACAAACTGCCTGGAATCTTATGTAAAGTTGCACCTGCAATCGAAGTTACATTTTCACTCGCAGGGGTATCCAAAATACAAACATGAAGATCACATAGCTTCCCCAAAGCCGGTGCCAACTGCAACATGTATGTTGTGGTTCCTCCATCTTTCAGCGATAGGCTTGGTATAAAATGCAAGACTCTCATAGATCCAATTCTTTTCAAAAAATATCCAATGCCTTTCTCATACACTCCGCTGCACACTCCGGAGCTATATACTGCCAAGCCCAAAGACGACGCTCCTCTCTTAAAGACAAAATCGAATGTCTGTCTGTATATAATCGCTCTAAAGATGATGAAAGTTGGACCACACTTGTCGGCGAAAAAGTAATAGGACGTATATGCTTGGGCATCTCATCCCACAACTGTGTAGCGCCACAACGAATGCTACACAAAGGATATACTCCCCAATAGAGAGCCTCATTGACCACTGCACCCCAACCATCATGAAGTGATGGTAAGACAAGAACATCGGCAACAGCCATCTCTTGCTGCACTTGCTCCATGGGAAGAACACCTTTATAATCGACATACGCTTCAAGTCCTAACCGCTCCGTCTCTTGGAGTAGTCTCTCCTTCTCATCTCCTCCACCAATAACTGTAAGATGAAACGCGGAGCGAAGGGAGGGAGACAAAGAGCCCAATGCCCGAAGCAAGAGAATCAAATTTTTACGATGTGATAATTCCCCCACAAAGAGTAATCTGATTCTCTTTATTTCTACCCTTGAAACATCTCTATCCATTGTGCTCAAATTACGAGAATCAGCATCTCCCTCGTTTAAATCAGTTGTGACTATGGGTAATGCAGGGGTATAATAAAAAGGTATGACACGCCAACGTCTGCTCCAACTCCGATAATAATCAGCACAACCTTTACCGATGGCAAAGACAAAATCTATCGAGGGGACAAAACGAAAATCCTGGATTAAAAAACGAAGACGATGCATCCACAAAGGATAACGATAAAGATAAGGAGGCTCAGTTATCAATCCTCGGTGGAAATTAAATAACATTCCCATACGGAACCATCTGAAAATGTGTCGATCAGCACGGATACCTCCATAGAGACAGATCCCGGACGAAGACTTCCTCTCCAAATCGGCATATAGTCTCAATACATCATCATCCGATGGAGCTATCATTACCTGAAGATGCTCCGGTTCAGTAGTCACTTCAGAAGACCATCCCAAACCAACACGTCCATCACAAGTGACGCAAGGAGCTACGACAGTGACAAATGCCACATCAGCCCTCTGTGCCAAACACCTGATATAAGGCATTTGGTGAGGGCTGACGCAATTCTGAAAAAAGATGATATGCATATCCGTATTACCGCGTACGGAGACGAGGTTTTTTATTGGAGTGCTGGCTATTAAATTTCCTATACAACTTCATATAGAGCGGAACACTCGCATTAATCAGTCGATATTTAGCTCGCTCTTTTGAGGACATCTGCTTATTGATGGACAAAGGATAATAAGGCAATGATGCTATATCACGCGGGAACTCAAAAATACCACATCGACAGAGTGTGGAGAGCGACTGAGAAAACAAAAACGAAACGCGATTAATCAAAACATTATAAATAGGTGTACCTGGAGTCGCATTTTGATGGGCAAATTCCCATAATCGATCACAAATCAGCAAAAGATCTGTCCCACGCTTAGGATTTAAGGTCTGCATAATTGACCCCTCTCTTTGCACATAGTTATAAACGATTATCGGTTCGAGGGCAATCCGTTCTGCCAAGAAGTATGCCCGAGGTGTAAATTCCTGATCTTCATGGAAGATTCCGGGCATAAACACCAATTGATGTTGCAATAAGAAATCTCGACGATAAATCGCAGCCCAAGCAGCCGGAGGCATTCCGACCTGAAGCATAAACGTCGGACCATCCACGACAGCGCCTCGAGTTTCATCCGGTATCGGATACTTACTCACAACCGGCGGTTCTCCATCTGTATAAAGATTAAGCCCAAAGCATAATACATCCAGTTGCTCTCGATCCATCTTTGCAACCAACTTTTCTGCACACTTTGGTTCAATAAAATCATCTCCATCTACCCACCAGACATACTCTCCATGAGCCACACGCAGTCCGGAGTTACGAGCTGCGCTAAGTCCCTGATTTTCTTGATGAACTATAATCCAATTAACTTCTTTTCCTGCTTCGTTCTTAAGACGTTCCACTTCAGATAGAGAGTCATCTGTACTGCCATCATCGACAGCAATAATCTCAAAGTCCGACATTGGCAAACCTTGATTCAGACACGATGAAAAACATCGGCTAAGCCATTGTCTTATATTATATATGGGAATTATTATACTTAATTTCATACGTTTTTACTCTTTATGAAATCCATCAAAAGTTATCGTACTATAGTGTACGATAACAGGACCTTAACATCTCATTCTCTCTTCAATTTGGTGGCAAAGATACAAAAAAGAATATTTATTTCACCTATTCAGGTAGCAAATTCTTATTTTTCCTCCTTTCTAAGCATTTTTAGCAATACTTCTGCATCATCGAGATGATATGAAAACTTCCTATCGGGACAATTTTGTTTGACAAGGAGATCCAAACGTTTAAGATTTTTATCTACCATCCATCGATATTTAAGTCCTTGTTTGGTATGCCAATGCCATCCGGCACGACCATCCAAAAAACCTCCTAACAATATATATCGACTAAGAAAATACAAGATCGGGCGAACAAAAAGAGGAAGTTTTGCATAACGAAGTTTCAACCAACGTTTACGTTCTGCGTCCGTCCCCCAAAAAGACGGTTTAACACCGCCCCCCTCCATGTTACCGGTACAGATGCTCAAATAAGTATTGACAGCTTCCACTTGTGCATATCCTATGTGTTTTTGCCACCACCAATCCACAGAGTTTAAGTTCCAGTCTGTTTGATCTCCATTCCAGTATGCAGTCTCACCAGAGGTTACGACCAAGTGCTCATCAATAATCTTACTCTCACTCCGTCCATAACCTTTTCTAATTACTTTGATATGTGGCGCAGGATACCACCCTCCATATTTCAAAGCATGACCCATGAAAATAATCTTCCGATTGACATAAATCCCATTGATCGTAGGAGGCAAAGCATCTACATTGCGAGCCAATGCAGCAAGACCTGGCTCCATGATTTCATCAGCATCAAATCGCCAAATCCATTCTGCTTGTATCGGCAGATGCTCTATCGCCCAATTAAATTGAGTGGCAAGATTTACAAACGGATGCTGGACAACATGTGCCCCCATGCCGGTAGCAATCTTGCATGTGTCATCCGTGCTATAAGAATCGACTACCCAAATCTCTTTACACACCTGCTGAGCATAACGGATACAGCGTTCGATGTGCAACGACTCATTTTTGGTCAGTATTAATGCAGCTATCATTTGCGCAGAACTACTATCAGATTTTTAACTAATCGTTTTAACTCCTTCAGCACCCATCTTTGATGCCATTTACCTTTATGCCATGCCGTTTTCCATACCGAACAGATCACTCCATAGAGATCTCGTGCCATTATCCGATTTACGCCAGGACGAGTCATGGCCGTTCCCTCCCTTACATAATATATGTAAAACGTATGTTCTTGATAATAAATATGCTCCCATTGTGCTTCAGACAAAGCTAAAAGATATTTCAAAATAAACTCTTGATCTTCGGCATATTTACGTCCCTCTGTAAAAGTCAAACTCTCCCTTTTGATGATATCTCGTCTAAACCAACATCTCCAGAGGTTATATGGAATATCTCCAGACTTTACATCATAAGAAATGGTCTTTCCATTTTCACACCATTTATAAGCAGCAATCAACATACTTGTATCTCTTGGAAACCGAAACACATAGACATCTTCAACAAAATCATCGGCATCGATCATCCAAATCCATTCCCCTTGTGCTTTCGCCAATCCGGCATTACGAGCAGCACTGGCACCACGATTCTCCTTAAAATGGATTACCTCTATGCTTAGTCCCTCTTCTTCTCGATATTGTTCGACATAACGATCACAAAGATCTCCACTCCCATCCGTGGATCCATCATCGACGAGAATAATCTCTTTGCGATCCCTCATAAAAAGGACCGCACTCGCCATACAAACATCAAGATAAGAAGCAGCATTATAAACAGGTATAATAATACTCAGCATATTCCTATCTATTAAGGTGTATTTATAAATTTATACAGATTATCAATGTTAGTGAGTTCTTTATCTTTTTATAGAACTCTCCTTAATGTATTTTAGCACCACAGCCGGATTTCCTCCGACCACACACCATGGCTCCACATCTTTAAAAACAGCAGCAGCAGCACCTACCACAGCACGTTTGCCGATGCAAACCCCTGCTCCGATAAAAGCCCGAGTACCTATCCAGGACTCCTTTTCGAGTAAAACAGGAGCAACCTCCAAGGAGGTCTCTGCATTATTAACCTCCACAAGTGAATGTCCGGCAGTACAGATATATGCATATTGCGAGAGGCAGCTTCTCTCTCTCATAATAACAGCGGCCTGATTATAACAAATTGTATAAGGACCCAAACATGCCTCATACTCCATCTCCAGATTCCATGGGGCCCAAATTCTTGCTGAGGCATATACCTCTGCACCCCAATCGACTTTTGCGCCAAATAACCGGAGCAAGAAAATACGCCATAGTCGAAATACTTTAGTGCCAAAAGGACGGAATAAAAAGAAATAAGTCACCTCCCAAATTGCTCTTCGAAACTTAACGGTCCAAGAGACTCGACCTATATATGTTTTTGGAAACATCGTTATTATAACTTAAATTGTGATATTTCGTATTAATAATTTTATGTAAGGAGAATAGAACTTTCCAATCTAATGACAATTCCTACCCCCCATTCGGTCGTAAGAACGCCAAGGCCTTTTCTCGCAACAAAGGTTCGATTGGAATTACACTTTCCACATCGGAATTAACCAACGCAACAATTGTCTCAGACTGCATTTAAATCGCAATATCCACGAATCATTATCTGTGGAGTAGAAAAAGCTCCACCCTTTACCCAGGTGATGACCACCTTTACCTGATATGCGAGCCTGAGTCCGAAATCTAACACGACAACCCGGACGTCCTTCTACTTCACGACAGAGACGCAGCATAAGATCTTCTGCCAGATAAGGTGTAGGGGGATAATCATTCAGCAGAGGAAGTTCAGGTATAATATGCTCCCGAAAGATCTCTATATCCGAAAACCAATAACGGCACTCCCCAGCATGCCCGTTGATCGGAAGACGAAGCATTTCATATAAATGATGATCCTTACAATCGGCGAGAAAACACAGCCCATTTTTACTCTGCCTGTAGTGCAAACACTCTCGTAAGAGAGAGACAATATTGAGCACCTTAATCCGACCCGTCAATTTAAAGAAACATCCTGCGGCAGAAATAGCTTCTGAGCGTTCGATAGCTTGCTCAATCAAAAGAAATTCATTAAACCCTTTACCTCGTGAATTATCAAAGTCCTCTCTTCCCACATTCAGATACTCTACCCTAACTCGATGAGAATGATTCTCGATGAGAGAAAGAATAGACTCAGGATCTGATCCTGAATTCTCAGCTAAAACTATCGTCCACTGCTCTTGCAAAAAAGAATTCGACAAGGTACGAATATAGAAGTTAAGAGTATCGGCATACATAAGGGCTCGCTCCTTCGGGGAGAAATGGGCGCCCTGCATCCCCAATGGGTTGATTGTTGCCGTCAATAACAAAGGAATACTATCCATATTGCTCCTCCCATTCTTTACACATCATATATTGCTCCGGCGTCGGAGGATCATTTTTCTCCCATGCCACAGGATAATCTGCAACCACATCACACTGATCTGCACTTCCGATTAATGCCCACAAAAAGACACATTGAACAGCTCCGGCAGTCATGATATAACCCTCAAACATCATGTGTCCGCACACGGTCACAAGCAAGGCGAACATCAATTGAGCATAGGGAGTAGCCTCACGTGTAGCATAACGCCAACTCTTGCGCAGGGCAGAAACCAAAATCCACAAAAAGCAAAGAAAACCGAAACATCCCACTTGAGCCAATAATCCCAAATAAGAATTTCCTTGTTCCATTGCCCCTGTCAACTTATTATAATAGATTGCTGCATCTTTTAGCTCCGTATCACACGCATAAGCACCTACACCAAACCATGGATTCTGTTCTATCTCGGCAAAACGCAAATCCCAAATAGATCCTCGCGATGCTGCAATCACGTTTTCAGCATTCTCAAAGTCCATCTCCTTCTTCATCATCGTCCCCATATAAGGCTCTAAAACAGGCCAGGCGAAGAAGAGTACCCCAACTACGACACCCACGATGATCATACCCGAAGAAAGATTATTTCGATTACGCAAATAAATGATAATCAGCGAGCCAACCACTGCACTTGCCAACGAACTGCGACTGGCGCATAACAACAAGAGCAACAAGCAACCACCCCATAGAGCGATGAAAAGTAACCGCTCATTCATATTGGTTGCCCTGAAAAAAAGAGCAGCAACCCAAACCGTGGTGACAGCAGCAAAAAAGCCGAGAAAGTTAGCATGAGAAGTCAGCCCCATGTAGCTATTGACAATACCGGGCATATAGAGCCCCACTCCTGCAAAATAAGCCAAAAGACTGCCTATAGTCAAAATCCCAATGCCCCATAAAACACCCATAAAAAGGTGTCGTCTCACCCGACAGACATCAGGATTCGATACCATCGGAGAGAGAGCAAAAAACAGTGCACCAAAAAGGAATAAACGAGACCAGGGTTTAAATATCGCAGGTATGTCATTGACCAAAATGCTTAAGAGAGAAAATAATAACAGCAGAGCACAACTCATACGCAATTGGCCCCCGGCAGCCATTTTTGTAGCGACCGAATACATCGCCACAGCAATAAAAAGGTAGTTCATCATCCCCGAAAAAGGGATGTTCAAGACTATTTGGAGAAAAAGAAAAATCAGGATTCCGGAGATGGCCCAAAGATTCCTATTGGCTATGCTATTCATTTCAATCTAATTATCGTAACATTTTAATAAGCCGAGCAGGACATCCACCCACTAAAGCATAAGGTGGGACATCTTTTGTCACCGTTGCACCTGCTGCCACCATTCCCTTTTGCCCGACAGAGACTCCGGGTAAAATGATACTTCCGGCTAAAACACAACTGCCTTGCCCAATCCGAATCGTACTGCTCGTCCCCTCCCGGCTTAGTATTCGCTCACCATCCGGTGTTATCGGATGAAATCCGGTCACGAGCAGGCATCGTGAACTGACAATTGCCGACTCCTCAACAATGATACGACTTCCTTCATTGAGCAGGAATAGTGTTTCATGACCAATAAATGCCCGATCACCGATCTCCAGTTCGCCAACACCTTGTATCTTAACTCCCTGAAATATCTCCACTTCTTGACCCACAGATGCACCGGCCCAGCGTAATAGAGCAGCTTTCATTCGCTGACATCCGCTATTAGGCAAAACTGACATCAGAAGATTAAAAACATATAATCGTTTAGAAGACAACATAGATTAGTTAATTTTCTTCTTTCAATGCAGTAAATAGATTGTCCCATTGCTGCATGATCGTATCTTTATCAAATTTTTGGACAGAATCAAAAGCATTCTCTCTCAGCCTCAATCGTTCTTCGCGATCGTGGAGCAAAAGTTTCATACGCTCAGCATAAGCATCCACATCGCCAAAGGGGATAATATATCCATTGACACCATCATCTACGATGTCATGGACACCCTCATACTCAAAGGCCATGACAGGAATTCCACGACGCATAGCTTCGATCAGGACAATCCCAAAACCTTCCACCTCTGAAGTGAGACATAAAAGAGAAGAGGCATCCAGCAGAGGTAAGACATCCTTGACACCGCCACAAAGGTGCAATGAGGACTCCAACCCCCTTTTGATGACCATCTCTCGATATTTCATATAATAGGGACTATCGCCCACGACGTTCAATTCCCAATCCGTGAACTCCGAAGCGACCTTTTCCCAGGCTTTAATCAACAGATCAATTCTTTTCTGAGAGACAAGCCTTGCCAATGCTATGACCCGCTTTTCAATGAGCGGGTTGTCTATTTTCATAGGGATTCCTGTAAAATTGGGGATAACTGCCCCATTGCTTAATGCCCAAACCCTTTCATCCTCATGTGTCAACGTGACAAAACGATGATAACGACTAAATATAAACCGATTAAGCTGCAGTCTCATCCGTGCTGTCCGGGCGCCAAACATTCGTCGGGCATAGAGTTCCATCCCCTGATGACTGAAATGTATCTCGACCACTTTAGGAATACTACGAAATATAAAAGGCAATATCCATGTAACCAGAGGAGTGTGAACATTCACTATCACATCCGGTTTTTCCTGCGCAATAACCTCCCTCACTACATGCACCGAACGGAAGGTTTGCATAAGCCGACTCCAAAAATTACCTGATTGAGGATCTACCGGACAAGAGATAAGCCTCACTCGCTCATCTAAAGGATACGCGGCCCGGACCCGAACGGCAGAGACATTGCATATCACCACCTCATAATCTCGCGCTGCCAGGGCATTGACCTTGTCACAGACAATACGACTGAGACCTCCGATGGTCTCTATCTGCAGGGTAAAATAGAGTAGTTTCAAAGCCAATGATGATTGATCAATTTTTGTCTCAACCAGTGTAGTGCATCATACACTCGTGAGAAAGTCTTCTCTTTCATCTGCTGATAAAAAGCAGATACCTCAGGATCCTCTCTCCAGCACAAAAGGGAAAACTCGATATTTTCATATAAAAGAGCTCGAGCAAAAAAGTCTTTGTAGTTCATCTCCGGGATATAATAAGCCATCTCTTTTTCGGGCAAATGACGGGAAGAAGCTAATCCTTCAGGCTCCTGATAATAAGCAGAGAGCACTTGAGGGGTGCAAACGACCGAACCATACTGCAAAACACGCAAGGCAAATTCGTAATCCTCAAAAAAAGACATTCGCTCATCAAACCCTCCATATTGCTCTACCAGCGTCCGATGTATAGCCATCGAACCGGGATGAGGATAAAATGCCCCAAGCCACAGACTCCGATAGGGATGACGACAGAGAGTCACACGCGAAGGCCTGCACCTGTATTGCGGCATACAGTCATTTTCCACTTGCCCGACGATAATACGCTCATCCGAATATATTCCGATAAGTGATAAGACACAAGATAAAGCATCGGGCAACAACCGATCATCAGCATCCAGAAATATGAGCCACTCCCCATGTGACATTTTTATCCCGGCATTACGAGTGGCAGAAACACCCTGGTTGCTCTGATAATAATAGTGCAGACGTTCATCCTTAACCAAGGCTACGACTTTGGCACTATCATCAGTCGAACCATCATCCACCAGCACGATCTCCACCTGATGATTATAATCCTGTTTCAGGATCGAGTCGATGGCTCTCGCTATTTGTTTTTCCTTATTATATAAAGGTATGATGATTGACAGAAGAGGTTGTGCCATGATTATTCGTTAAATCGTATTTCATTAAAACCCAGGATGCCCCTTTGAGCGTCAAGCCGCACTCATATTACTTCCTGCCGGCGATCACTTTAAGCAGAGCCGGAGTATAACGTCTCATAAGATAAAAGATCAGCAACAGAGCCGTAATCGTAATCGCTGCGCTCAGCAAATAAACGAAGAGTACACTCCATCCGTCCGATGGACGTAGCAGCAAAAAAAGAATTCTCACTAAATAGCTGCAAACTAAAGAATGTGCTAAATAAATAAAAAAACCGGATGATGCGAGAAAAGGAGAAACCTTACATATCCGATGAGTCAATAACCAAGCCGATAAATTATAAGCAAAAAACAGACCGGCAATGATATTAAGGCTTTTTAGCGTGGAGTAAGCTTCCGGCAAATATCGTGCTACCCAAAGAAGAGACAAACTCATCAATGGATAAATCAGCATAGAAACTTTAAATACTCTGCCAAACTCTCGGATCATATCCTTCCTCTCAATGCTCATATAACTACCCCAAGAAAAAAAGAAGTACGCAGACAGCAGTTGGCTTAAATGCCCAAAATCCTTATACGACAAGACAAACCACATAAGGCCTAAAAAGAGCACAAACCACTTGCCGGCTCGCCTTATCAGAAGATAAATGATCGGAGTAGTCAAAACCACTATCATCAGATCCCGCACAAACCACAACGGATTATTTTGAGGGTATATCGCATAGTTATTCTCCGAGACAGGAGCATAAATAATCCCTCGAGAAGCATCCCAAAAAGTATTCAATATGGCAGACAGACTAAAGTCCAATGGGAGATTATGCAGATTGGGGAATATCGAAGAAAAACATGGCAGAAACATGACAAAGAAAATAAGGAGAGAAAACAGATTCCATAACACATAGGGGATCAGCAGGCTCTTTACTCGATTTTTCAACTTCCGCACATACACTCTTTCCGTAAACTCCGCAGTCAAGAAAAAAACATATCCGGAAATAAAGAAATAAATCGGCACACTCTGATAACGGCCAAAAGCATTTAAAACATTATTGACATCTGCCATCAAAGGGATGTTTCCCACCGACACAGGCTCCCCCTGTACCGAAAAATCCATCATGTTAAAAATATGATTGACCACAATGACCACTGCCAGCGGAAACCGCAGCAAGTCTAATGCCTGAGAACGCAAATCCTCCCTCTTCATTTCGTTTCGAACCCAATCGGCCATTAGGTTTTAATATGTTTGTCTTAAGATTTTTGGGCAGATTTCTTATGAGTGTACCCCTTTTAGAATCTTCCCGTGATCACCCTCAAAAAGCCGGGTGTATAACGTCTCAAAAGATAATATAATGATAATAGCGACAAAACAGTCGTCGCAGCACTCAGCAGATAGACAAAGAGTATGCTGCACTGAGTCAAAGGATGAAACAGCAAAAAATAAACTCTCACAAAGTCACGGCATATCACCATGTGAGCCACATAAATAAAAAAGCTGGAAGATGAAAGAAATGAGGAAACCTTGCAACAATGTTTAGACAGTAGCCCAACAGAGAGATTATAAGCAAAAAACAGACCTGCTACAATATTGAGAGACTTGACCGGCACTAAAACACACGGACAGCTATGAGCAGCCCAAAAATATACGACCCCCAGCGTTATATATAACACCAATGATGACTTAGAATACCTGCCAAACACACGGATCAGATCTCTATTCTTAACGCTCATATACGCACCCCATGTAAAAAAGAACGTCGCCGTCAACAACT
Source organism: Bacteroidales bacterium (assembly GCA_045576355.1). Lineage (GTDB taxonomy): Bacteria > Bacteroidota > Bacteroidia > Bacteroidales > UBA3663 > Liminaster. The sequence goes on from JAZNGG010000027.1 coordinate 73,485, forward strand.
GATTCGGGTGCCCGAAATCTCGAAATTCCATCACAAACCACACTAAGCCCAACACCATCACAAACCACTTACCCATACGAACCAGCAACACATAAATCGCCGGAGTAAATAAAACCACTATCATCAGATCTCGCACAAACCACAATGGGATGTTCAGAGGATATATTTCCCGATTAATACCAGCCCCGGGAGAGACAATAACCCCTTGCGACCCATCCCAAAACGTATTTATTATAGCAGTCAGGCTGAAATCCAATGGAGCATTATGGATGTTGGGGAAAATAGCCGAAAAACACGGCAGAAACAGGAGCAGAAAAAACAGGAGATAAAAAAGATTCCACAAGACATAAGGGACCAATAGACCTTTAACCCGCTTTTTAAGTTTCTGCAGATACACCTCCCTTGTAAACCTCACTCCCCAAAAGAAGAGAAAACCGGAGATGAAAAAAAATATCGGGACACACTGCAACCTGAAAAAAGCAGAAAACAGATGGTTTAGCTCCAAAATCGCAGGGACATTTTCTGTCGATATAGGATTGCCCTTAATCGTGAAATTCAACACATTAAACGTATGATCACAGACGACAATCACTGCCAAAGGAAATCGCAGCCAGTCCAGCGCTTGTAAACTCAAATCCTCTCTTCTCATCACTCTTTTTCCTTAGCCGGGACACCGACACACACCGCACCGGCAGTCTCCACACTCCTGTTTACCACCGCATTGGCCCCGATCTTAACATGATCAGCGATGCGGATCCCCCCGATCAGAATGGCGCCCCATCCGATATCGACATGATCACCAATTACCGGAACCTCATTATTAAAACCATTGTTACCGATGCAGCAATCTCCATGGATGTGGCAACACTTACCCACTCGGGCATACGGATTGACGACTATACTGCCGATGTGGTCTATAAAAAGCCCCTCATCAAAAACATTGGGAGCGATGCACAGCCCTAACCGGTTGCCCAGGTTATTTCTTCTCCGCTCATAGAGCCAAAACAGCATCATTTTAATCGCCCTGCAAGAAGTGCTGTTAAGCAGATATTCGCATACTCTCAGAAGACGCACATATCTCCATAACTCATACTGATGCTGACGGGTAAACTTGAAAAAAAGAGCCCGTTTAGTTGTCGGATAGTCTGCCCAATAGAACGCTCGTTCCATCATCAGACAACGATTCAGATCTTCGCGAGTTTTTATCATATTTGGGTGAGGAGTTTATTGGTTAAGGGGTTGAGGAGTTTAGGGGTTGAGGGGTTTAAGGGTTGAAAATATAAACTACTAAACCTTTAAACTTCTAAACCAAACAAGGACTTCGTCCGCGATGGTGATGGCTTTGTTTTCAGTTTTCACCTTTCAGTTTTCTCTTTCCTCTGTTATCTACCCAACAGCCGTGCCATCCTCCGCAGGAAGTTCGCCACATAGCGAGGTCTGCCCAGCCAAAACACACTCCATACCGTCAACTTGCGCCAAGGCGCGATCCTGCTCGGATAGATGATAAACCGGTGAGTATCATCGCAGCACACACGCACCCTGCGGCGAGAAATATGCAGATAGCTGATCTCCTCCACCCGACAGGTGCGGCATCCTGACAGATAATGTCGGCACAAAGTTCCCTCCTCAAACGAGTAGATCAGACATCGACTCTTCTTTGGAAAGTTGATTGACCAAAAATGATCAAAGCGCCACGGCGGCAAAACGTTGTCAAACGTCACCCGACCATCATAGCACACACGCTTCCCCTCGTCCCGCACATAGATAGGTTCCCAGCCCCCCTCCTCGTCGAAGAAGTAGCTCTCGGGCGAAGCAAAAACCTTATCCCACGGTGTGAGATCCTCATAAAGCTTGCTCTCCATAAAAGAGAAACGCCCCTCCTCATCATTCCTGACGAAAGAGAGATGTCCGCAAGGGAGCAACTTCTTAAATCGGCAATCCTCATTCTCCGGCAGGAACTTCACTACATTGCCCCAGATCGTGTCGATGTCAAATATTCCCCAGTAGGCATACCCTCGAAACAAATCCTCAAAGACATAGCCATAAGCCACCTTAAAGTCGCAAAGCTTATAAGGTCTGTCGAGCGAGATCTTAATGTCCGGGAAGCAGGCACACACCCTCTCACGCACCTCGGCAAAAGAGAGCGGCACCACCCGCACATTATCCGGCACCTCATACTCCTCCGTCGGGATGTCTGTCACCAACAGGAATGTCACCTCCCGATTATAACTGCAGCTCTTCAGCCAAAACGGGAAGTGCTCAGGCCATCGGCCATAATAGCAACAAAGGGCGGCATATCGATTCATTGGGTTACAGCTACGCTCTTCCCTGTCACACGGCAGAGAAAAGCCAAAGAAGACAAAATGCGCTGACACATAAGATCATCCTAATGTTTCAGCGCAAAGATAATGCTTTTTTTCTGATTGCCTTCATGTCGGGCGCTTTTTTGTCGTCAGTAGCCATAAAATGCACAGATCACAGATCCCCCACGATGGTCAGATGCTTCCACTGCGGAGCAGTGCGATATTCCTCCACCGACGCAGCTGGAACATGAAGAGTGATATCCCTCCGGTCAAAGATGACGGAGAGAGGCTGAGGCTCCTCCGCATAGTTATAGACATCGGCCAACTTAGGGCAATTATAAAACACATATTCACCGATGGTCTCCACCCCTGCCGGGATCCGGATCTCTATAAGGCTACGACAATTCCAAAACACCCCTCGATCTATCACCTTCAACGTGGAGGGCAGCGAGATACTCTTGAGATTGACACAGTCTGCAAAAGCATCCAGTTCGAGACTCTCCACTCCCTCTGGAAGGACGATAGACTCGATATTTTTACATCGGGCAAAAGAGGCATGAGCTATAGATTTTAAACTTTCAGGAATAGAAACATATCGGAGACCGGACTGTCTGAAACTTGCAAAATCCAGGCTCGTCATTCCCTCGGGCAATGTTGCTGTCACCAGTTTTTCACAGTTAAAAAAAGCATCTTCTCCTATATGACGCAAACTTTTAGGGAAAGATACACTCATAATCTCTGTCCTGTCGAAACAAGCCTTATCGACTATCTCCGTCGTGGTATATAATTGTCCATCTATCTCCACTTTTTCGCGGATATAAAGATTACTCCATGTTTGTCCGATCACAGCGCAAGTGCGATTCTCTTCCGAAGTTTTGGCATAAAACACCCCCTCGATCACCGCATCACTTCTGAAATAGAGGGAATGTACCCGATAAGACTCTGTCGTGACATACCATTGCCACACACCCATCCCCGTCACTATCACAGCGACAAGACACAGCAGGCTTCGGATGATCTGTCCCCTTCTGTTCAGAGCATTAAGTATTTCGTCCACCGACTCAAATCTCTTATTCTTCTCCTCATTGAGACAACGCTCTTTGATGCGAGACAACCTCTGTGGCAGCCGGCTCTCAATCGATTCCTCTATATATTGCAGTAACATCCCCACCCCAAAGATATCCGTTCGGGCATCCACCTCACCGAGTTGGTCGTCCCTCAACTCCGGTGCTGCATAAGCTTGAGTTCGCTCTGCCGTATAGTCATTACTATCCGTAAAACATCCTCCGAGATCTATCAGTTTCACATCGTTACTCACCTGTGTCAGCATGATGTTTTCCGGCTTCAAATCCAAATATGCTACATTTTTTTCGTGCAATGATTTAAGGGCTTTTAAGAGCTGAATAAGCATCTTTTCGGTTTTCCGATGATTGCGAAAATAGGAAGGATCATCAATTATCTTTTGGGCAATATTCACACCATTGATATGCTCCATAAGGAGAAAGAGACCGCATTCATCCTCATTGATACCGGTGTATTGGACGATATAAGGAGAGGTGTGGTGTCTGCCTACTTCAAACTCTTTATACATCATCATTTTGTGACGTAAGCTATCCCTATACTCCGGAGTCAGTTGTTTCTTAAAAAACTTCTTACCCTCGATGACCACAATCGAAGTCATCGTTTTTCTGTCCCGGAAGGCAGAAAACCCGTTTGTATTATTCGCCTCTACAAAGTCTGAAAAGATCATGATTATATCACCTCATAGTCTATGCCCTCTATTTTCCCACAGATATAGTCACATGGTTCTGTTATAAAAGGTCCTTTCACATTCTTAAGATATAGCGGTTCTTTCTTGGTAAACATTTCACAGTGCAGTGTCATCCCCGGCTCCAGTTTGCTGTGCAGCGAAGAGATCACCGTAAACAGATCCCCATCCCCCTCATGCTTGAGGACAATGCTCCGATTCGGGTACCATTTGACCCGGATCTGCATGCCGGGCTGCATCAGAAAACAATGGAGAGACTGACGTCTCACAAACTCGCTGGAGTAGTCATTTTGATTCTCTTGATAACAGCAAAAATCATCATAGCTCCTGTAACCCACAAAAACCGACAACACGTTCAGCGTCCGAATTTGAGGAGCAGGAGACTCCTGCTTCAGATAGCCCCATAGCCGCTTCAGCGTCGTAGGACTTATATGGGTTTTGTCTCTTTGGAAAATCATTTCCGAAAGTTCTACAAAGTCTCCATGGACACATAATTTTCTGCCCATACGATCTTCGATCTTTTGCTTTAAATCATCGACAATACTTTTTGTGCTATTCATTTATATTATTAGGTTATTATCCATAATTGTTGCAAATATAAGGATAATTCACCACTTGACGAATGAAATTTCGACAAATAATCCTGACAAACCAACAAGGACAAAAAGGACAATCATTGTTTATTTATATTCATCTACATTTGCAGCGAAATCTAACTAAAAAATCATGATTAAATCACCCTGCGAAAAGTAACAAAAGCTTATTTTATTTATAAAAATGCCATAAAATTCCGAACTACGATTCGCCACTTTGGACAAAAAGAAAAACGCATAGCAGAGCTTTTAGGGAGCACCTAAATATATAACTCCATTGGGAGAGCTTAATGCGTTTTCGATTGACATCTTTTATGACAATGTAAGTTTTCATACATATTATTAATCATATCACTTTAAAATTATTTTATTATGCGAGTCTTTAACAAAACGAAGAGTATGTGTCTTGTGTTGTCAGCATTGCTGACTACAAGCACAGCATGGGCGACTATCCCCACAGGGATGTATGTCTTCGGTACTTCAGTTCCCGAATCCGGGCAAGAAACCACATCAGTTGAGGGTATTACCTTAACTAACGGAAATGCGTCAGCCATCACATTCGCTGACAGCAAAGTAAAAGAGATCTGCGTGGCTAAATGGGACACCAATGGTGACGGTGACTTGAGTTATGTGGAGGCTGCTGCAGTGACAAGCATCGGTGGTGCATTCAAAAACAATGCAGAAATCTCTTCTTTCAACGAACTTAAACACTTCTCTGCATTAGAAGGCATTAATGATAATGCTTTCGCAGATTGCATTGCGTTAAAATCCATTACTCTTCCCGATGGGTTAAAGGCAATTGGACAAAATGCATTCGCAGGAACTGCAATCACTGCCATAGAGATTCCCGCATCAGTGAATTCTATCGCTATCGCAGCATTCAACCTTACAACTGCTTTGGAGTCCATTTCTGTGGCTGAAGGAAATGCTGTATATGACTCTCGCAACAAATGCAATGCAATCATTGAGACTGCAAATAACACTTTGATAGCAGGATGCAAAGCAACAATAATCCCTGACAATGTAACTACCATCGGAGCTAGTGCGTTCAGACAGTGTCTATCTCTTACTGCTATTAATATTCCGCAAAGCGTAACAAGCATTGGTGATAATGCATTCAAACATTCTGGTTTGACATCTATTTCTATCCCCAATGGTGTAACATCCATCGGTGCCAGTGCTTTCGAAAACTGCGATGGACTGATTTCTGTAACAATCCCGGCTAGCGTGAAAACTATCGGTGACAATGCATTCTATTTGAGCTGGGCTATTACATCGGTAACTGTCGGTCACAAAACACCGGTGCAGTTAAAAGATGGAAACACTATATCTAACCACTTTGCTGCCACACTCTATGTGCCGGCAGGCAGCAAAGCTGCGTATGAGAGCGCTGCTGTTTGGAAAGACTTTAAGGAGATTATTGAGATTAAAGAGGAAACTGAAACTGCAAACCATTTCGTCCTGAACGATACCACCATGCGCGTTGGTCAGAGCATCCTGTTCCCCGTAGCATTGAGCAACGAGAGTGAAGTGACTGCATTCCAGTGTGATATCTATCTCCCCGAAGGCATCTCATTATTGACCAAGAAGGGCAAGTATGACATCACTCTCGATGAGGAGCGCGTAAACGATCAGAGCGTTTCATCGGCTCTTCAGGAAGATGGTTCTGTCCGCGTAGCAGTAGCTTCGCTCACCTCTTCGACCTTCTATGGTAATGACGGAAACCTTCTCTATCTCAACCTCCGGGCCGATGAAAACATCTCCGGTGATAAGGTTATCGAGATCCGAAATATCAGTATCTCTGAGACGGACGGCACACGCCACGATCTGGAGGATGTCACCGCTGTCATCGAGGTGATGAAATATATCCCCGCCGATGTCAATAACAACGGTACGGTTGCCATCGACGACGTAGTGCTTACGATCAACTATCTCATCGGAGACATCGCCGATAACTTCCTCTTTGCCGCAGGTGATATGAACGGCGACAACATTATCAAGATCGACGACGTGGTGATGGTCATCAATGCTCTGCTCGGAGATTATACTCCTGCCGGAGTACTGGCATCAAGCAATATGACCGGCGAGACTATGGACATCCGAGAGTCTGAAAACGGATTTACTATGGGTCTCCACCATGCTTCCGAATATGTGGCCATGCAGTATGACCTGATCCTCCCCGAGGGCGTTTCACTCCGTGACATCCGTGTAACCACCGGCAGCAACCACACTGCGACATTCCGTGCCATGGGTGAGGGTGAGGTACGTGTGATCATCACATCGTTGACCAACGAGGCATTTGACACTGCCGAGTTGATGGAGGTTGCTCTCGCAGCTGAGACAGATGCCGAAATCACTATCACTGAGGCTTACGTCGTGACCCGTACAGGCAGATTGGTTCAGGTAGAAGATGCAGTGGCAACACTCCCATTGGGCAGCGCAACAGGTATCGACGCCATCGGAGCAGAGATGAATGATGCAGATCTGTATGACCTGAACGGACGTATCATCCGGAAGAATACACACGACAAGGGTGTATATCTGATGAATGGTAAGAAGATGATGGTAAAATAAATGTTCTGAATATAATTATTAAATAATGTATCAAATGAATTGTAAAAAGATGAAATCATGGCTGCTCGCAAGAGTAGCCATGGTTACTGCGCTCTTCGGAGCCGCAGCCGGTGCACAAGCCGAGGATAAGTTTTATATCTCGGATTTTTCGATTGAGGCAGGCGAGACCAAGAACCTTGCCATCCAGTTTGAGACTGATAATGTCAGCGCAGAGGATCCGTCACAACTGGAGTATGTGGCATTCCAGTTTGATATATATATGCCAGAGGGCCTGACCATCGTGCAGAAGAAAGGGAAGTATAATTTCACATTCAACGAAGATCGTAAAGACGATCACACCTTCACCTCAAAGTTGCAGAGTGATGGAGCAATCCGCGTAGTCGGAGCCTCTCTTTCCAATGGATATTTCTGGGAGACCAGCGGTGACTTCATCTATTTCAGTGTGAAGGCTGCCGATGATTTCGCCGGAGATCATGAGATTAAGATGAGTACCATCATATTTACGGCCAAGAGCGCAAAGAGCTCCGATCTTCCTGACGTGGTGACTAAGGTATCCGGTCCTGCGGCAGAAGAGCCGACAGTGGATGTAACAGGCATCACCCTCGATAAGACTGCCGTAGAATTGACCGAAGGCGAAACGGCTACCCTCGTGGCTACCGTGGCTCCCGACAATGCTACAGACAAGACCGTGACTTGGAGCAGTTCTGACGAGAAGATTGCTACCGTAGATGCAGCAGGCAAGGTGACTGCCGTAGCAGCCGGTAAGGCAACAATCACCGCCAAAGCCGGTGACAAGACTGCAACTTGCGAGGTGACCGTTAAGGCTAAAGTGATTGCCGTAACAGGCATTACACTTGACAAGACTGCCGTAGAATTGACCGAAGGCGAGACTGCTACCCTCGTGGCAACCGTGGCTCCCGACAATGCTACAGACAAGACCGTGACCTGGAGCAGCTCTGACGAGAAGATCGCTACCGTAGATGCAGCCGGTAAGGTGACTGCCGTAGCTGCCGGTAAGGCAACAATCACCGCTCAGGCAGGCGAAATGACTGCTACTTGCGAGGTGACCGTAATGGCCAAAGAAGTGATCGAGATTCCTGAAGAGGCAATATACTTCTGGCAAGGTGCAGCAGGAACTGCCGCAGAAAAGGGCGGTGTAGCCACCGGACATGGTGCTTGTGAAGGTCGTGTAAACTACTCCAATGCAGGATACTACACTATCAGCGTCAATGGCAAGAGAGCCAACATTGAGACAGACTATATCCTTATCACTCTGGAACAGGAGTTGCAAGCCAACGATCAGATTCAGATCACCGGTTACAGAAACAAAGATATAGATGCCAACGGTACGCTCTACATCCTCTTTGAGAATGGCGAAGAGATTGACGAGGGAGACAATATGATCTGGAACAATGTTGCCCTTGGTCAGGAACCGAATACCGTAACTTATGAAAAGGGTAAGGGTGCAGGAAGCAAGAGCTTCAAGCTCTCACGTTCTAAGTCCAGCACTAACGTGTTTATCACCAAGTTGATGATCACCCGCAGTGACGAAAGCGGTATCGGACAAGTGGAAATTGTAGAACCGACCGGCAACAAGATCTACAACCTCTGTGGACAGAGAGTCCATGTCGAATCTATTAAGGACTTGACAAGAGGTATCTATATCGTGAACGGTAAGAAGATCATCGTGAAGTAATAATAGGAGAAATAATCAGAGTGTCTCCCGACATTGGGAGACCATAAAGACCCCGGGCGCTGTGTCGAAATAGACATAATGCCCGGGATTTTTTGTTGAGAACGAAGAAAGGGGAAAACCGAAAAGTGAAAACAAAGCCATAAGCCATAGCCATCAGCCATAGCAGGGCGGTAGCCCCATAAGCCATAGCGGGCGCAGCCCCTCAACCCTTCAACCAATACTGCTATTTATAAAACATTAACACCTAAATGCTATTTCGGCATATCATTTTAGGGGGTATATACTCCGGCTTTGAGCCAAACTCATCGGAGACCTTTTAAAGATAGGGGGAAATGGATCAGAAGACAAAGTTTCAATCATAAAAATCACAGTAAAGACCGAGGGAGAAATTGATAAGTGAGATAATTATCACGCATCGGCTCTCATCTGTTCACGCATCGGCTTGTATGGGGTAACGCGTCGAGGCGAATTTTTAACACGCGTAGCCTCGTTACACAACGAGCGTACGCTCATCGACCAACGAGGGTACGCTCGTTGAATAATGAGGCTACGCTCGTGAAGTAAAAAGCCTCGGCCCTTTAAGCAAAAAAACTCGGTGAATGGACCCTTTTGAGCCGACGAATTATTGTCCGGACGGTCGGGAATAGAGATACAAAAACGATGAAGCATTGAAACATGAAGGGCAATAAACCCAACAACGTCTCAACGCTTCATCTATCTTTCATTTAACATTCATTGCAAAGATACTACTTTTTAAAGTTAATGTCAAGAAGAGAAAATATTTTTTAACAATTTGGTTGAGGGGGTGGTTGGTTGAGGAGTTTAAGGGTTTAAAGGGCTGCGCCCGCTATGGCTGATGGCGATAGCTTATGGCTTTGCTTTCCCCTTTCAGTTTTCATTAAACCTTTATCCCCTCTATTGGTCATATAAAATAATATAATGTAATTCATATAATAAGAAATGTAAAATTTTTAAGCACCATGAAGAGAAACAGCTTTTTATTTTCAGCGATCATCGCACTGTCAGCCTCTTGCCTCGCGATGCAGGCTCAAGACACGCGCGAACGTAACTACTACTTCGAGATCCTCAATCCCGGTCATGAGGCCAAGCCGCAGGTCGAGGGCTATGCCACAGAGCGGGTCAAGGAGCAGCTCGACCGCGGGCTGGTGGCAGCCCCGACAGCAGACGGCAGAGGGATACACATCGGATGGAGACTGCTGGAGAGCGATCCGACAGAGGTCGCATTTCATCTCTATCGCTCTGCCAATGGCAAGCAAAAACGCCTCACCAAAAAGCCTCTGAGGGAGGTATGCGACTTTACAGACCACGATCCGGCAGCCGGCAAGGCGGAGTATTGGGTAACGATGATCGACGGCAAGGGTAAGGTGGTCGGCACATCGGAGAAACTCTGCGTGGAGAGACCTCTACTGACCAACTATCGCTCGATCAAACTTAAAAACCCTAAAGCCCGGGTGGGGAAAGTGGCTGTGGCCGACCTGAACGGCGACGGGACCTATGACTACATCGTCCGCACTCCGGACAGCAATGTGGATCCCGGGATGCCGGGCAATATGGACGGACGCACCTATCAGATCGAGGCATATCTGAGTGACGGGACATTCCTATGGTCAAAAGATCTCGGTCAAGGCATCGAACCGGGGGTGTGGTACTCCCCCTTCATCGCATACGACTTCAACGGTGACGGCAAGGCAGAGGTGGCTCTAAAAACAGCACCAGCCGATGCGCAGCGCAATGCGAAAGGGCGAGTAGATGACGGCGAGGAGTATCTGAGCGTGTGGGACGGCATGACCGGCAGGGAGATGGCGAGGGTGGACTGGCCCGAGCGTAATGACCGATATGGCAACCTGGTGAGACAAAATCGCAATCAGATCGGAATGGCCTATCTCGACGGCAAGACGCCCTATATCCTCGCCTGCCGAGGCACGTATAAGCTGATGGTGGTCGATGCATGGGAACTACAGGGCGAGAAGCTGGTGCGGGCATGGCGATGGGATGGTGACGAGGAGAACCCAATCATCCGAAGCATGGGGGCACACAGCATGGTGTGTGGAGATGTCGATGGTGACGGTCGAGACGAGATGCTCCTCGGTTCGTGCATGATCGATGACAACGGCACAGCTCTGTGGTCAGCCGGTTTGGGACATCCCGATAAGGTCTATCTCACGGACATCGACCCCGGTCGTCCGGGGATGGAGGTGTATCTCTGTCTCGAGCCTTATCACACCGAGGGTCGCGGCGTCTGCATGGTGGATGCCAAGACCGGCGCTCAGGTGTGGAACATCGGTCACGGCACCAAACATGTGGGCGACGGCATGGTGGCAGATTTCGATCCGAAGCACAAGGGGCTCGAATGTTTTGCATCGGAAGACCCCAAAGGGGGAAGCAGCGACAAGTATCTGCTGACGGCTGATGGTCAAAAGATACGCGACAATGATGACATCCCGCCCTGTGGCAGTTGGATGTGGTGGGACGGTGATCTGCTGCGCGAGACTATGAGAAACTCGCTCACGCGCGAAGAACGCATGGAGCGGTGGCGCAGTGGGAAACCAATGCCTCAAAAGATCGTCAAGTGGGAGGACAAAACAGAGGTGGACAACGGCATCGAGGGTAGCCTGATGCTGATCGCAGATCTGTATGGAGACTGGCGTGAGGAAGTGGTAATGGCGCTACCGGGAGAGCTGCGCATTTACACGACAGCGATACCCGCTCAGGATCGTCGCGTCACGCTCATGCAGGACGGCATCTATCGAAGCTATGTGGCACACCGATCTATGGGATATCCGCAGGCTCCTGTGCCATCATATTATCTGGGAGAATAATGGTTTATGGCTAAAAAGGAAGGGATCAGAAGGCTGTTTGACAACATCGCCCCCAGTTATGACAGGCTCAATCATCTCCTCTCGCTCAACATAGACCAGCGGTGGAGAAAAAATGCGGTGCGTGAGATCGCCGATGAGCAAAGAGCGATGAGGGTGCTCGATGTGGCATGTGGGACAGCCGATTTCACCATAGAGATCGCTCAAAAACTGCATCCGGGAAGTGAGATGATCGGAATCGACATTTCAGAGGGGATGTTGGCCATCGGTAAGGAGAAAGTGAAAAGGGCAAACGTGACCGCACGTCTGACTGAAGGAGACTGCGAAGCTCTGCCTTTTGATGAAGCGACGTTTGACCGCATTGCGGTCGGGTTTGGAGTGCGCAATTTTGATCGTCTCGGCCTTGCCCTCAGCGAGATGCATCGAGTGATGGTGCCCGGTGGGAAGATCGTCATACTGGAACTCTCAATTCCCTCCAATGCTTTTATACGAGCGTGTTACAAACTCTACTTTCTGAAGTTGCTACCGATCATCGGAGGTATGATCTCGGGTCATCGCGGAGCTTATGAGTATCTCCCGGCATCGGTGCTGCGATTTCCGACACCGCAAAAGTTCGTGCAGATGATGCAAGCTGCGGGCTTTGAAGAGGTCAGACACGTAGCCCTGACTTTCGGTATATGCAGGATGTATGTCGGCTGTAAAAAGAGGCATTGACAAATTGACAAAAAAAGAAAAAGGAGATGAGGAATCGGGGTTTGGCACGATGTTTGTAACATTTTCAAACGTGACACTATGCGGCAAACATTTAATCGCAATGTGACGTTTAAAAGAAAATAACAAACAGATATAAAAATCGTAAAACCAATCAAAAAAAAGTATTATTATGAAAATTCAACCGCTTGCAGACCGCGTGCTCATTAAGCCGGCACCGGCCGAAGAAAAGACCATCGGAGGTATCATCATCCCTGACTCTGCTAAAGAGAAACCTCTCAAGGGTGAAGTGATCGCTTGTGGTCAAGGAACAAAAGATGAGGCTATGATTGTCAAGACCGGAGACACAGTGCTCTATGGCAAATATGCCGGTCAAGAGATCGAATTTGAAGGAGAGAAATACCTGATGATGCGTCAGAGCGATCTGCTCGCCATCCTAGCATAAGGGCTGCGAGGGCATGGCATGGGGCTGCGCCCCTTGTTTGGTTTAGAAGTTTATTTTTTTAGCACGCGAAGCTCATGACCAAATAAAGGTGAAAACTGAAAACGGAAAGGTGAAAGGTGAAAAAAGCCATCGCCATTGCCATCAGCCATAGCGGACGAAGTCCTTGTTTGGTTTAGAAGTTTAAGGGTTTAGTAGTTTATATTTTCAACCCTTCAACCAATAAACCCCTCAACCCTTAAACCCCTCAACCCTTAAACCCTTCAACCAATAAACCATTAAACCAATAAACTATATTATGGCAAAAATTATTAAATTTGATACAGAAGCTCGTGACTTGCTCAAAAACGGTGTGGACACATTGGCCAATGCTGTTAAAGTCACCCTCGGTCCTAAGGGACGCAACGTGATCGTAGATAAAAAATTTGGTGCACCCCACATCACAAAGGACGGTGTGAGTGTAGCTAAAGAAGTGGAACTCGAAGACCCGTTTGAAAACATGGGAGCACAACTCGTCAAGGAGGTGGCTTCCAAGACCGGTGATGATGCCGGTGATGGTACGACAACTGCTACGGTATTGGCTCAGTCGATCATCGGTGTAGGTCTGAAGAACGTTACTGCCGGCGCCAACCCGATGGATCTCAAACGAGGCATCGACAAGGCTGTGGCTCAGGTGGTAGAGCACATCAAGGCTCAGTCTGAAGAGATCGGTGAAGACTATGACAAAATCGAAAACGTGGCACGTGTTTCTGCCAACAACGATTATGAGATCGGACGTCTTATCGCTGAGGCTATGAAGACCGTCAAGAAAGAGGGCGTTATCACAGTGGAAGAGGCAAAAGGTACAGACACCACGGTGGATGTCGTGGAAGGTATGCAGTTTGACCGCGGTTTTATCTCTCCCTATTTTGTCACCAACTCAGAGCGCATGACCTGTGAGATGGACAGCCCTGCTATCCTGCTCTATGACAAGAAGATTTCCAATCTGAAAGACCTTCTCCCCGTGCTCGAACCGGTGGCACAAAGTGGTCGTCCGTTGTTGATCATCGCAGAAGATGTGGACAGCGAGGCTCTTGCTACGCTCGTTGTAAACCGTCTGCGCGGATCTCTCAAGATCTGTGCTGTGAAGGCTCCCGGCTTTGGTGATCGCCGCAAGGAGATGTTGCAAGACATCGCGATCCTCACAGGTGGTATCGTTATCAGCGAAGAGACCGGTCTCAATCTCTCTCTCGCCACACCCGACATGCTCGGTAAGGCAGAGAAAGTGCTTGTAGATAAAGAGAAAACCACTATTGTCAATGGTGCCGGTGACAAGCAGGGCATCGCTGATCGCGTAGCCCAGATCAAAAATCAGATCGAACAGACTACATCTGACTATGACCGCGAGAAACTCCAGGAGCGTTTGGCTAAATTGGCTGGCGGTGTAGCTGTCCTCCATGTAGGTGCAGCCTCAGAGGTAGAAATGAAAGAGAAAAAAGACCGCGTAGATGACGCACTTTGCGCTACTCGTGCCGCTATGGCAGAGGGTATCGTGCCCGGTGGTGGCGTGGCATACATCCGCGCTATCGAAAGCCTGGAACAGCTCCAGGGCGAAAACGACGACGAAAATCTCGGTATCGAGATCGTGAAGCGTGCCATCGAAGAGCCATTGCGCCAGATCGTAGCCAATGCAGGCGGAGAAGGTGCGGTAATCGTACAGAAGGTGAAAGAGGGCAAGGGTGACTATGGCTACAACGCTCGCACTGATAAGTTTGAAAACTTCTTCGCTGCCGGTGTGATCGATCCTGCCAAGGTGACTCGCGTAGCACTCGAAAATGCAGCCTCTATCGCCGGCATGTTCCTCACTACAGAGTGTGTGATCGCTGACAAGAAAGAGGAAAACGCAGCCCCAATGGCACCCGGCATGGGTGGCGGCATGGGTGGCATGATGTAATCCCCTCCTGTCGAAAAGACAATCTCAAATAAAATCAATAAAGGCAGCAGTTCATAATTTAAGGACTCGCTGCCTTTTTGATTGAGGGGTTGAGAGGTTGAGGGGTTTAGGGACTGCGTCCAGTGAGGGCTTATGAGGCTACCGCCCTGCTATGGCTGATGGCGATAGCTTATGGCTTTGTTTTCTCCTTTCCCCTTTCCCCTCTCACCTTTCAGTTTTCCTCTTTGCTCTTTCGTGGTGTGCAGCCCTAAAAAGCCATCTGCCATAGCGGGACGAAGTCCTTGTTTGGTTTAAAAGTTTAATGGTTTATATTTTCAACCCCTAAACTCCTAAACCCCTAAACTCCTAAACCATCAAACCAACAAAAACAGCGTATTTCTTGTTTTTGCGCTCGAATTGCATTATCTTTGCCCCGATTTATAAGTTCATAGAAATGATTAACCGTTTATTGATCCGCACCAAAGTCATCCAGCTTGTCTATGCTTTCTTGAAAAAAAGAGGGCTCGATGACGTATTGTGTGACGAAGAGGAACTGATGTACTCTATGGAGTCAGCATACAAACTCTACAACTATATGCTGGCCCTCATTGTTAAAGTGACAGACTTTCGCAAGGCTCAGTTGGAGTCAGCGCAAAACAAATATATGCCTACGGCTGAGGAACGCAATCCCAATATGCGTTTTGTCAATAATCGTGTGGCGGCATATATCCGGGAGCGCAGCGGAGTGTTAAACTATTGTGAGGAACGTAACCTGATCAGTGATTTTGACACCGAACTCTATCGTGCCCTCATGGATGAAATCTTGACCAACCCTGTCTATATGGCATATATGGAGGAGCAAGTGCCCTCATCATTTGCAGCAGACAAAGAGCTATGGAAAGAACTCTTTAACACCACCATCCATGCCAATGCCAAACTCGAAGAGGTGCTCGAAGAGAAAGACATCTACTGGAATGACGATCTCTGGATTGTAAATTCGTTTGTCGTAAAGACCCTTCAGAAACTTCATGAGGAGGACGAAAAAATGGAGACGTTGCCCATGTTCAAGTCTGATGACGATCGGCTATTTGCACGACGCCTCTATACGGCAGCAATCGACCATGCTGACCAATACCTCAAAATGATCGGCGACACAGCCAACAACTGGGAGGTGAATCGTATCGCATTTATGGATCGAGTGATTATGGTATGCACCATCGCTGAGATCATCGCATTCCCGGAGATACCTGTCAATATTACTCTCAACGAGTATATCGAGTTGTCCAAATACTACAGCACTCCAACCAGTGCGAAATTTATCAATGGTATCCTGGATCGCATCGTTAAGAACCTTCGTCAGGAAGGTGTGATATTTAAACCCTAACAAAAATAATTTCAAACTTTAATAAAACCCCAATCATTATGCAATTCAACACTATCTTACTTCAAGCTGGTGGTGCCACAGGAGGAGGTGCAGGTAACTGGATCTTCATTATCGGTATCTTTGTCGTATTCTACTTCTTCATGATCCGCCCACAGCAGCAACAACAGAAAAAACTCCGTGAGCAACGTAATAATATGCAACCCGGTGACTCCGTGATCACATCCGGTGGTCTGCAAGGGAAGATCGACGGTGTTATCAAGCGCCCCAATAAGAAAGGCATTGAGGAGGTGGACAGTTTCATCGTTCGTCTCAAACCGGACAATACCCGCGTCACTGTGGCAAAAGATTGCGTCTATAAAGACATGTCTGACGTAGAACAGACTCAGCAGAAATAACTTTGACCTAAGAGTCTATGTCTGAATGCAAGTTTAGACATAGTCTCATAAGGTGTGTCAAAATGCAATCCTAAGCAAAGCGCACCTTAACATCTTCAAGCATTAAATATGTCCTCCTCTGCAAGAAGCGGACGCTGGTCCAAACTATATAGGAAAGTCATCATCTTCTTTAGTCGTCCCAATACTAAAGAAGTGATGACTTTCTTAATATTTTTGCTCCTCTCAGCCTCTTTTTGGCTTCTTCAGAATGTCTATGAGGAGACAGATGGCAGCTATGACGTGACTTTTATCGTCAAAAATATGCCCGAAAATGCGGTCTTCACTACCGCCATTCCCCAACAACTTAAAGTAACCGTCAAGGACAAAAACATCGCCCTGGTCAGATACCATTTCTCCAATTCTCTGAACGCGTTTGAGATAGATTTTCCGCGCTATGCCGATGAAGAGGGCAATTTCCGCGTTTCGGCGACGGAGCTACGCAACCTCATACAAGATCAACTGGAGAGCGGGTCACAAGTCATGGCCATCACACCGGCATTTATCGATGCCCGATTTGCTATGACACGAGGCAAACGAATCCCTGTAAAATTCTCCGGGGACTACTTGGCTCGAGTGCAATACAGATGCCAGGAGGTCAGACTTACTCCAGACTCTGTTTTGGCTTATGCTCCGGAATCCATCCTGGACACACTCTCAGCCTTATATACCGAAAACAGACTTTATCAAGATCTTACCACCTCTGTCAGAGAGCATCTACCGCTTAGAGTCCCCTCAGCAGTCAAGGTAGAACCCCAAAGTGTGCGATTGGACATCATGGTGGAAGAATATACCGAAAAAGCCATTGGCAACATCCCTATCGAGATCATCGACCTGCCGGACACACTGACCCTCAAAATATTCCCCATGGAGATAATTATCCGCTGCAATGTCAGCATTGAGGAATATAAACGATTGACCGCAGACAAATTCCGCCTGCAAGTCTCCTATCTGGACATACTCAGCGAAAAGCAGAAAAGAATCCCGATACATCTTGTCGAGGCTTCTCCAACGGCCTCATACATCCATCTCTACCCGGATAGCGTCGAATACATTATCGAGGAAAAGAATTACAATTATCTCTCCTCTGACAGTGTGCCCCTCACAGAAGTGGCAGCTTCCTCTGCCGACTCCCTGCCCACCCTGCTACCGGATAGCACACTATCCCATGCAGCACACAAACAGATGGAAGTTACTCAGATAACAGACTCTGCAGTTATCTCACTTTAAATCACATGACACTTCTGCATAGTCTCAAAGCATATCTTTTGTGCATTTCATAGGACTTCAATTACAACAAATGAAAACACATTCTCCGTCATCACTCCCACTCATTGCCATCACCGGCGGCATCGGCAGTGGCAAGTCAGTAGTCAGTGCCCTACTTAGGGTCATGGGCTATGCTGTATATGACTGTGACCGACAGGCCCGGCACCTCATGCAGCATCATCAGCCTCTTAGGACAGCCCTTAAAGAGACCTTCGGAACGGAGACCTTCCTCTCAGACGGCACACTCAATCGCACTTTTTTAGCCTCCCAGATCTTTTCAGACTCCCAACGGCTACAGCAGATGAATGCATTGGTTCACCCTGCCGTCGGAGAAGATCTATGTCACTGGAGAGAGACTCACCAGGGAGAGATTGTGTTTTATGAGAGCGCGATCCTTTACGAAAGTGGCTTTGACCGATATGCAGACCTCGTTTGGTGCGTCTCCGCCCCACTCGAACTCCGCATCAGTCGCACCATGCTTCGCGATCGGGCCGAACGGCAGGCTGTCGTGGCACGGATGGAGAGCCAAATGCCCCAAGAGGAGAAAGAGCAGCGAGCAGATGCCATCATTCTCAATGACGATAGTCACTCCATCATCGCCCGGGTCAACACATTGCTTGCCTCATTGAAGCAGAAATGTTGATGTCCTACCCCTCTCCTGTAAACCTCATACGACCACTCGAAAAAACAACTTGACGCTCTACTGACCCAAAGGGGTTAAAAGACTTCAACAAAGCATCTCTCTGCGAATGGGCTTAATATAAGTTAAAAAATAGGGGGGGGTAAAAGAATTAGACAATCTCCTTAAAAATAGTTATATTCAAATAAATAATCTCTCAAACAAGGTGTAGGTAATATAATTCTCTCTATATTTGCACCCAACAATCATTTTTATCACTTATTACTCTATCAGCCGAAATAAACCAAAATCGGTCATTAGATTAAGGATTAAAAAAAGTGGTGGAGGCATGTAACAATCAGCCGATTATTGCGTCTATAATATTAGAATATTTATGATTACGCTTCAAAACATACACAAGACCTATTACAGCGGAGCTCCGCTCCATGTATTAAAAGGGATCAATCTCCACATCTCTGAGGGAGAATTGGTCAGCATTATGGGCGCATCCGGGAGTGGAAAATCCACATTGCTCAACATCCTTGGGATACTCGATGACTATGACGAAGGCTCTTACACGCTGGCGGGGACTCTTATCAGAAATCTCTCAGAGACGCGCGCTGCACAATTGCGTAACCGACTCATCGGCTTCGTATTTCAATCGTTTAACTTGATCAACTTTAAAACTGCATTGGAAAATGTGGCCCTCCCTTTATATTATCAAGGAGTCTCCCGAAAGAAACGGAACGAAATGGCAATGCAATATTTAGAGATGATGGGCCTTGCATCTCATGCCTCTCACTATCCCACAGAAATGTCCGGCGGACAAAAACAGCGTATTGCCATAGCCCGTGCGCTCATAGCACGCCCCAAAATCATCCTCGCCGATGAACCCACCGGTGCGCTCGACAGCCAAACGACACAAGAGGTGATGGACATATTGAAGCAAGTCAATCGGGAACAAGGGATGACCGTCATCATTGTGACACACGAACAAGACATCGCCCGACAGACTGATCGACAGATACATATCAAAGACGGATTGATAGACCAAGACACCCAACTAATCTAACCACAAACTTCAGCCTATGTTCTGGGACGTTTTTGCAGAAGTGGGAACTTCGATGAGCCGCAATAAACTCCGTATTGCATTGACAGGATTCTCCATCGCCTGGGGCATCTTTATGCTCATCATCCTTTTAGGTGCAGGAAACGGATTGATTCATGGTATTATGAACAATTTCGGCTCATCACCCATGAACATCATCACCCTGCATCCGGGCAGAACAACACAAACCTACCGAGGACTGCAAGAAGGACGGAAAATCTCCCTTAATGCCCAGGATATCCGATTTCTACTCAACACTTTTCCGGACAAGATCATCTCTGTCAGTCCGAAGATATCGACTTCTGCCACCATCGTCTATGACAAGGAGTTTATCTCCACGAGGGTAGTCGGCATTTCCCCCTCAGACATCCGAATAACAGAAGACAATCAAATCGTCCAAGGCAGAGACTTCAACGAGACAGACATGCAGGAGAGGCGCAAGGTCTGTATCCTGGGAGAGAAAAACATCGAAGTTCTTTTTCCCGACGGAAGAGATCCGATCGGCCTATGGGTTAAAATCGGAGAAATATCTTTTCGCGTTATCGGTGTCTATCACACATCCAACTCTTTCGGATCATCAGAGTCGGTTTATATCCCACAGACCACCTGCACAGCTATCTATGCTCCTGATGGGCACTACTCCTCAGTCGCTCTATGGGTAAAAAACATCAACACCATAGACGAAAACGAAGCCTTTATCCGTAACCTTCGTGCCGCACTGGGAAGGTATAAAAGTTTTGAAGCAACAGACCGTTCAGCACTATGGATCGGCAACGTATATGAAGAGTATCAGAACATAACTACTCTGTTTTCCTCCCTCAAACTATTTATCTGGATAATCGGTTTGGCAACACTCATTGCCGGCATTGTCGGCATCTCTAACATCATGCTCATCACCGTGCGCGAAAGGACTCGAGAATTTGGCATCAGAAAGGCATTGGGGGCTTCTCCCCTCTCTATTGTCAGCCTTGTCCTGTTGGAGTCTGTCGGAGTTACTGTGCTTTTCGGTTATATAGGGATGTTTTTAGGCATAGGACTGACCCAGTTAGTATCTACTATCCTCTCTATGTCTGCGACGGAGGGTAACATGACCGTATTTATCAATCCGACAGTCGATCTGGGAGTCATCATCGCGGCCACACTTGTGATGATCCTTGCCGGGATGATCTCCGGATATATCCCCGCCAAGAGGGCAGTCTCCATCAAACCCGTAGAGGCGTTGTCTGCTCAATAGACACCCAAGAAAGAGGAAGGAACATAGGGGGAAACCCCTTCCATTACAAAAAAGAGTTAGTGACTATCATTTATAATATTGACTATAACACATCACAAATAACAATATGTCAGATCTGTGGGAAGAGATATTATTGACCATCCGGCGACAAAAGTGGCGCAGCATCATGACGGCATTTGGTGTCTTTTGGGGCATGTTCATGCTGGTTATCCTGGTGGGGTGCGGTCTCGGGTTCAGCAATGGTATCATGAAAGGCTTTGACACCATCCCGGCCAACAGCATTATCCTTTTTTCCAATCATACTTCATTGGCATATGAAGGTTTCGGCAAATACCGAGATTGGAACATGGACAACGATGACCTGGAGTTGCTCAACATGAGATTGGGAGACAAACTTCGCTTTCTTTCCCCCATCGTTTGGACCTCCTCATCAGAAGTCTCCGTCGGAAATGCGTCCGGCAACTTTGAAGTAATGGGACTCCCACCCTCCTATCTGCATACCTCACCTCAGAAAATACTGTGGGGACGCTATCTAAATGAAATCGACATCCGCGAGCGACGCAAAGTCTGTGTAATCGGAGAACAAGTAGCTGAGACACTCTTTCCTGAAGGGGTAAATCCTTGTGGCAAAATCCTGAAAGCAGGAAGCATCTATTACACCATCATAGGGGTAACAACAGCTAACGATAATATCCAATTGGGATTCAATGTTAAATCAGCCGTTCAGATTCCCTACACGACAGCCCAAAGACTCTTCAATAAGAATTATGTCGAAATGCTCATCGTGACACTGCAGGATGATTGCCCAACCGCCCTCTACAAGCCCCTCATCCAAGGGTGGATCAAAGAGCAGCACCACATCCACCCCGATGACCCGAAAGCGATCTGGACATTTGATCTATCGGAAAACATCGCCACTATTTCTGCGGTCTATTGGGGCATCGGCATCTTGATCTGGATCGTCGGAGGGGGAACTTTGCTGGCCGGTCTGATCGGCATCTCTAACATTATGCTCGTCACCGTAAAAGAACGGACACAGGAGATCGGCATACGCAGAGCCATAGGGGCGACACCCCGCACCATCTTAGGGCAAATCATAGCAGAAAGTCTCGTATTGACTGCAGCATCGGGGATTTTAGGGTTGTTGTCCGGCATCGGTATTTTAGCCCTCATCGACAGCATCACAGCGGCAGGAGCCGATGAAGATCTTTTCTTCTCCAGTCCACAAATCCCATTTGACATCGCTGTTGCTGCCCTCTTGATCCTGCTCGTCGGTGGACTGCTGGCAGGATGGATGCCGGCTCGAAGAGCTATGAAAATCAAGGCGATCGAAGCTCTGCGTGACGAATAGGGACATCATGCAGAGAGAGTAACTTAAATACTCCATTGAGACAATAATAAAGAGAAAAAATAATATAAATAAATCATCAACTAATATCGACAGAGAGATGAAAAAGATTTTTAAAATCATCATGTGGTGTCTGGCAGGAGCGTTGGTCATCTATACGTTCTACTTTTTATGGAAGCAGTCGCAACCCACACCGATCTTCTACGAAGTGGTAACCCCCGAGGTCCGCGACCTTTATAAGAAGACAGAGGCCACCGGTAAAGTAGAGCCGCGAGACGAAGTGAATGTCAAGCCTCAGATCCAGGGCATCATCACAGAGATTTATGTGCAGCCAGGAGACTTGGTAGAAGCAGGTGACGCCATCGCAAAGGTCCGCGTCATCCCCGACATCGCCCAACTTAGCAATGCTCAAAGTAATCTCCGCACCTCCCAACTCTCTCTCGAAGAGGGAGAACGGGAACATGCCCGTGCAGAAGTCCTCTATGGCAAAGGGGTCCTCTCAACCGAGGAGTATGAGCAGAGTCAAAACAATCTGCACAAACTACGCGAACAGGTGCAGTCGGCACAAGATGCCCTGGACATCCTGACAGAAGGCATCAGCAAGCGATCCGGCAAAATCAATACGACAGTCGTAACAAGCACCATTACGGGGACGGTCCTCGACATACCGGTCAAAGTCGGTACGTCGGTCATCAACACCAACTCTTATAATGATGGTACGACAGTCGCAGTCATTGCCGATATGTCAGACATAATCTTCCGCGGCAACATCGATGAGACAGAGGTGGGCAGGCTGCAGCCCGGCATGCCGATCCGTCTGACCATCGGAGCCCTTCAGGAAGTCTCCATTCCTGCCACACTGGAATACATCTCTCCCAAAGGGACCGAGAGCAACGGAGCAGTCCTTTTTGAGATCAAAGCGGCAGCACAGATTGCCGACAGCATAACGATCCGAGCCGGATATAGTGCCAATGCCGAGATCATATTGGAAGAGCGCAAACAAGTGCTGACCATCCCCGAAACCGCAGTGGAGTTTGCCAACGACTCTGTCTTTGTCCATCGCATGACCTCTGCTCCCGGCGATGCCCTGCAGACGTTTGAAAAAATCCCGATACAAGTCGGCATGAGTGATGGTCTCTATATCGAAGCGACACAAGGCATCACGACTGACATGATTTTGAGAGGTATCCAAAAATAATAGTCCCACCTTAACCCATTCAGTAACCCTATGATATCCAAGACGTCGATCTGCTGCGGGTGTTTGATCTCCCTTGCCTTTCCTCTGATGGCACAAACCCCGAAAACATGGTCACTGAAAGAGTGCATCGACTATGCCCTTTCACACAACATCACTATCCACCAACAAGGACTCTCGCAAGAGGCTCAAGAAATCTCGCTACACACCTCGCGCATGAGCCGACTACCGGATCTGAATGCCTCAGTTGGTCAGGGATTTGGCTTCGGACGAAGCACCGGACGAGACGGATCTACTGTCGATCAAACCTCCGCCTCCACCTCTTTTCACATCTCCTCCTCGATCCCTCTCTTTACCGGATTTCGCATCCCCAATCAGGTCAAAGCGGACAAATTCAGCCTAAAAGCGGCGACCGCCCAGTTGGAAAAAGCCCGACAAGATGTCAGCATCAATGTTGCGACAGCCTATCTTAATGCACTGTATTATAAAGGACTGGAAGAGATTGCGACTCAGCAGGTCACTCTCAGCCGGGAACAACTATCTGTAGCACAATCAATGGTCCTCTCCGGCAAAAAACCGCAAAGCGAACAAGCTGAAGCAGAAGCCCTATTGGCAAGTGCCCAATATGACCTGACCCAGGCACAAGGTAACACTCGCATGGCACGTCTCTCACTCTGTCAGCTGCTCAATCTGACGACAGATTTCACGACATTTGAGATCAGCGAACCCGATACCTCATCGGTCATCACCGGAGACATGCCGCTTCCAGACCTCGTCTTTGAGCAAGCCGTATCCGCTCATCCCGCCATTTTGGCAGCAGGCTACGAGCTGGAGAGCAGCCGTCACCAGATGAAAGTCTCTCGCAGCTACATGATGCCCTCTTTGTCTCTCAATGCTTCTTACAGCAACTCCTATTACTACATTTATGATCATAAGAACATGGGATTTGCCGATCAGATGGACCTCAACGGAAGTGAATATATCGGGATCTCTTTAAGCATCCCGATCTTCAATCGTTTTGCCACACGCAACAACCTCCGGCAAGCCCGACTGAATATCCGCAGTCGAGAATTGGCACTGACCGATGCCCGACAGACCTTGCACAAAGAGATTCAACAAGCTTTCTATGCTGCCCTGGCTGCCCGAGACAACTTCGCTTCAGCCCAAAAGGCACACACAGCCACCCAGCTCTCCTATCAGTATGAATCCGAACGATATGCCGTAGGACGATCAACATCGCTGGATCTATCCTCTGCAAGACAAAAATTGGAAAAAGCATCGCAAGATGCCCTGCAAGCCAAATGTGAATATCTGCTACGCATGAAAATATTGGAGTTCTATAATGGTGTCCCGCTCCAATAAGCACTCCCACTTTACACGGCAGCGTCGTACACATTACACGGCAGCGTCATGCATGTTACACGGCGGCGTCATGCAAGTCACACGGCGGCGTCATGCACGTTACACGGCAGCGTCATGCACGTTACACGGCGGCGTCATGCAAATCTGAGACAGAAATATGCATTTGAGGCCATCTCAGGCGGCTCTAAAAAGTCCGCTAATAATTTTGTCAGACATCAATAAATCCCTATATTTGCCAGCAAGAAAGTATTCGTATCAGCAAATATGCACTTTCCAATAAATAATCTGCCTATGATGAAATAAAACTAAAGACACATAAAATAAAAAAGCGTTAGCTTTATTCTTGCTTATCGAAATTCGCCAAAATTAAGAACAAGCACCTAAGAGTAAAAGTTAATGCTCACGTCAGTAAACGTGGGCTTTTACTCGTATATGGTGCAATGGTGTTTGGCGATACCTCGATAAGCGTAGACGAAGTAATTAGTCCACGCTTTTTATTTGTCTCCTCTCGATACTTAGCGGACTAAGACAGACTTCATCCGGCTTTCGGATGTCGGGTCATTAAGCCAAAACATTAAACTTACACCTATAATTCAGATGAAAAAAATATTGCTCTACATATTATGTGCGCTACCCTTATCGGCATTTGCACAAGATGTAATCATTTGCCGAAACGGGGATGAAATAACATCCAAAATACTCAAGATTTCCAAGTCGGAAGTGGAATACAAGAAGTGGACAAACCCGGATGGGCCCACCTATACTTTAGAGAAAGCGGACATCTTCATGATAAAATATCAAAATGGCGAAAAGGACGTTTTCAAAGACGCACCCTCTGCCCCCTCCACAGCAGAGAGAGAGCACTCTTCTTCCTCCGACAGCCATACAGAATCGTCCCAAACTCCTTCCGAACCGATACCGGCAAAAGCAGCTGCCGACAATGCTGAGTTGATTGCCCAATACAATAACGATGGGCACGAATATATACGGAAAAATCCCGAAAAGGAAAGCACTAAAAATGCCGATGCAGTAATAGGAACACTCGGCGTCACTTCCTCTTCTATTCTTTCAACAGAAGATATTGAGATATCCTTAGAGCACATGGGACATTGCTGGAATGCATCGGGAGAGAGTGTGGGAGACGAATACGACATATATTGGAGTAAAAGAGGAACAAGATATGCAATCATGATTAAAAACAAGACTTCACGTGTTATCTATATCGACAAAGCGGCTTGTTTTGGGACATCTTCGAAAGGGGTTAAGAGATACTTTGATCCTCAGGAATATTCTGTTACAGAAGGCGGAGATTCCGGAGGCGGAGCAAGTGTCAATTTAGGTTCCGTTGCTGATGCATTCGGCGTAGGGGGAGTCGTAGGGACATTGGCGAGTGGGGTCAATGTAGGTGGAGACAAAGGAAAGTTCACTGCCACCACAAAAACCTACAAAGATGAGAGACTTTTGATCGTTCCACCACATGCTTCAGTAGCACTTTCTGTCGATAATTCCAGAGATCACCCCACAAAGAAAAGGACAAGGATAGTAACAGGATCATACGAGTATTTTGGATTAGGAAGCATTACCAATAGTCTTTCTTTGAAGAGGAATCAAACAATGGTGTTTACGGAAGAAAATTCTCCTTGGAAGATGAATTATATGATAACCTACTCACTCGACAATGGATTAAATAAATGCGTTGTGGTGAATTTCGGAGTGTATATGAAAGACATCTGTGGTTTTAGAAGTATATATTATTCTGATTATGATTATGATTATTTTAAAAAACATATTAAAGCCACTCCTAAAACCATTTGGGGCTTTTGACGCTTTTGTTATTTATAAGTGAAGTTCTATGTATTTCTCTTTCCGATAAAAGAGCATAACTAATAAAAATCTTTCCCAAAATCGTCTGCCATACGAAATAAATTAGTAACTTCGCGCTCGGCGAGCAGGGCGATTATAGTTTGCAGTCTCGGCATGCCGGGACTGCTTTTTTTTGTCTATTACCCTATCTGCAATCCATAATAACAGCCCGTCTAAACACTCAAAATCATCAACCAACGATCATGACACAGCCTAAAGGAATGTTTTTCGTCAAAGACGAACCACAAATAGTGACCGATACCCGCAGACACATCCTCCGGGCATTCGAAGATCTGGAGTTTTATGAAGAGGGACATAAGTATGTCCTCAACGGCATGGAGATCCAAAACTCTGTGTCCGGTGTGGCGCACAAATTTATCCGTGACCCATTTGACGATGAAATGCAAGCCATCCGCTATGCCCAAAGACATGGAGAGACGGCAGACTACTGGAAAAGACAATGGCGCTGCAAATCGTTTCGAGCCACTACGCTCGGCACAAAGACCCATGCCTATGGCGAAAGTCTCGGCTATCTGATGGCAGGACACCCCGAACTGATTTGCCCAATGATCAGACCTCAGTATAATGAGACCTACGAATACCTGGCCCCCATCCATCCCAAGGAGGAAGCTGTGCTGAAGTTTTTAGATGAACTACCGAGCTCTTATCACCTGGTACTCAACGAGGCAAAGGTGTATAGCGGGAAGAACCCGGTCGCAGAAAAGAATCTGAAACAACAGATTTGCGGCACTTTCGACATGCTCTATTATTATGATGGAGAGGGTGATGCCGCAAAAGCTGGATTTATGATACTGGACTACAAGACCAATGCAAGCCTATATAAAGAATATAACCGAAAGTTCAATAAGACCCTATTGACCCCGTTCGACAACATGATCGAGGAAGATTTCAGTCTATACACCATACAACTCAGTCTCTATGCTTTGATGCTCGAAGACATCGGAGTCCCGATTATCGACCGAAAGATTGTTTGGCTGACAGACGATGGGAGCTATGAAATCCATCCGGTCGAGGATAAATCTGAATTATTAAGAAAGGTATTATAATAAAATGCGGTGCGTCAGAATTCAAATCTTGACGCACCGTAATTTTTATTAGGGGATTCGATACTTGAGGAAGGGGAAAGAGCAAAGAGAACAGAGTACAGAGTACAGAGTACAGAGAACAGAGTACAGAGAACAGAGTACAGAGAACAGAGTACAGAGAACAGAGTACAGAGAAGCCATCAGCCATCGCAGGACGAACTCCCCAAGCCATCGCCATAGCCATCAGCCATCGCAGGACGAAGTCCTTAAACTCCTCAACCCTTAAACCCAAAACCAGCTCTCTCAACGAGCGAAAGAGATCTTATAGGTCTTCTTTTGTCCCTTATATACGCACTCGACCAGAGCATCGTCGGATGGAGTCTGCGCTTGAGTAACCTGAATTGAGACCTCCTTGCATGCAGAGCGGGCTGTGATCTTCGGGAGTGCACCATCGGCAGCCAAAGAGCATGTCACAGGATAGAGACCATAATGGATGAGACCATTTTCCTCTGTCGAACGGAGAGGTGTCTGCGGCAACTCAAGGGTCTTGCCGTCTGCTGCGATAGTCACCGTGGGAGCCACCGGAGCTTCCAGCCCCTTGCCATGAGCACTGAAGCCCAGACCGATCAGATCTACAAGAGGCGCACCCTGATCACCCTCTGTCCGGAGATAAAGGGCATGTTTGCCTTTGAGTCCATCGACATGCTCGGCTACATCTATAGTGAAACAAGCCATCTCCGGAGCTGATCCGGCAGGAACCTCCACGACACCGATCTGCTTGCCGTGCCATGTCTCATTATCCCAGGGTCCGTCTAACCACACTTGCACACGAAAAGCCTTATCGGTCTTCGGAACCATAAAGAGGTGGAGGGCAGTCTGATTGCCGGGTTTCGTGCCGGCAAAGGCCTTCAGTCCCTTGGTATCCTTGTCCAATCCTCCAAAACCGAAATACTTAAATCCGACGATATTGCCATGATGCAGATTGCCGACCGTCATGTGATTGTCCCAGACATCCCAATTGTCCTGCATGGTACGCAAGTCACTGAGATAACAAGCATAGCCGGCAGAGTAGTACTGATATGGATCCAATCCGAAAATGTGGAAACCTTCAGAGGTAACTTCAGCACCGGTGTACTCCATGCCGTCTGCAGCTTTAGCTCTCCAAAGTCCGTCTTCGGCATAAGGATCATAGGCACGGATGCTCACCTTACCACCCTCCGAAACCGGAGCCTCATCCCATTCGACCGTCACAGGAGCCACGACAGCCTGACGAGCAAATCCGAATCCACGCGGAGCGCGATGATAGAAGACATACCACTGGTCATTGATCTGCTCAATACTGCCGTGCGTGTTGTGTCCGGAGAAAGAGGTGCGGAGCGCCGTACCATCTTCGTTGAGCACAGGAGCGCGGGAGTCAACGAGGACACCACCACTCTTCCATGGTCCTAATGGTGTGTCGCCATAAGCATAACGGAGTGCAGAATTGGTGCTGGACAAGCCATATTCAGGACCGGAATATCCACTATAGACCCAAACATACTTGTTACCAATCTTGCGAATAGATGCTGCCTCAAAGAAGTTGAAGCGGCCCAAATCCTCCCCTTCATAGACATGCGGATAGGTAGTTCCCTCCGGATCACGCAAAACGCCATAACGCAAACTGGCAGGAATAAAGAAATTCTTGATCTCCGTACCCGGTCGGACAGAATACATCGTGTTAGGATCCAGTTCGGCAGCATTGGAGCGCTGGAAGCCCCAAAAGCCATAGGCACGGAATCCGGTCTCATAATCCGGATCAGCCGGATCGGTCACATAGTCCACATAGACTGCTGGGTCAAAGCCCATGACACTTCCCGGCAACGCCGCCTTGCCATCCTCTGTGACATTGATTGGTGTGAAAGGCCCATCGGGACGAGTACCCTTAGCGACCATCGGTTCGCGACGCCATCCACGGCTATGCGGATAGAGATAATACTCTTTAGTACCATCCTTACGTTTCACCTCGACAAGGTCAGGAGCATACATCACGTCCCACTTGCCATCGACCTCATAAGTAAATATCGCACCCTCATCGCGCCATGCTGTCAGGTCTTCCACCGGAGCTGACCATGCACGAATGTCCGGACCGCAATAACTGTCAAAACGCAAATCGTGCGAACCGACGATATAGACACGATACTTTCCGGGATGATCCGGATCTTCAAAAACTCGAGGTTCACCATCCGGCAAATGTTCCCACAAAGGCAAATAAGGGTTACCGGCTTTTCGATGAACAAATTCACCAGTCTCCGTTCCATCGGCATTCTGACCTCCGACGCAACCCATTGCCCCGACACAAGAAAGAACAAAGGCTGAGCAGAGAATAAAGGCATTGGCTTTTTTCATAAGAAAAGAATCTGATTATTGATTAAAAATTAAAGATTTCACAACGTTGCAAAGATAACAGCTAAATATTCATCAAAATATAAAATTTGAGACATTTTACCACAAAATAAAAACATCAATGCCTATTGAGACGTTTAATGGTTAAAGGCGGAGGCTCGAGGCTGCGCCCGGCGATAGCAATGGATGATGGCGATGGATGATGGGCTGCGCCCTGCAATGGCTGATGGCAAAGGATTTTAACTTTTAAGGCCTTGATGCCCTCAATGCCTAAAAAGCCCCTCAACTAACCGCGCCATTGCCATCGCCATGAGCCATAGCGGGGCGCAGCCCCCTAAACCCTTAAACCCCTAAACCCTTAAACCCCTCAACCCAATGATCAAACTTATGTTACTTGCCGGATTAGGAGGCTTCTTCGGCACATGCGCTCGGTATCTGACCGGACAAATTGCTCATCATATATTTCACACCCACTTCCCGATGGGAACGATGATCGTAAACGTTGTCGGATGTTTCATCATCGGACTTCTCTTTGGTCTGTCGGAAAAACAACACCTGCTCAGCAATGCCTGGAGTGCCATACTGATTACCGGTTTTTGTGGCGGATTCACCACCTTTTCGACCTTCTCCGACGATGCATGGCAAATGCTCCAACATCGGAGTTGGACACCCTTGCTGCTCTATGTCGGTGGTAGCATTGTACTCGGGATTCTCATGGTATGGGCAGGCAGGCATCTGGTCAAAGAGGGCCTACCATCATAACCCTACTGAAACAACTTCTAAAACCCAATGCCCCGTTTGGGCAAAGTAATAGAAGGTATTATCCAACTTTTACCCATCGTGACAACTTTTCGGGTGTCACAACTTTTGCCCATCCTGCCACAGTTTTTGTCCATCCCTCCCCAAACTGCTCGGGAAATGCCTTAGGCATCACAACAAGAAGAAGCGTTGAAAGTAAAGAGACAAACATCTCAACCTTTCAACGCTTCATCAAAATATGCTCGTGGAGCTGGAGGGGTTCGAACCCTCGTCCAAACAGGGAACCAATGCGCTTTCTACATGCTTATTCCGGCCTCCATTTTCGTGCGCTATCAAGACCCGGACCACCAAATAACGCCTTATCTCCTAAGATTTCACCATGCCGACGGAGCGCAACATGATTAGTCCCGATTTACCTGCACCACCGCTTCGGAACGCCTCGGAACACCGGCATCCGGGTGATGTCTTGTCGCCACTATCCTTGAGCGGCGATTAAGCCAAATAATCTACTATACTTCGATTAGGCAGCAAGAGCGTAGTTATTCTCGCCAATTATATTTCGCCATCATGGATTAAAGTGATAGGTGACGTCTCACTGCATGCTTACACACAGATCCATCCCGCTGTCAAAGCCGGTCAGCCCCATGTAAAGACAGGCACAAAGGTAAGGGAAGTTTGGTAAACCGCCAAACAAATAAATGGTTTTATTATTTAAAGTGTTCTATTTTATCATATAAAGTGTTCTATATTTCATCTTTCTTGTCTGGTTTTGTGTCGCATTTTCCTGTTTTAAAGAGGTTTTTACAAGGTGTCTTTTTCTATATCAAAAAAAATAATTATCTTTGCCCCGTTATTGGTTAAATCGATTATTCTGTTATAATTTAAACAAATGAACAATAGAAGAGTTGTTATTACCGGTATGGGTATTTGGTCCTGCTTGGGCAAGAATCTGGATGAAGTTCGTGATTCTCTTTACACAGGTAAATCCGGTATTATTTTCGATCCCGCACGCAAAGAAATGGGATTCCGTTCAGCCTTAACTGCAAAACTTGAACAACCAGACCTTAAGGGACTTGTGGCTCGTAACCAGAGAGTTTATATGCCGGAACAGGCTAAATATGCTTATATGGCGACTATTGAGGCCATGCATAACGCAAAGTTGGATCAAGAATTCATCGAGAACCACGAGGTAGGTCTCCTTTACGGCAATGACAGTACTGCTGATGCTGTGGTCAACAGTGTCGATAAAATGCGTCAATATAAAGACACCACCCTTTGCGGTTCAGGGGCTATTTTCCAATCCATGAACTCTACGGTGACGATGAATCTGGGATGCCTCTTCAAACTGCGTGGCATCAACTTGACAGTCTCCGGAGCTTGTGCATCCGGATCACATGCCATCGGATTAGGCTCACTCTTGATCAAGTGGGGTCTTCAGGACTGCATCGTCTGCGGTGGTGCTCAGGAGGTCAATCCTTTCTCCATCGGGTCTTTTGACGGCATCTCCGCCTTCTCTACCCGCGAGGATGAGCCGACCAAAGCCAGCCGTCCTTTCGACCGAGATCGTGACGGACTCGTTCCCGGCGGAGGCGCAGCCACGGTCATCATCGAGAGCTATGAACATGCCGTGAAGCGTGGTGCTCTGATCTTAGGAGAGATCTGCAGCTACGGCTTCTCATCCAATGGCGACCACATCTCTTCCCCCAACGTGGCAGGTCCGACTCGCTCTCTGCTTATGGCATTGGAGCAGGCAGGCATGGGCATCGAAAACATCGGTTATATCAACGCCCACGCCACATCTACACACGTCGGTGATACCAATGAGGCTAAAGCCATCTATAACGTATTTGGCGACAAGATGCCTCCTGTCACTTCTACCAAAGGACAGACCGGTCACGAAATGTGGATGGCAGGTGCTTCGGAAATCATCTATTCGATGTTGATGATGAAGAATAACTTCATTGCCGGCAACCTCAACTTTGAGAACCCCGACGAAGATAGTGCAAAACTCAACATCGTGGCACAACGGACTGAGGCTCATTTCGACACGTTCCTCTCCAACTCGTTCGGCTTTGGAGGCACCAATTCAACCCTCATCGTTAAAAACATAGATTAATCTCTTTCCTCGGAGAGCAGATTATTCATTTGCTCCTCCTCTGAAAAGAGAGACAGTATAAATCCATCAATCAAAAAAACAGAAATTATGACAAAAGAAGAAATCATCGCCAAGGTAAACGAGGTGCTCGCAGAAGAATTTGAAGTAGAAGAAAGTGTCATCACTCCCGATGCAGACATCAAATCTACATTGGAACTTGATAGCTTGAGTCTTGTTGATCTCGTTGCTCTCATCGACACCACTTTCAAAGTGAAGATCCAGACAGCAGACCTTCCGTCTGTCAAGACCTTTGGAGCTCTCTACGACTACATCGAGTCTCGCCAAGCTTAATAAAACAAACACCAAGAGACAAAAGAGGCTGACGATGTGTCATATGGTGCATCCGTTGCTTCATTACTCTCAATATTAGGATTTGGTCATGTACGTTAGTACACTCCCTGCATCCTCAATATAAGTGCCTTGCACTTTATCACATTCTTATATACCTAAAGAGGCTGCGCCAAAATTTCACATTTTGACACAGCTTCTTTGGCTTTACAGGAACGTCTAAAAGACTATTTACCCATGCTCTACCAAGGCGAAGAAATAAAAGAACTGATCCCTCAGCGCGATCCCATCCTGATGGTACATGCTCTCGAAAAAGTCGAGGGCGATGTGGCCCATACCCATCTGGTGATCCAAAGTGACAATTTCTTTTGCGAAGAAGGTCACCTCGCCGAACCGGGAATCATCGAACACATAGCTCAGTCTGCCTCCGCATTCGCCGGATATAAGGCGGTCAGACAAAACCTCCCTGCCCCAATCGGGTATATCGGTGAGGTAAAAAAATTCAAGCTATACCGCCATCCGCTCATCGGAGAGACTCTGCACACCACCATCACCATGGGAACCGAAGTGGGAGGAGTAACTCTCCTGACCGGTACATCATACGTGGGAGACGAGAAGGTGGCAGAGACATCAATGAAAATTTTTGTAGAACAGTAACCCCCTACTTCCGAGACGAATATCTCATGCTTCTAAACGAAAAATTCTATACGATTGCAGGTGTGGACCGCATCGATGATCAACATGCGACCTACCACATCTCACTCCTTGCAGACTGCGATGTCTATCGGGGACATTTCCCCGGCAAACCGGTTTGCCCGGGTGTCTGTGAGATCGAAACACTCAAAGAGTGCGTCATGCACATGACAGGCAAAAACCTCTCCATAACCACGGTCAAACAATGCCGTTTTACAGCCGTAGCATCCCCGGAGAAATCCCTCACAGCCGACATAACAATCTCCCTCGAACCTATCGAGGAGGGCGGTTACAAAGTGCAGGCTACCTGGGCTGATGCCGAAACCTCATATATGGACTTTAAAGGAGAGATGAAGCCATGACCGAACTGTGTATCCGTATCTATCATTATCTCCGAGCCCACAGACTCGTCTTCTGGCTTTCCATGCTGCTCTCGACAGCATTTTTCGGTTATTTTGCTGCACAGATACATCTCGAAGAGGATATAGCCAAGTTGCTCCCCTCCTCCAAGAACGAGGACGGCTCGACCAAACTGGCATTTGCCGATCTGCGCATCAAGGACAAGACATTCTTACTCTTTGAAGACCGCAATGGCATCGGACCCGAACGTCTGGCAGAAGTGGCAGACTCATTTGTTGAGACCATCAACGCACAAAATGCCGCCATGGACAGCACCTCACACGTCATCGGAGACATCCTCTCTGTGATGCCGGCTGACCTGATGATCGACGCCCTGGACTTCATGTGCAGTAATCTCCCCACCTATATCGACGAAAGCGCCTATGCCTCTCTCGACACACTCCTCACAGAGGAAGCGATGACCCGACAGATGCTTTCCAATCGCGAAGCTCTGCTCTCCCCGATCGGCAGTGCATTGGGAGACGCCATAGCCATAGACCCCATCGGACTCCGCAACATACTGCTCAACGGCATGCAAGGTGTCGTCAAAGGGATGGGTGGAAGTTATACGATCTATAACAACCACTTCTTCACCCCGGACACCACGGTCTGCATCGCCTTTGTCACCCCCAATTTCTCCTCTTTCAACACCGGACAGGGAGCCAAACTCTTCTCCATGCTCAACGAGGAGATCGATCGTTTTCAGCAGACACACCCCGATGTCCTGATCTGTTACCACGGATCTCCGGCACGCGGAGCCTACAACTCCTGGCAGATCAAGTCAGACCTGAAAACCACCATCATCGGATCGCTCATTGTCGTACTGCTCTTTATCTTCATCTGCTTCCGCAACTATAACACCATCCCGCTGCTGTTGCTTCCGGTCGGCTTTGGCACTTGTTTCGGACTCGCCATGATGTATTTCATCAAAGGACAGTTTTCGCTGCTTGCCTTAGGCATCGGAGCCATCGTGCTCGGTGTGGCGCTCAGCTATGTGCTCCATGTCCTTACCCATTATAAATATGTGAGTGACCCGGAGCAAGTCTTGCGAGATCAAGTCAAACCGGTCTTCCTCGGCTGCCTCACCACCATCGGGTCGTTTATGGGATTGATCTTCATTCAGACAGAACTATTGCAGGACTTCGGACTCTTTGCCTCCTTTGCCGTAATCGGCACGACGATATTCAGTCTGATCTTCCTCCCGCAATTCTTCAATCCGAAAAAGAATAAACGTAACCGCAGGGCATTTGCCATCATCGATCGGTTTAATGTTTATCCTTTCGACCGTCGGCCGGCACTATTGATCGGCATCGGCCTCATCTGCGCTATCTGCATAGGATTTTATCTGGCTCGTGGATCGGAATTTGATGCCGATATGCGCAATATCGGATATCTTTCAGACAACGTCACATACTCCGAAACCCTCCTCCAGGAAAAGACCCGAAGCGGCGATAAACAACAATATTTTGCCTCCTCCGGCAGCAGCATGGAGGACGCACTCTCTAATTTTGCCTTGATGGCCGATCGTTTAGACTCGTTGCAGGCAGTCGGTCTCGTCAAGAGCTACACGCGCACCGATGACATCTTTGTCCCGATGGAGCGCCAACAACGACGCATCGAAGCATGGCAAAACTACTGGACCCCAGAGCGCCTCGACCTCGTGCGGACACTCATTGCCCGGACTGCGCCCCGTGCCGGATTCCATCCGGAGGCTTTCGAGCCTTTCTTCGAGATGGCAACCGAGGAGTATGCACCCGTGGCTCTATATGAAGAGGGGATCATCCCTCCGGGATTACTCTCCACGATGATGGAGAAAAGCTATGGTGGTGACTACCTTTGCTTCACCTCTGTCACCTGCGAGATGGACACCATCAGAGGTAAACAGACAGACTATCATCGCATCTGTGATGCCATCGCTTCACAACCCAACATGATGGTGCTTGACACTTATTATTACACGACAGACACTCTGCTTCAGCTCAATGATGACTTCAACATCCTGCAATGGATCTCTATGGCATTTGTCTTCATCGTGCTCCTTTTCTCATTCCGCAGTCTCCGTCTGGCGCTGCTCGGATTCTTCCCGATCCTCGTCAGCTGGCTCATCGTATTGGGAGCCATGGTAATCTTTGATGTCAAGTTTAATCTGATCAACATCATTATTTCCACTTTCATTTTCGGTATTGGTGTGGACTACAGCATCTTCGTCCTCAGTGGTCTCTTAGGGCAAGACAAAGATGTGCTTTTGCTCTCATATCACAAGACGGCAATCCTCTTTAGCGCTGTGGTACTCATAGTTACCGTGGCCTCCATGCTTTTCGCGCTCCACCCGGCAATACAGTCTGTCGGCTTTGCCACACTTGTCGGCATGGTTTCGGCTGTAGTCATCTCCTATGTCATCCAGCCCTTCCTCTTCCGGAAACTGATCGGAGACAGACGAAAAAGGAAATAACAGAGGCAGCAATTTTTATAACAAACACTATATAGCGACATTCAAACGACATTCTCACGTCATTTAAACGCCTTTTTAACGACCTTCGTGAAGTCATAAAGCGATCTTTGTGCACTCACGAAGGTCGCTTTATATGTAAATCGCTCCCTCGCGCACGCGCGATATTATAATAGGTATAAGAAGCCGATCATGCTTTATCCTAATAAATTCCCGATAAATGATTAAGCCAGCCGAAAGGGTATTTTTAACGAGCGTACCCTCGTCGGTCAATGAGGGTAGCCTCGTGACTTAACGCGCGTAGCCTCGTTGGTCAATGAGGGTAGCCTCGTTGGTCAACGAGCGTACCCTCGTGAACTCACACCCGTAGCCGCGTGATTACACAACGAGGCTGCGCCAAAATCTGACGCAGCCTCGATAATCGATCACTCACAATGATCACACAAAATGCTTCAAAGTTTCAGCCTTCTCCTAAAATGGGAATAAGAGAGGTAGCACCAGGATCATTACTATACCGAGTATGATCTGTAGCGGTAAACCCACTTTCACATAATCAAAAAATTTGTACTGACCGGCGGGCATCACCAATGCATTAGGCGGAGTAGAGAAAGGTGATGAGAAACAGAGACTCGCACCCAGTGTAACGGCAAAGAGCAAGGGGACAGGACTGACACCCACCTGCAAAGCACACTTCATGGCGATAGGAGCCATAAGGACCGCCGTGGCTGTGTTGCTGATAAACATCGTCAGCAGAGAAGTGGCAAAGTAGATGCCTGCGAGCAGCAGTATCGGACTATAACTTCCCAAATTAGAGGCCAAAGTGTTGGAAATCCAGGAGGCAACTCCGGTTTTCTCCAAAGCTAAAGACATAGGCATCATGGCTCCGATGAGCACGATACTTTCCCAGTTTATGGTCTTATAGGCAGCCTCGACATTGCGGAAACAGCCCGTCAGCACCATCAGCAATCCGGCAATGATCACCGCAGTGACAGGCTTGATGGGAATAAAATCAAATACCATCGTAACGATCATTGCGATCATAATAGCGGCAGCGACCGGAGCTTTATAGTCCAATGTGACTTTGGCTGCCTCCTCGAGAGGATTACCGATCACAATCCATTCGTCGGTCTCCTTTTCCAGCTCCGCAATGTTATCCCATGTGCCCTGCACCAGCAACACATCGCCCATCTGTATTTTCTCATCGGCAAGATCATCGCTAATATATCTATTCTTACGGCGCAAACCAAGCACACTTACGTTATAGCGATTACGGAATCCGACCTCTTTGACAGACTTATTGATTACAGACGAAGAGGAGGTCAAGACAATCTCCGCCACACCGATATCATAAAACTCCATATTGTTTTTCTGCTGATTCTCATTGTCGAGCAAGAGAGTCAAAGCATAGTCCTCGGCAAAGCGCTCGACATTCTCCTTACTGCCCAGCACAAAAAGAATGTCATCGACCTGCAAGATCGTATCTGAATTTGCAGCCTTCTGCACCATTCTCTTGGTAATCAGACCTTGCTGTGTGTCCTTGCTTCTGACTTCCACAACATTGAGACCATACTTGATGCGGGTATTGAGTTCGAAAAGTTTCTTATTATTCACAAGAGACGTAGCTCCGACAGAGAGACAATAAAGATTATCTGCCACGCCATACTCATTGATCAATCTCTTCAACGATTTGCCACTATAGGCATTGTTGTCATTCCCGGCACCGGGTTTAGAGAGGAACTTTTTACTGAGCGGCAACAAAATCAGTGTACCGACAAAGGCGCAAATAAGACCCACCGGCAAGAATGTGAAGAACCCCAGTCCCTCAAAACCGCCCTTGATCAATTCCTCATTGATAATAATGTTAGGGGGGGTACCGATAAGGGTCATCATACCGCTCATGCTACTGGCAAAAGCCAAAGGCATCAACAGGCGGCTCGGATTCATTTGGATGCTCATCGCCATGCTCACCACGATGGGGATCATGATCGCTACGGTTCCCGTATTGCTCACAAAAGCACCCATAACCGATGTCACAGCGATCACAAGGACGAAAAGTCTCGTTTCACTATGCCCCGCAAGCTTCATCAGTCGCGAACTCATCATCTTGGCGAGTCCGGTCTGAAAGATCGCTCCTCCGACTACAAACAGGCCGATCATCATGATCAACGCATTACTGGAGAATCCGGACAAGGCCTCCTCCGGGGTGAGTATCCCTGCCACCATCAATCCGACAAGGGCACACAGCGCCACAATATCCGAGCGAATTTTACCATTGATAAAAAAAGCCACAGATAACGCTAAAATACCTAAAACTAAAATCTGATCCATCATTTTTACAACCTGTATAAATACTCTTGATGAAAACTATTCCTAAAAGAAACAACTCCACCTTTATAAGAGTCACATATTGTTATTATTATTTACAGCGCGAAGTTACTACAAAATATGTTTACAAACCAAATAAATTCAGGGTTTTATGAGCAGCAATATGTTTTTTTCTTGCTTATTTTTGCACGAATGTCTTACGACTCTTGCGAGAAGACATTCACACAAATGCGAGAAGGGAAAATATAAAAAAAATTACGGGCCGACACATTATAAAAGCCCCGGCCCGATCCATAAAGTGAGTATCCTCAAAACAACCTTATGAATATCGTTATTTAGTGAAACTAAATTGCACTGTTTTAATACAACATTAATTATTTATTTGATATTTGACTTCTTTGGAATACTTCGGGGTTCAACATCACAAGAATGTTTAGTAAGCCATATCATGAACAAAATACCGATATAAAAAGTCATAAAACAGATTGTCCAACCAAAACCCATAAGAGCACTGAAGGAAAGCGTTTTAAAGATTAAAAGAAAACCTATAAGAGAAACAACAATCGGCACATATAAAATCAAAATTGCCCAACGAGAAATACCGGCATCTGCCAATCTTCGGATCGTGCAAGTGATGTTGGGAATACTAAATAATAAGATCATAAATGAATAATACACTATCTGAATCACAAGTTCTTTTCCAAAATCCTGATTCTTTGCAGCAGATACAATAAAGGGCATAAAAATAAAGGCCAAAACTATTCCCAATATAACTCCATAAAGTTGAAACCACCAATACTCCGAACGAGAGGCCTTACCTTTGATGTTAAAATAATTCCGATAACAAGAACTAATAGACTTACCAAATGTCATAAAAAATAGTGTTTAATAAGTTTACGTCCGGGGAGGAAAATCAACTGACAGACCCTCATTCCCCACAGAGAACGATAAGCCGGGCAACCTCATAAGCAGCAAAAAGGGCAAAGCACACTCAAATCCGGAGCACAATGCTCTTTTTGGGATGTCAATGCCATGACGAAAAAGGCTTTTTATGGATTGATTTAATTCCACGAACTACGATTTGTTTAAATAATACAAAACTTGATATAAGAGAAACTCTACTTGAGAGATTCATTTACGGCTGCAAATATAAACGAATATCAAGAAACAGCATTTACCCTCCCTGATTTTAACATTAATTTAACATTTGAAGGATAAATATAACGCAAATATACGTTTTTACGTTAAGTTTCGTTGAAAATAAGGTAAAAACAAGACTCACAGCAGCCCCTGCTCCACCTGGATACAGATATCCTCCAGCTCCTTATCTTTACCTTCAGGATCCCATCCTTTCTTGAGATTGACACCAAACATCCTGCCAAATCCCTGCCAAAAGACCGCCGACCCCTTGCCCAGGAAAGCCTCGATGAGCTGATAGGACGGAGAGTTACATTCACGGTCTATCAGACGTGCGAGGAGTTTGCCTTGCCTGAAATTCAACTTCTTAAGATGCGGTTTATATTGCTCGAAAACCTCCTTCTCGAGCCGCTTCATGTGCGCATCGCGCTCCTTCTGATCCTCAATATCTTTGGTCACCTCATAAGTCTCAATCAGCATCTGACGAGCCTGTTTGGCTATAGGGAGGGTCTTCTTCACATCGCGCACCATCCGCCAATACTCCTTCTCCTTACGCGAAGAACTAAAACGCTTGCGAGAGAAACAATAGACCGGCTTCAGATAGGCATAAGGGACCGTATCGCCCGTCACCTTATCTATATAGGCCGACATCACTCCCGGCTTGAGCGCCCTCGGGTGAGACATACTGCCGGCTGTTTGAGCCTTTAATCCCGAAGAGAAAACGGCAAACAGACATAAGCAGAGTGTAACACAGATGCGGAGCATAGAGAAAAAAGAATAAAGGTGTAGGCTGCAAAGATAAGATTTTCGGAGAGAATGGGAAAGATGAGAGCAGAAATGTTTAGAAAAATTTATATTGCATGCCTATACCCAGACGCAAGATGTCCCCTGTCGAAACTCTCTTATGCGGAATGTCACTGATCAAATGCAGATCACAGGCCGAAATCTCGTAAAATAAAGAAATCCGATCATAATGTCTCCGTTTCTCATGCGGGATGTCGAGAGAGATGCGCTGCCCTACACCAATCGATAACCGGATGCGAGACGAAAAGCGATAGTACGATCCGGGATAGCGATCCGGTTCTTCCGTCCAAAATTCATCATCGAAAATGGAGTTGACAAAGAAAGTAAACACAGCGGGCTGGAACGTGAAATGGCTATGGTGTGCAAGACAATCCGGATTATCCAAATCACGAGGACGACCGAGAGGGACACTCCACGGCACCAAATTCTCCTTGATGGTAAATGTCAAGTTCCACTGTTTGGAATGCCAGCGGGGCAGATAACCCAAAAGCAGATGGGTCTCCCAACGGTCATGCTTGCCATAATCCCAACCTAATCCGACAGCGCAGAATCCGATGTTACCGGCATACTGCAACGTCCCAAGATTAGGGATCAACCGAAGCCACCTCTCATGACTGCGATAGACAAAATCATCGTATGTCCTCGAAAAGACAGAGTCTCGCGGCATCCCCTCAGTCGCCGGAGAGAGCGCATTATAGACCATTAGATCTGCTGCATCATCCGGAGACTCGATTATATAATTATCCTCTCCGACAGACTCCAACGACCACAAAGGCTGCGCACACATCGGCAATATGAAAAGCAGGAATAACCAAAGTCCGCACATCCGACCAAAAATAGAATCAGAATACCACTTCCTCAAACTCATACCCTTCCTCCTGAATAGTAAATACATAATACTTCCGCTTCTTCACAGTCGGCACACCATAATACATAATGCCATCGCCCAGCAAGTCTTTGATGCTCCGATTGTGATTGTGTCCATTGAGACAGAAACCATTGAGTCGTGTGCCATCTGCCCGACAAGGAGCATCTTTCTCCAGTCCCGGGAAAGGCATCAGAAACAGATCGAAGACGTCGATCACATTGTTATTAAACTGCTCGTCACCGGGGCGCGAGTGCATCACCACCACCGTATGGGTCAGCGAGTCCGGGGTCTGACTGTTTATCTGTGTCACCCGGGCAATATCCTCCTTGATAAAACCGAAGTCCGGCACCGGATTGGAATAGTCATTTTCAAGTGCCACCGTGTTAAGCATCACGAAATGTGTATTGCCGACGCTGAATGAATAATTGTCTGTTCCAAACATTTTCTCATAGATATACTCCCCCGTGC
The DNA here is from genome assembly GCA_045576355.1 of Bacteroidales bacterium. Lineage (GTDB taxonomy): Bacteria > Bacteroidota > Bacteroidia > Bacteroidales > UBA3663 > Liminaster. The sequence continues at coordinate 115,907 of JAZNGG010000027.1, forward strand.
CCAGACAATCATGGTTTCCGATGACAGTCACATAGGGCATCGACAGTCGCTCCAACTCATCACGCATCCACTCAAACTCTGCCGTAGTCCCAAAGTCCGCCAGGTCTCCTCCATGCACCACAAAGTCAATGTCTCCGCGGGCATTGATATGATTTACGACATCATACGTGTCATCATAAAAACGCTGAGTGTCTGAGATGAAAGCAAATCTGAAAGAGTGCCGCCCACGACCGAAGGACTCGATAAGAGGGACATTCTTAGCCAGTATGTCTGTTTTGCCTTGAATTCTACCCTCATACGGATGATATTCAAACAAGCTGTCACAAGATGGGAAAACAATCGACAAAAGTAACAACCAAAGATAATTTTTTCGCATTTTTCTCGTTTTAAAACATATATAGCGGTGCATACATCAATCGCTCTGCTCTGAGAGACTGCGATACCTTAAGCTCCAAACACCGCAAGCAAAGGTACACCCTTTTGTTACATTCCGCAATAATATTCAATCAAATGGGACATTTATTCAATAAACAAGACTACTTTTTTTGGCTATATGGCTTCATCATAATCCTCTTCATGGCATCCTGTACAGATGATGATTTTGCCACCGGAGCCGATGCACAACCCACGTTATCTACAGATACGCTCCGGTTAGGCACCATCCTTGCAGAGACCTCCTCTCAGACACATCAGATCATGCTCTACAACCGCTGTAAAGACGATCTGCGTCTCACCTCCATCACACTGAGAGAAGCCGGAACATCAGGTTTCCGAATGAACGTGGACGGAATGAACGGTGACCACTTCACCAACAGCGACCTCCTCCGCATTGCTTCCGGAGACTCGCTTTATATCTTTGTCGAAGCCACATTCCCCGCAGACAACGGCGGGTTTACCGAACATAAAGACTACATCGACATCCTCTGCAATGGCATGCAACAAAGCATCGTCCTACAGGCCATAAGTCAGGATGTCCGAAAATTTAGAGGAGAGATCATCACGCAGGATCTGACACTACCTCGCACCACAAACATTCAGATTTTTGACAGTCTGGTCATCGCAGAGGGGGTAACACTCACCCTGGAGGACAGCGTAACACTGTTTCTGCATGACAAGACAGACATCATCGTTTATGGGACACTCATAGCGCAAGGCACTCGCGAAGCTCCGGTAACGATCCGAGGCGACCGTACAGACAAGATGTTTGACAATCTTCCTTATGACAACCTCCCGGCACAGTGGGGTACGCTCTATCTGAAATCATCCAGTCACAACAATCTTTGGGAACACCTGGAGCTGCGTGGCATGTCACAGGGTGTGGTCATTGACTCCGCACATGTCGATACACTCGCTGCACCAAGACTCACCATCCGATCATCCCGAATCAAAAACTCTGCCGGCAATCTCTTCACAGCACATTCTGCCAGCATGACGATCGAAAACAGCGAACTGAGCAATGCCGCCGGCTCTCTGCTCGAACTCTATGGCGGCTCTTATGACTTCACTCACTGCACTTTGGCCAATTATAATTTCGCGTCTGCCATCACTCAGGTAGCTGTCTATTTCAGCAACTTTGACACCCTCTCCTACACGATGCATCCGTTGCTCCGATGCAACTTTAACAATACTCTGATTTGGAGTCGGGTGGACGGAGGCAAAAAGTTTAGTGACATCATCCCGCAGTTTTATTATGTATTGATCCCCGTCCCGGGAGGAGCTGAAGGCGAGATGCAATATGCCGACAGCATATTCAACTATCGCTTTGACCATTGTCTCCTCCACGCAGATGGCACCGATGACAAGGACTTTATCAATACTGTTTGGAACAAAGATCCGATGTTTACACTCATCGATCACCCCAACTACACCTATGACTTCCGCCCGGGAGAAGGTTCTCCCGCCATCGGAGCCGGAAGCAATGCCTATCTGGATCGATGCCCGGAGGACTTGGATGGTCAGGTGCGCGATGCTACGGCTCCCGCGATAGGATGTTACGAACCCAAGAAAAAGAGCCAATGAAAGTCATCGCCCACATCCATAATGATCTGCCCGGCAAATTCGGGATCCCCCGACAAAGCGGGTTCGTCGGCTCACTCCGTTCGACCATCGTTTTCGAACCGGAGTATAACTCCCCCGATGCTCTCCGAGGACTGGAAGAGTTTTCTCACATCTGGCTCATCTGGGAGTTTTCCGAGGTCAAAAACTCGGGCTGGTCGCCGACAGTACGCCCTCCTCGCTGCGGAGGCAATATCCGCAAAGGGGTTTTTGCCACCCGCTCACCATTCCGGCCCAATGCCATCGCTCTATCCTGCGTCAAACTCGAAGGCATCACAGCCGATCCGCAGCGCGGCATGATCCTGGAGGTATCAGGGGCAGATCTGATGGATGGCACTCCGATCTACGACATCAAACCCTACGTCCCCGAGACAGATTGCCATCCCGAAGCCACTAATGGTTTTGTCGGACAATATGCCCAACAACTGCTACAAGTCTCCCTGCCGGAATCTTTGGCTGCCCTTATCCCTGCTGAAAAACGGCAACCACTAATCGACCTGCTGGCTCAAGATCCACGACCGGCTTACCACAATGATCCGACCCGAATCTACGGTTTTCCCTATGCAGGGTTTGAGATCAAGTTTAGCGTAAGTGACCGGCTGCTGACGGTCTGTGACATCACTTCAGTCCGGTAATAATCGACGGTCATCGCCCGATATGCCCCTTCATAACAACAACAGAAAACATTTGCACAACAAACATATATAACCCATGGCGCCACTTTTAGCCCTTCTTCCCCTTCTGATTCTCATCGGCCTGCTCGCCGTCACCATTCATATTTTTGGCAGCGATGCCCTCTCCGGAGGGAGCCAAGTCTGCCTCTTAGTTTCCGCAGCCGTCTGTGTGACCATCGGCATGATCTGCGGAAAGAAAAAATGGATCGACTTCGAAAAAGCCATTGCACACAACATCTCCGGAGTGACCTCCGCCCTCATCATCCTACTGCTCATCGGAGCACTATCCGGCACATGGATGATATCCGGAGTCGTACCGACCCTCATCTACTATGGGCTTCAAATCATCCATCCGGCATTTTTCCTTTTCTCTTGCTGTCTGATATGCGCCATCGTCTCTGTCATGACCGGTTCGTCGTGGACCACGATAGCCACCATCGGCATTGCCCTCATTGGAGTGGGACAAGCACAGGGTTTCAGCGAGGGGTGGATCGCAGGAGCCATCATCTCGGGCGCCTATTTTGGAGATAAAATCTCTCCACTTTCTGACACCACCATACTGGCAGCATCAGTCACAGAGACACCGCTGTTCAGACATATCCGTTATATGCTCTACACGACAATCCCCTCTCTGCTGCTGGCGCTCATCATTTTCGGCGTAGCAGGTTTCTCTCATGAGACGGGAGACATCAGCCGAATAGCTCAATACTCTGACGTACTGCAAGATAAGTTTTTCATCTCTCCATGGTTGCTATTAGTGCCGGTCACAACCGGAATCCTGATTGCCCGAAAAGTATCATCGATCATCACACTCTTCATCTCTGTGAGCATCGCAGTCATCGCAGCCATGCTTTTCCAGCCGGATCTGATCCGGGAAATCGGTCTCTCAGATGGCACAAACATGCACGATGGTGCCACACTCTTCTTCAAAGGAACGATCACTATGCTCTTTGGGAGCACCGGTCTCTCCACCGGACAACCCGAAATCGATGCCTTGATTGCCACACGAGGCATGGCGGGAATGATGAATACCATCTGGCTGATTATTTGCGCAATGTGTTTTGGTGGAGCCATGACTGCCGGAGGCATGCTCCAAAGCATCACCCGGCTCTTCGTCCGATTTGCTCGAGGCCGTGTCTCTATCGTAGGCTCAACGGTTTTATCCGGGCTTTTTGTCAATATCGCAACGGCAGACCAGTATATCTCTATAATTCTGACCGGACGCATGTTTAAAGATCTATATCGGACAGCCGACTATGAATCGCGCCTGCTGAGTCGCACGACAGAAGATGCCGTAACAGTCACCTCTCCGCTGATCCCTTGGAACACATGCGGTCTGACACAAGCCACCATACTCGGAGTCCCCACGCTGGTCTATCTCCCTTACTGCTTTTTCAACCTCATCAGCCCACTCATGAGCATCATAATAGCCGCCATCGGGTGGAAAATCTATCGGGTCGGACGGAGAAACGGTCCTACCAAAGAGACCCTCAATCCTCCTCTCTCCGGAGATGCCGCCGCAGCAGCCTCTTGACAATAGACCCTTGTGACAGATAATAAACGGACTGCTCTCCACTTCAATGATATGCCGTGACATCGACCGATGCTACCTCGAGGCGTGGGCATATGCTACCTCGTAGCATGAACGGATGCGACGCGTGGCGTGAACGGATGCGACGCGTGACGTGAATGATGCCGCCGTGTAACGTGCATGACGCCGCCGTGTAATAATAAGCATACGAGACTGCTCTCGTAGGGTCACAAAAACAGTCTCGTAAAACAATAATTATTGAAAAAAATCAACATTTCTAAACAACTTTCACAAGATTTTTCTATCTTTGTCGCATCATAGACTTGCAGCGGCAAGTTCAGATAGTTGACATAGTTGAAAAAATAGCGTTTGCTGTTATTCTAATCGTCGTTGAAACTTAGGAACTTTCAAAAGAATATACGATTAAGAATAAGATGGCACACGCCTGCGTTAGCGCAGGCGCATCTTCATTCTTTGTATATTCGGGTATCCTAAGACCTCAACGACGAAGGACATAAAAGATGCGTATGCGCTTTTTATGTTCTTGAGGTTTTGGGATATCATTGCTTTAACTCTATTTTCAAGTGTCTCCTATTTTCTTTTACCTAAGAATTATAACTAACCTTTAAAACATAAAAGATATGAAAAAAGCAATGATCGCCATTATGGCTTTGGGTCTCACAGTAGCGACAACAAATTGTTTCGCTCAGGCTAATATGAAAAACTACAAAGACAAGTACAAGGCACGTAAGGAACTCATGAAGATGGACAAAGACTTCAATGATGAAAAAGCCTCTAAAGATGCCCGTAAGCAAGCCAAATCCATGGAAAAAGAAGGATGGATTGTAGCACCCGGAGCACTACCATTAGCCAAACAAATTGATCGATCCCTATTATTTCAAAACCAAACAGAAGACGATTTGTTGACTCCTAAATATGTTTGGGGAGACGCGACCTCTACAGCCGAAAACTATGATGCTGGGAAAATGCAAGCATTAGAATTGGCTCGAATAAATCTAATTGGCTCTATAGAAACCAGTATTACAAAAATTGTAGATAGCAACACAAGCAACAAACAACTTAACGCCGGAGATGCTGCCTCTGTAATCAGCACATTAGGGAAAGTAAAGAGCATTGTTAGCCAAAAATTAGGACAGACTATCCCTGTGATAGATACATACCGCACATTAAAAAATGGCAATGTGGAAGTACGCATCATGACGTTCTACAGCATGGACACTGCTCGAGAAATAACTAAAGAAGCAATTCGAAAACAATTGGAGAAAGAGGGGAACAAATTAGGAGAAAATTTGGATGAATATATGGGCAAATGATACACTTCAGATATATTCTACTATTAATTCTGCTGTGCGTAATGGGTCAAACCCTCATCGCACAGCAGGAAAAAAAAGTAAGTATCGAATATACTTATCATGCGCCTGAACATATCTCTCCGATAGAGGCGAAACGTATAGCTTTGGAACGAGCTAAGTTACAAGCTATTGCCGATGAGTTTGGAACGGTAATGCAACGCTCCAATACCACTTTGATAGAAAATCAAAACGGGAAATCCTCCATTGACATGCTTTCTATCAGCGAAAGCGAAGTAAAAGGAGAATGGATCGAAACTTTCGGCGAACCAGAGTATCTCTCAATGACTTACGAACAAAATATGCTCGTAGTCAAAGTCAAAATCAGCGGTCGCATCCGTGAGATCGTATCTGCAACTATTCCATTAAAAGCATTGATACTACGCAATGGAACGGAAGACCGATTCGAAAGTGACGAGTTCAGAAATGGAGATGACCTTTATCTCAGTTTCCAATCCCCTCGGGACGGACACCTTGCCGTCTATCTAGTAGATGCCGCCCGCACAGCCTATTGTCTGCTCCCCTACCGCTCACAAACAGAAGGGATCTACCCCATCGAAGCCAACCAAACCTATACCTTTTTCTCAGCCAAACATACTTCTCTCACGGAAACTCACCTGATAGATGAATATGTGATGACTACCGACCGAACAACAGAGCATAACCAAATCTATATCATCTATTCCCCAAATCCCTTTACCAAAGCGATAGACATCAAAGGAAGCGAAACTCTTCCCCGAGAACTTTCTTTTGAGAATTTTCGTCAATGGCTCTCCAACTGCCGCAAATTTGACAAAGAGATGCAAGTGGAAGAAAAGAATATTGTGATACGAAAATAATAATAAACCATATTTCTATAACTTATTTTTAATATTAAGAACAAATCATATGGAATCATTTAGAAATCTTTATGAAGAAAAGATTAAAATAAACATAGACGATATTATCAACCTTTTAATTGGAAAATACAAAAAGAAAAAGGTTAATAAAAAACTTCTTGAGCAAATTATAGCTGAGTATGAAGAACAAGTAGAAAAACATATGAAAGAAAACAAAGATCAGACTTATGTACATTTACCGTTATCTTTCACGGGAAGAAAGGATATGCCCGAAATTTTAAGACCAATTACACATCCTAGTAATATAAATGCGAAAAGAAATGATGATTTAAAAGTTTCATTAGAAACGACAAAACATATTTACAATCACAATCCTAATATATTAATAAAACAACAAGCCTCGAAAGAAACATCCAAACAATATAATCAGAATGAGAAAACTAATACAAATTTAAGGATTAAGTAATACTAAAAACGATGGAAATAGAAAGAACTACCATTAATGAAAAACTCATAACTTATAATATTATTGATGAGAGCCAACATGAGGCTACACAAAAGTGTACTGCCAATGGAAAATATTTTGCGACTAGTTTATTAGTTGCAGCATGGGGTTTTCTATTTGAAGAAGAACTGCCATTTATGCGAATACTTTTGATCGCAACAATTATTTTAGGACTGATTTATTTTGCATGTGATACTTGGAGGTCTTTTAAAGTTGCTTATGATATTCATAAATTATGGGAAAAAGAGAGGTCAGATAATAACACATTTAAAGATATATGTCGCTCATTTAACAAATTGAGCGATTGGAGTTTTTGTATTTACAAAATTCAATTAGTTTTATTAGTACTTATTGTTCTAGTATTTATAATATACTGTGTTTTCAAACTTATAATGATATAATATTCTTAAATTTTCTTTTAACTATTATGAAACGAATATTTCTATCCTGCGTGCTATCACTACTTACATTTGTCGGAATAAGCAAAACTATAGAATTTGAGGGCATTAAATACAGAATCATCTCTTCTACAGAGGTAGAAGTCACAAAACAGCGAGAAACGATTCCAAGTAGAGTGAAAGGAGAAATAATTATTCCTGAATATGTCCCAATCGATAATTTATTTTATAAAGTTACAAGTATTAGTGATAGTGCATTCTATTGGTGTCAAGACCTCACTTCTATTACTATTCCAAATAGTGTAAAATCAATAGGGAAAGCGTCGTTTGAATCTTGTGGACTAAAATCAATAACACTTCCCAACAATATAAAAAAAATAGAAGAGGGGACATTCAACTTTTGCAAATGGCTCACTAACATAATTATTCCCAAAAGCGTAACAGCAATAGAAAAAAATGCGTTCAATTATTGCAGTAGTCTCTCATCCGTTACTATTCCAGATGGTGTGAGATCAATTGGAGAATATGCATTCTCTGGTTCGGATCTCTTTTCCATTACCATTCCCAACAGTGTGACATCAATAGAAAAGCATGCTTTTTATAAGTGTGAAAAACTCTCTTCGGTTTCCATTGGGAAAAATGTAACAAAAATTGGTTTGAATCCCTTCGTGTGGTGTCGAGCTCTAACATCCATTGTAGTTGATAAAAACAATATTAAATATGATTCTCGAGATAATTGTAATGCTATTATTGAAACAGCAACAAACACATTAGTATCAGGTTGTGCGACAACAAAAATTCCAAATGGAATAGCATCAATAGGAGAATATGCGTTTGAACGTTGTTATAAACTCACTTCCATAACTATTCCAAATAGTGTGATAAGCATAGAAAAGTCTGCATTTGAAAGATGCTCTAAACTTACATCCATCTCTATTCCCAAAAATGTAACGAACATAGGTGAATATGCTTTCTATGGCTGTACAAAACTTACATCCATCTCTATTCCCAAAAATGTAACAAAAATTGGAAAAAATCCTTTCGGGGGTTGTATCGCTCTAACATCCATTGTTGTTGATAATAATAACATTAATTATGATTCTCGAGATAATTGCAATGCTATCATAGAAACAGAAACGAACAAATTGGTCTCAGGATGTATCTCTACTAAGATTCCAAATAGTGTGATAAAAATAGGAGATAGAGCATTCAGAGATTGCAAGAATCTCTCATCCATAACTATTCCAAATAGTGTGACAGAAATAGGAGAAGATGCATTCTACTGGTGCGATAATCTCTCTAACATTACCATTCCAAATAGTGTAACAAAAATAGGAGGTGGGGCATTCTGTTTATGCGAAAATCTCAAATCCATAACTATTCCAAATAGTGTAACAGAAATAGGTGAATATGCATTCTCTAGTTGCAAAAGTCTCACATCCGTAACAATTCCTAAAGATGTAACAGAAATAGAAAAAAGTACATTTGCAGGTTGCGAAAATCTCAATTCTATTATTATTCCTAATAGCGTGACAAAAATAGGAGAAAATGCATTTGCAAATTGCAAAAGTATCTCTACCATTTCCATTCCAAATGGTGTAACAACAATTGAGGAAGAAACATTCGTAGGTTGCGAAAATCTCAATTCTATTACTATTCCAAATAGTGTGACAACGATAGGGGAAAATGCATTTAAATGGTGCGAAAAACTAAATTCAATAAAAGGAAATAACAAATCTATTATAGATTATTTGGCGGTTTCGCCTTACAACTCCAATAAAACAATGTATAATTGGGCTAAAGAATCAATTGAAAATTCATTTAGTTATTATGCATATAGTAGAATTATGGAGTTATTAGAAGAGTGGCAGCAAAAAAAAGAGTATGAAACTACTGCACAATGGCAAACCCGCGTAACAGAAGAGAAAAGAGCGGAACATCTGAAAATCGTACAAAAACAAGTGCTAACAGAATTCATAGAGAAAAAAATGCCAAAAACGATAGTGAGTAAT
>JAZNGG010000028.1:0-38728 GCA_045576355.1 Bacteroidales bacterium
TCGCTAACGGACAAAACTCATTTGCGAGATCTATTCGATAAGACTAATTTCAATGATGTCAAAGAACAATTTGTTCCCCTCATTCCGGGGTTGTTTAACTAATTATTAACTCGTCCCAATTTTAACGGGACACTAATGATTAATTTCTAATTGTTTAAAACTATTATTCGCTTATGAAAACATTATTTATTATTTCTGCGATTGGAATGTTTTGTACTATGAGTCTTCGTGCTAAAGATGCATTACCCTCAAAAGACACTTTGATTATAGACCACCCCAATCGAGTTTCAATAATTACGAATGGTGATACCAAACAGGTCCATGTAATAGGAAAAGAAGGCAATCCAAACTTTGAGTATTCATGGGAGACTGTCTTAAAACATGGAGAGCCATCTATAACTCGGACTAAAAATAATGATTGGAATTTTGAGATTCCATTTAGTAAAAAGAATAAGAAAACTCGCCGTCATCGTAATGAGGTTCGGATGCATTTTTTCGGCTTGGGCTTTATCAATGAATTGAATGCTCCTAAAGGAATGGATATAGCTATGGGATCATCCATAGAGATTTTGGGTCCAACTTTAGAGTGGGCTTATTATCCCGGTTATTCTTCTTTTAATTTTTCTTGGGGTGTTGGTTGTAATTGGCGAAATTATCGAATGACGGGTCGTACCCGCTTTATTAAGGAGGAAAATGGCAATATAGGATTTTCGTCATATCCGGAGGGGGCTGATATAGAATACTCTCGATTACGGGTTTTTAGTTGGACAATGCCAATTCTGCTCAATGGTAATGTAACACGAGGTATTTCTTTAAGTGCCGGACCGATTGTGAATTTTAATACACGTGGTCGTCTTTTGACAAAATATACTCTAAATGATGAGAAAATTAAAGAACGCTCATCCAATATACATCAGAACCCTGTGACCATAGATTTATTTGCTCACATGAAAGTAAAATGTTTTGGAGTCTATGCAAAATATACACCTTTTGAGATATTAAATACGGAGTATGGACCGGATTTTAAAGGGGTGTCTGTAGGGATGACTTTGTTTTGGTAAAATGATGAGAGTAAAGAGGTAAGGCAAGGTAATATGTTTACCATTCCAGTTCCAATAGTATTGGGAGGTGGTCGCTATAACCGCCTTCGTAGTGATAACCGAAATAACTTCTCAAAGGTCTATGTCCGGTGTGTGTATTGTCTTCAGTCAACATCCAATCAAAACATATCGGACGGATTTCAGTCAGATGGGGTAGAAGGGCTCCATTAAGAATGAAATGATCGATATATTCCCAATGACCTTTATATTTATAACTACCCCATACTGATTTCCCATTATCTATTAAGTGTTGTAGGGGCAGCATGCAGTTATAAAGATTTGTATCACGTGTCTCTGGATGTTGCATAGAAGATTGTTTTATAGGAGGAGTGGATAATCGCAAGTTTCGACAAAAAGCATCAGAGCTAGGCTCATCATTCATGTCTCCCATGATGATGAGTTTGGCTCTTTTTCGATGGGCCATGATAGAGTCAGAGATTTGTCGTAGTAGAATTTGCCCTTTTTCTCTTCGTTTGTTTGAAGATTTTGTCCCTCCTAGTCGACTTGGAAGGTGACATACAATGATGTCTAAAGTATCCCCATGTAATAGACCCAAAATGTGTAATATGTCCCTCGTTTGTTTTTCTGAAGAGTCTAATTGGATGCGATGGGTCGTGTGATTGATAGGATTAAAGATGTCGGGACGATATAGTAAGGCAACGTTAATTCCTCGTTGATCTTGGGATTGAGTTATAATATAATTATAACCAATGTTGCGCAGTGCTGCATGTCGGGTAAGACGTAACAAAACACTATCATCCTCGACTTCTGCTAAACCTATAATTGCCGGAGGAGAACTTTCACTTGAGGCTGAGATCACTTTAGAGATGTTGTGGAGTTTGTTATTGAGCCGTCTTGATGTCCAATGCCTTTTCCCATCCGGTGTAAAATCATCATCATTCTTATTGGGATTGTTAGTTGGGTTAAAAAGGTTTTCGACATTCCAAAATAAAAGATTGATTCTCGAGTTTAATACTTTTGAGGGAGTATTACCCATTACTACATTTTGTCCCAAAATGTATCCGGCATCACCAATGAAGCAGAAGATCGCTATAAGGAGCCGATAGACAGATAAATTATGCTTCATGTGTAATTTTGTTACTGTTTATTTGTTCCAGTGATAATTTCTCGCATTATCTCTTCTGCACGTTTGACGGTTTTAACACCACGGAAAATAAGTGACCTTTTGGGCCCGTCTCTCAAGACACAAATTTTTAGATGAGAAGTGACATAATTGAGTATCTGTCCGAAAGCTTCACTTTCGTAATACTTGGGATGTGCTGGAAAGTAACCGATCATTTGTCCTTGTCTTAATGTGAGACGTTCAAACCCTAGTTGCATTGCTAAGTGTCTGACAATCACTACGCGGATGAGTTCTTCCCCTTCTTTAGGGATGGAACCAAAACGGTCCAATAGTTTTTGACAATAAGCATCTATCTGTTCTGGTCGGGAGATTTTGTCTAATTCCTGATATAGAGAAATGCGCTCAGAACTCTCCGGTATATATTGTTCCGGGAAATATATAGGTAGGTCACATTCAAAGTGACACTCTGTGACAGATAAGGGTACGACTGTAGATTTTTGATGTTGCTTCTTTAGGGATGGATCTATTTGTGAAGTTGCATGCTTTTGGGTGTGTATGTCGATTTGGCTGAAATCCTCTTGATGTTGACCAGATATATTCTCAGAATCTGTATATAGATCCGAGAACTCTTGTGTTTTTAGTTCATTAACAGCCTCTCGCAGGATTTTTTGATATGTCTCATAACCGAGGTCTGCAATAAAGCCTGATTGCTCACCCCCAAGCAGATTGCCAGCACCACGGATGTCAAGGTCCTGCATTGCAAGATGAATCCCACTTCCGAGCCCAGAAAAGTTTTCTATGGCTTGAAGACGTCGGCGGGCATCTGTTGGTAGTAGGGATAATGATGGAGAGAGGAGGTAACAAAACGCTTTTTTATTGGTTCTGCCAACTCGCCCTCGCAACTGATGTAGCTCACTCAATCCAAAGTTTTGAGCATGGCTGATGATAATCGTGTTAGCATTTGGAATGTCGAGCCCAGCCTCGATGATTGTCGTGCATACTAGCACATCATACTCATGTGCAGCAAAATCGAGGACGAGTTTTTCGAGTATGTTCGGCTCCATTTGTCCATGAGCGGCAGCAACTCTTGCATCTGGCACGAGTCGCTTAATACGAGCCACAATGTCAGGTAATTGGCTGATGCGATTATTGATATAGAATGTTTGTCCGTTGCGAGACAATTCGAAGTTAATGGCTTCGGAGATGATGTCGTCTTCGTCTCTATGTATTTCTGTTTGTATGGGATAGCGGTTAGCAGGTGGTGTAGCTATGATACTGAGGTCGCGAGCTCCCATTAAAGAGAATTGCAGTGTACGGGGGATAGGAGTAGCAGTCATAGTGAGTGTGTCTACATTGACTCGCATCTTTCTAAGTGCCTCTTTTACACGGACTCCAAATTTCTGTTCTTCGTCGATGATGAGGAGACCGAGATCATTAAAACAGATCTCTTTTCCGATGAGTTTATGAGTGCCAATAATGATATCAATATCCCCATTAGAGAGGCTCTTTACGATGTTTTTTTGCTCCTTCGCAGTGCGTGCTCTGGTTAGATAGTCTATTTTGATCGGGTACTCTTTGAGCCGTTCGGAAAATGTTTTGTAATGTTGTAGTGCAAGTACTGTAGTTGGGACGAGGACTGCCACTTGTTTGCAATCGGCAGCAGCTTTAACAGCAGCTCTGATGGCAATTTCTGTCTTGCCAAAACCAACATCTCCACATATCAACCGATCCATTGGACGCTTGCTTTCCATATCTTTTTTTACGTCAGAACTTGCCTTCTGCTGATCTGGGGTCTCTTCATAGATAAACGACGCTTCCAATTCATGTTGCATATTAGTATCGGGTGAGAAGGCATACCCTTTTTCATTTTTTCGTTTGGCATAGAGTAAGATAAGTTCTCGAGCCATATCTTTAACTTTGGCTTTGGTGCGCTCTCGTAGGTGTTGCCAAGCATTAGAACCCAGTTTGTTAAGCGTTGGAGGTGTGGCATCTTTCCCTCGATATTTTGTGAGCTTGTCCAAAGAGTGTATCGAGACCAAAAGAATGTCTTCGTTTTTGTATATTACTTTTACTACTTCTTGGGTTTTCGTTCCATCTCCGATGGGAACTTTGACTAAGCCACCAAATTTCCCTACACCATGATCAACGTGTACGATATAATCACCTGGTATAAAATCTTGTAACTCTTTGAGAGACAACGCGATTTTTCCGGAACGAGCACGATCACTTTTAAGGTTGTATTTATGATATCTATCAAATATCTGATGATCAGTGAAATAGCAAATCTTCTTGTCATCATCGATAAAGCCTTCGTGAATGGGTTTTAAAATGCGAGTAAAATGGAGATCTGTTTCTCCGCGGTCCTCAAATATCGCCTCAATTCTGTCCAATTGTTTGGGACTATCGCTTAGCAGATAGAGTTTATACCCTTGCGCAGCATAGCGGTGCATGTCTGCGGAGATCATATCAAAGTTTTTATGCCATGCCGGTTGGAGAGTCGTGTGGAATTCTATGGAGATTTGCACACCGGTAATATTACGAGAGGAAATCTCGATACGGTTTAGCTGGAGTAAACGATTTTTAAATGTATTTAAATCAATGATTTTCTTTCGGGCATTGACATCTCCTTCTTGGCTGATGATTACCTTATCAGAGATCTCTTGGTTACAGACGGCACCGACTTGTTCGATAATCCATTGTGAATCTTGACAGACTATAATTGTTTGATTCGGTAGAAACTCTATTAAAGAGATTCCTTGTGTTGCGCTTTGTGACAGATCCGGAAGGATAGAGACCTCGTCTATTGTCGTTTTAGATAGTTGACTATCTACCTCAAAAGTTCGGATAGAGTCAATTTCGTCACCGAAAAAATCTATGCGATAGGGGTATTCACAAGAGTAGGAGAAGACATCTATGATCGATCCTCTGACTGCATATTGTCCTGGTTCATACACATAATCAACTCGCTGAAATCCATGTGAGTACAAGCTTTCGATTACTTTTTTAGGCTCTATGAGTTCGTTACGCTTGATCAGTAAAATATTTTGCTCTAAAGCTTGGGCATCGGCGACCTTTTCTGCCAAAGCTTCCGGGTAAGTGACAATGAGGATCCCTTGTTCGTTTTTTGCTTCAGCATACTCTTTTTCTAATGTTGTTAAGGAGAGTACAGTTGCCGATGAGTCGTCTGCCTTTCCCATTCTTTTTTGCGCAATAGCACCGATCACTTCAGCGCGCAATATTTCGTTGGCAGCATCGGGTTGACCATATTTGATTGAACGTTTATATCCTGATGGGAAAAACAACACATTATTCTCCCCAGCCACTTGACAAAGATCGTGGTAACAATAGCCGGCCGCTTCTTCATCGTTGAGAATAAAGAGATAGATACCCCTGGTAGCAGTCTTTAGTGGAGCAAGAAAAGTGGCTGCAGCTGAGCCCACTAGTCCTTTTAGTTGTATGACTTCCCGCTCTTTGCTGCTGATTTCATTCAGTTTTTTGCATAAAGCATTAAATCGGGGCTTTTGTATTACTAAATCTTTAATTGTCATAATTGGGAGTTATTGGTTGATGGGGTTTATGGTTGAGGAGTCGAAGGAGGTAACCTCTAAAACAGATCTGGTCGATGGCTTTCTTTCTTCTTTTGTACTTTGTTTTTAATTTTCTGTTTTCTGTTCAGTCTTTTACTAAAAGATAGTGAGTCTTTTCTCCTTTGATTTTTTCTCCTTTGACCCTATCTAAAAGAGTCATGACTACTTCTTTTCGTATAGCCACATATGCACAATGAGACATGACATCGATGCGTCCGATTTGTGCTGCTTCGATTTTCCCTTTGTGAATAAGAAATCCCATTACATCCCCCTTAGAAATCTTTTCTTTCTTACCTCGTCCGATGTATATTGTTGTAAACTTAGGTGAAGCAAATCTATATGGAGACTTACAGAGCGAGAAAAAGCGTGGCTCTGGGTGTATATAATCCGGGAGAAACTCACCGGGACCGAGTAAGAAATAGGCAGCACCGGTAGCCCCTGCTCGTGCTGTACGACCATTTCTGTGTGTAAATGCCTCTTTGCTGACTGGGAGATGATAGTGAATAACATGTCCCACATCAGTAATGTCAAGTCCTCTAGAAGCTAAATCGGTTGAAACCAGAACTCGTATGCTTTCTCCCTTCAGACGTATGATCGCTTTCTCTCGTGCCTCTTGTTCTAGTCCACCATGATAAAGTGCATTATTGATTTTTTGTTCCGCGAGGAAATGTGATACCCTTTCGGCGCTTTCTCGATAGTTACAAAACACAATTATTCCGGTCTGATCACATAATGAGCAGAGGAGGTGATAGAGGGATTCCAACTTATCATGGATTGGCGATCGTACTTGCCATAGAGTTAGTAGACTCTTTTCCGATTTTTCCTTTGATACTTGTTGCAGATAGTCGATTGTCTTATATCCTTTTATGTCAAGATAATTATTAGTGGGTAGTGTCTGAGTAGCTGATGTTAACCAACGTTTGTCCAGCTTCGATAAGGCGGTAATGATGCTCTGCATTTCTTCTGCAAAACCTAATTCCAAACTTTTGTCATACTCATCGAGGATCAGATGTGTTACACTGCTTACGTCTATCGATCCTCTATGCATATGGTCCTTTATCCTACCTGGTGTTCCAATAATTAGTGCGGGAGCTGGGGCGCGTTGTAATTCTATCTGTTCCTGTCTCAAGTCGTGCCCGCCACAGCAGGTTACACTGCGCATAGATGTGTGCAGGCTGCGCCAAACCTCTTCTATTTGCATTGCTAGTTCACGAGTAGGTACAATAATTAGTGTTATCCTTGAGGTCCCTATGTCCTGTGTCGACTTCATTTTTAGCAGGAGAGTCGGCAGCAGATAGGCGATTGTCTTTCCGGTTCCGGTCGGAGAGAGTAACAAAATATTTTTATGATCAGCAGTAGTCCTTAACATCTCCTCCTGCATATCATTAAGGCACTTAAAGCCTAATGCCTCAAGTGCTTTACTTTTCAATTCGTCTAATAACATTTTTTTAGTCCATAATAGATTGGACTGCGAAGATACGAAATTTTGCTGAAAGAATCAATTTTTTTTAGTTAAGTGAGTGAGGGTTGTAGGGGTGAATCCATACTATGGCTGCTGGATATGGCGATGATAGGAGCAAAGTACTCTATGACTTTTAGCTTTGATTTCTCCTTTCCGCTTTTTCCTTTTAGAAACTGCTAACTCTATGTGGCAAGATTTCAAAGAAAATGTATTAAAAATGAAGTTCGGTCTTTTATAGTTTTGAAAATAGTAGTAAATTTGCGGCTGAAAAACGTAAATGTGTTCATCCCACAGATTTGTTTTTCGAATGAAAGTAACTAACTAATTAACTAACTAACGGACGTTCCTATATTTTAAAATTTTGTGTATAGACGTTCTAATAATAACCCAAATTAATCAATTATTAAAAAAATGATCAAGGTAGGTATTAATGGTTTCGGTCGTATCGGCCGTTTCGTATTCCGTGCTGCTCAGACTCGTTCTGACATTGAAATTGTAGGTATCAATGACCTCTGCCCGGTAGATTACTTGGCTTACATGCTTAAGTATGATACTATGCACGGCCAGTTTGAAGGCACTATCGAGGCTGATGTTGAGAACAGCAAGCTCATCGTTAATGGTAAGGCTATCCGTGTGACTGCAGAGCGCAATCCTGCAGACTTGAAGTGGAATGAAATCGAAGCTGAATATGTAGTTGAGTCTACAGGCTTGTTCCTCACTCAGGAGAAGGCTCAGGCTCATATCGAGGCTGGTGCTAAGTATGTGGTTATGTCTGCTCCTTCTAAGGATGCTACTCCTATGTTTGTATGTGGTGTTAACTTGGATAAGTATGTTCCCGGTACACAATTTGTTTCTAATGCTTCATGTACAACAAACTGCTTAGCTCCAATTGCTAAAGTTTTGAATGATAAATGGGGTATCACTGATGGTTTGATGACTACTGTTCACTCTACTACAGCTACACAGAAGACTGTTGATGGTCCTTCTCTCAAGGATTGGCGTGGTGGTCGTGCTGCTGCAGGTAACATTATCCCATCTTCTACAGGTGCTGCTAAGGCTGTAGGTAAAGTTATTCCCGAACTCAATGGCAAACTTACCGGTATGGCATTCCGTGTTCCTACTTTGGACGTTTCTGTAGTAGATTTGACTGTTAACTTGGCTAAGCCAGCAACATACGCTGAGATTTGCGCTGCTATGAAGGAAGCATCTGAAAATGAATTGAAGGGTGTACTTGGATATACTGAAGATGAAGTAGTTTCTTCAGACTTCCTCGGTTGCACATTGACTTCTATCTTTGATGCAAAGGCTGGTATCGCTTTGACAGATACATTTGTTAAGGTTGTATCTTGGTATGATAATGAGATTGGTTACTCTAACAAGGTGCTTGATCTTATTGCCCACATGGCTAAGGTGAATGCCTAATCTCCCATAGGAGATCATTATTATAGACTCCTTGGATTTTAAAATAATCGTCCCTGTTGCATTATTGCAGCAGGGACAATTTTTATAAAAAGGAAACTCTATAACCAAAATATTATCTAATTTATGCATATAAATTAGATATATACAGATTTGTGATTTATATATTATTAACATGTAAGTGTAAATTCGGTTTTGCAATTTTAGCTGATAAATAGTAGTTGTTGAAATATAAAAATGAATTACAGATAATAAATCTGTGTGAATAGTTATTTGGATCAATATAGTTTGATAATTCCTTATGACTTAACTTAGCGTGCTGCGTTTGCTTCTTCAGCGTGCTGCGTTTGCTTTTTCAGTGTGCTTCGTTTGCTTCTTCAGCGTGCTTCGTTTGCTTCTTCAGCATGCTGCGTTTGCTTTTTCAGCGTGCTGTGTTTGCTTATTCAGTGTGCTTTATTTGCTTATTTCTTATAGTATTGACCCCAGTATAGAGAAAATGGAGACAGAATCCTAACGATATCTGTCCCCATATTTTATATTTATACCCTAGGGTTATGATTTAAAAGGATTATAAAAATCTACTGCAAATATAATGAATTTTTAAGGGCATGTCAAGGGATAAATTTGAAAAGAATCTGAAATTCTTAAAAAACTATAATTTGTGATGACTTTTTTATCCTCACTTTTTTATTATTTTTGGAAGCCCTTCGACACCAGCTGCTATGGTATCGTCACTGATACTTGCATTGACGAGATTACCGGCAAGGTATTGGTCATAGGCAGACATATCGATGAGACCATGCCCAGAAAGGCAAAATAGTAAGGTGCGCGGTTCGCCAAGTTCTGTGCATCGATGTGCTTCTCGGATAGTGGCAGCGATGGCATGACACGATTCTGGGGCTGGGATGATTCCTTCAGCAGCAGCAAAGAGTGTTCCCGCTTCAAAACTTTCTATTTGATCGATATCAACTGCTTCCATCATGCCATCTTTGAGCAACTGTGAGACAACAAGTCCGGCGCCATGATAGCGAAGTCCTCCGGCGTGGATATTAGCTGGTCGGAAATTGTGACCGAGGGTGTACATCGGGATAAGAGGAGTGTAGCCGGACTCGTCTCCATAGTCATAATGGAAGGCTCCGCGAGTGAGTTTTGGACAGGACGCCGGTTCAGCAGCAACAAAACGCGTTGTCTTGCCATCATGGATGTTGTGTCGCATGAAAGGGAAAGCTATTCCGCCGAAGTTGGATCCACCACCAAAGCAAGCGATAACGACATCGGGATATTCTCCTGCGAGTTGCATTTGTCTCTCTGCCTCAAGTCCAATAATAGTCTGATGGAGCGTGACATGGCTCATTACAGAGCCTAAGGTGTACTTGCATCCGGGAGTCATCATGGCAAGTTCGACTGCCTCAGAGATAGCAGTACCGAGCGAGCCTTGGTGGTTAGGGTACCGAGTGAGAACGTCCTTCCCTGCTCGTGTTGACATAGATGGAGATGGGGTGACCTGTGCACCAAAAGTCTGCATGATACTACGTCTATAAGGTTTCTGCTCATATGAGACCTTAACCTGATAAACAGCGGCTTCAAGACCAAAAACCCGTGCTGCATAGGAAAGGGCAGCACCCCATTGTCCGGCACCTGTCTCTGTGGTAACGTGCGTGACACCCTCTTCTCGGCAGTAGTAGGCTTGCGCTAAAGCAGAGTTTAACTTATGAGAGCCAATGGGACTGACACTTTCGTTTTTGAAATAAATGTGCGCCGGTGTGCCCAAAGCTTTCTCAAGTCCGTATGCGCGAACCAACGGGGTACTTCTATAGTAGGTGTACATTTCTCGAACGCGTTCGGGGATATCTATCCAAGCATCTGTCATGTTGAGTTCTTGATGTGCTGCTGTTCGAGAGAAGAGTGGATAGAGGTCTTCAGGGGTGATAGGACGTTGTGTCTGCGGATGTAGCATCGGCATGGGCTTTACAGGCATGTCTGCCTGAATGTTATACCACTGTGTGGGGATTTCGTTTTCGGGTAAGAGGAATTTTTTCTGTTGCATAGGTTTTGTGATTTTTGTCGTATGAATAAATCCGATGCTGTCATGTGTGTTTCATGAGCACCGGATTATTATTAGTCTTTTGTCTTTACATCCATGTTTGCCTTTGTCAATGTATTAATGTGTTGTTGCATATCTTAGTTGGTGCTCTGCCTTATCTTTGAAGGGAGCCACCACTGATGTTTGCTATTGTGACAGACGATACGATACATGATCAAAAGTAGGGTTTGTTCTATATGATGAATGTTGCGACAAAGATATAGATTATTTGTATAATTGCAAACAATTTGTAATAAAATTTTATTTAATTACAGAAATAAGTAAGCATAATTGTGGTTTAGCTGTGTAAATGTGTGTTATTTTATAATGATCAGTTGTTTTCCTTGGATATATAAGCCAGGCCTTAGCTCTTGCTGTGATTGGGATCTTCCTGTTAGGTCGAAGATGTGGTCGTGAGTCTTTGTTGACTCTTGAGTGGGAGAATTAATGCCGTCTAGAGTTCGCTCATAGCGCCACCCGATCATGCGTGCCGATAGGGGCGACCCTTGTCTTCCACATAGGAACAAGATGTCTGGGAGTGCTCCTCCGGGTAACCGAGAGGAGATTAGCTCCATGGCATCTATGGAGACAAACATGTCTGACGTAACATCGATAGCAGTCTCAATGGGGGAAAAGGTATTGTTTTCTAAAGTGCATGATGCAGGATCATAGTTGGTCAGATGGCCTTTGTCTCGATATTTCCAGGAGACGTTGTGACGCAAGATATGGTTGTATCCTGGTACATCATAGGCTCCATTTGCATCCGTAGAGAATCGGTTGATCATCTGAAAGTTTGATCGGTTATCTGTGGCAGTGTTGTGCTCCCAGATATTACCAGCAAGATGATGGTTAGAGTAAAAACCATTAGCTTTGTTACGGTATGCTAAGCAGTGGTGAACATAGTGAGATGGGCATACCTCTGGGCATTTTGTTTTGGATGCTCCCATACCCCATCCACCTGCTTTAAATCCATTGCCATCACCGGCACCCTTAAGTGTGGTCATATCGGAAGCTGGTTGATAGCCGTTGAGAAATGCCATGCAATGGCTGATTTCGACGGCTGTAGCGCAGTTGATCAAGTCAAAACCATCATCAGAATTGCGCCAAGCGCGGCAGCCGATGATACGGTTGCCCGTCTCATGAGTTTTGGAGACGTGGATGCCAAATCCATCAACGTTACCTCCATATACACCTTCAGAGTAATCGTCATAGTTGTTATATGCATCGCAATTTAGGATTAGATTGTCTGCTCCTTTAGTTTGATAATAACCTATCGCCATATTGTGATGCATAGCGATATCTTCGATGATGCAGTGTGAACCCTTGCGGGCGGAGATACATTCGGATTGTGTGTGTCCAGTGATACGAACTGGGAGGCCAATGATGTCAAAGTTGCGTAGGTGTAGGTAATCAGCTCCTAAATAGAAACCTGCAAATCTATGTGCACCATCTAACATGAGAGATGAGAAGTCGAAAATCGGGCGTTCGCCGGGATAGCCCATGAAGCTGGTGCGGCTTACATCTGTACCTCCTTTTTCTAATGCAAATGCGTAGGCATAGAGAGATTCTATTTTCATGATTTGCTCGTCTGTGACGTGATAGGTGCCACCGCGGAAGTATATGGTGTCACCACTATTGATTTTTGCATATGCTCCGGGAAGTGTGGCTAATGGCGATTCAATACTGCCTGTAGCGAGGTCGTCTCCATCAGGAGCAACGTAGAATACTTCTCCTCGGCAGATGCTAATTGTGAGGTAGATATGGAGTAAGATGGTACAGAATTTTTTCATGTGTTGTTGGTTAATTGCTTATAGAGGATGGGATGAGAATAACGATGGCAATGGCTATTGTTGGGTGTTGGGTTTAAGTATTTATGTTAGTCATTGCCATCGCTCCTCAATTCTTATTTATTACTTGTTGCTCAGATATCTGTCTAGTTGAGGGAGTGCACGGGGGTTCACTGAGTTGTAGGTAACTTTCTCTATGGTGAGAGACTCGACGTTTTGTACTCCGCAGATTGTGTCTGCAACACAATCAACGAGAATGTTTTGCATTACTACGTTATGGATGGGTAGCCGTTTGTCTCCTCGCAACTCGTAAATGGCTTTAGCAGAATCTACTTGGATATTGGTAAGATAAATATCGCTGATGTGTGTCAAAGTATCCTTATAGGTTGGTACGAGGTTGCGCCATTGATAGAGTACGTCTGTGTCAATTTCAGCGACACGTAGTGTGCCTCCTGTCCGAATGCTGTCCATATATATATTATGCACGAATGCTCCGCGGCGGTGGTTGGTCTTAACGAAGAAGAGGCGATGTACCGTGCCTGGTGCCGTACAGCGAGTCATGTATATATTACGGATACCACCTGCCAATTCGCTACCGATGCCAAGTAAAGTGTGTCCTTGACGTATAATGCAGTCGCGTATAACGATATTTTCACATGGTGCGTTAAGCCGCCATGCATCTTGGTTACGGCCCGACTTAATGACGACAGCATCATCACCTTGGTCAAAGACACAGTGCTCAACAAGTAAATTTCGACTCATCTCAATATCGATGCCATCATTGTTATGACCATGTGCCCGAACATTAAGGTGGCGAGCTACTCCTCCATCGCAGAGGTAAAGATGTATAGTCCAAAATGGACTTCCATCGATAGAGAAGCCTTCAAGCAAAACATTTTTACATCTATTAAGTTGGATAAGATGGGGACGGAAATTGTTGTCACCTACGGCCATTTGCCGTTCCTCTACCGGGACATATTGTGACATCTGATGATAGAGTGAAGCTAGAGCATCCATGTGTGCTTGGGGTCTGCTGAACCACTTGCGCCAGAGACCCATTTTGGGGTAAAGTTTACCTGGTCCCGTAATGGCTACGTTTTCACACTCAAAGGCATATATTAGAGGAGAGTAGTTGTAGCACTCCATTCCCTCCCATGAGGTATGTACGGCAGGGAGATAGTCTGAAGGATTGTCTGTAAATCGTACAATGGCGCCCTCTGCTAAATAGAGATTTACGTTGCTCTGTAGGTGGATGGCTCCGGTCTCCCACGTTCCAGAGGGGATAACTACACGTCCTCCGCCGGCGTTATGACATGCTGTGATGGCTTGTGCAATGGCTTCTGTGCAGAGAGTAGAGTCTGTAGCACCATAATCTGAGATGTAATAATCTTGAGCCGGAAAGATGGGTACACGGATTTCTTCCATCTTAAAGGGTGCTTTTACAAAAAGGGTTTCGTAGTTTACCTGTGGTCTGTCACAAGAGAAAAAAATGGTGATGCAGAGAGCGCAAAACGCTGAACGCATGAATGTTATGATTTTCATATACTTTGTAAAATATTAAAATTGATAGGATCTGCAAATGATTATTTTTTAGTATGGATTGTGAGTGTGCAACTCTCTAATCCGGGAGAAGTAGCTTGTAGTGAGATTTTACCACTTTTTTTAGTGGTTTTGATCACCACCATAGCCCGACCTTTCCAAGCATTACGAGTTTGGGAGGAGTAGGGGGTTGGGTCTTTTAGCAAAGCATTATCAACGGCAATGATTTCTCCGGCACCCCGGATGGAGAAGGTTAATGGGTTTTCTGCATTTGGGGTATGTAGTCCTTGGGCATCTGTGAGTTGGACGGTAACATAGCAGAGGTCTTGTCCATTGGCTTGTAGTGCGGTCCTATCTGCTTTTAGTGTGATGTGGCTGGCTGTACCTGCAGTTTTTAGTGTGATGGTTTCTTTTTCTGTCCCATCAGTATGAAGACCGACTGCCCTTAACGTTCCAGGTGTGTAAGAAATCGGTATAATGGCTTTAAACTCCTCCTTACGTGTTGTAGGGCACTCAGCTATTAAACTATCATTTAGATATAGCCGAATGCGAGGATAACGAGAGTAGATCTCTACTTCGATATTTTTGCCCTCATGACCTGGCCAATTCCAACTTTCCCATGTCGGCCATACGCTCCATTGAGTCTCTTTAATTTCCCCATGATAACCATTGGGTTCTCGTACTGCCATGTAGAGTTTTTTGCGATCTGTATGTAGAAGTTCGCGGTAGTGTGATATGGGTTTACGCCACCCGGTTAGGTCTATGTCCCCGCAATATGCACCATGCCAGGGGTACTGCGGACGGTGGTAATGTTCGCCAGGGGTTTCCCCTGTGTAGTAAAAGCGTCCGATGCCAGACTCTCCAAGATAATCAATAGAGGTCCACACGAAGTCTCCGATGACGTAGTGGAGATCTGCAACTTTAGTCCAATTACTGAAAGCGTCTCGAGGATAGGACTCTGTCTGCCACATCACTCTGTGAGGAACACGGGTATGATCGCTTTCTGCTTTGAATATCATGTAGTTATAACCGACAATGTCATGTACTGCAGCTAGCGGATCATAGATTTCCCAATCCCTGTCCCATGCTGCTAATGCAGATGTGATAGGGCGAGTAGGGTCGTTTAGTCGGATGCGATCTCTAAGTTTTTGTGCGGTGGTCACCACCTCCAATTTTTTGCGTTCAATCACTTCATTGCCGATGCTCCAACAGATTATACTCGGGTGGTTGCGGTCTCGCAATATCATAGCATCTATGTCACGTTCCCACCATTGGTCAAATATGGAGGCATAATCGTGTGGAGTTTTACTATCTCGCCAGCCATCAAAAGATTCATCGATGACAAGCATCCCTAATCGGTCACAAGCATTTAGAAATGCAGTTGCAGGTGGATTATGGGCTGTTCGGACGGCATTGAATCCTGCAGATTTCATAAGTTCTACTTTCCGTTCCTCTGCTCGGTCATATGAGGCTGAACCTAAAGGACCGTTGTCGTGATGTAAACAACCTCCATTGAGAGAGATGGGTTTGCCATTGAGGAGCAATCCAGTCTCAGCGCTATATTCGATTTTTCTGATACCAAATGATTGAGTAATTTCATCGATGACTTTGCCGTTTTCGGAAATGGAGAGTGTGGCACTATTTATAGTAGGCATGTTAGGAGACCACAATTGGGCATTAAAGACCTCAAACAACTGGTTAATCTTTTGTTCTTCACCTGGTTGTAGTTGTATGCTTTTATAGTCAGAGGTAATGTATTTCTCTTTATCTTTCTGTTGGATATCAATGGCAATTTTTACCTCAAAGGTACGATTGTAGTCGCTATTATTGGTGATCACTGTTTCAATGTTTACCTTACTATCTCCGTTGTTATAGACATCAGGGGTAGTGATAAATGTACTCCAATGTTTGAAATGTAGATCGGCTGTAGCGGTCAACCATACGTGACGATAGATGCCAGAGCCTGTGTACCATCGGCAGTTACGCTGTTGAGAATTGTCCACGCGTACAGCCACGATGTTTTCTCCTAGCTTATTGATATAGGGGGTGATGTCATAGTGGAATGATGAGTATCCATAGGGGTATTGCCCCACTAAGTGACCATTGACATAGACTTCGGAATTCATATATATACCTTCAAAATAGAGCCCGATTAGTTTGTCTTTGTCTTCTTTGTCGATGGTAAATGTCTTACGATACCACCCGATACCTGTGGGAAAATACCCACCATCGTTACCCGAAGAGGCTTCTGCTGTAATCGTTCCTTCGATGCTCCAATCGTGGGGAAGGTCTAAGTTACGCCACTTCCGGCTATCATATTCGATAGACTTCGCATCCGGGTAATCGCCTAAAGCAAATGCCCAATCTGCATCAAATAATTGCTTTCGATGCTTGACTAAACTATTATCTTGCGCACTCATTGAAGTGTATATACAGCATAAGAAAAATAGGGTAAAAATGATTCTTTTTGATTGTTCCATGATTTTTTAGATTAAATATGTGTTTTACCTAATTATGATGCTTACTCCTTGGGTGATACCAGCGGGAAGTAATTGGTCTCCATATTGGACGATTGGGGTAGTAGCATGGGTGGAGCGTTTCTCTTCGGAGATGTAGAGATCTCCTATCATACGATTGGTCAATTGGTTGGCTACCTCTATGCGTAGAGTATTGTTTTGACCTTCTGGAAGAAGTAAGTTTGTAATGTCCAATTCCCAAGGAGCACACCACACTTCTCCAGCTTCCTTTCCGTTTATCCATAGACGAGAGACGGTTTCTAATCCTTTGAGTCGAAGATAGAACCGACTATTTTTTTTCAGTTCATGAGTGGGTGTGGTAAATATCCGTTGATAAATTGCTGTTCCAGAATGATGTTTGAGGTCTTCATCGTCCAATGTTCGCCAATCAACGAGTGTAGGTATATATATGCGTTTGTCTCCGGAGGGTAAATGAAAGCATACGTTCCAACTATCATTAATCGGTATTTCTAGTTCTTTCTTACCAAAGGTATGCGTATGGAGGGGTGGGATGACATTCTTGTCAGAATGTAGAACGATGAACCCGGATTCGTGTGCAGAAAGCGTAAGGGGGACTTTAATGATACCCCCATCGATTATATGATAATCTAATTTTCTACGTGACCCATCTAAAGGAGACCAATATTCTGGTACTTTCCCTTTTGAATTGCGGATGATGAAGTCTTGATGATAAAGTGATGGGCTATGGTTGTTGATGAAATAGATGTCAATATTGCCAATTGAGCGATGGGCAAAAAACAATTTGTTATCCGGTAGGTTTTTGCTACTGAAAGTTAAATCCGGTGGGAGATTGATACTATCTAGGAATTGTTTCAGACCATAGTCTCCTCTCTGTCTGGCATCATAGATTTTAATTCCTTGGCTTTTGAGATCGTTTATTCGTTTTTCGGCCTTTGAGGTAAGTTTTGCCAAGCGCTCTATAATGAGCACTTGGTAGGTCATTCCTTTTCGGGTTTTTAATTTATCTTCTTTAGCAGTGAGTTGATGAAATAGTGCATCATCTGTGCAGACATCCCAATCATATCCCTCCGGAATTACAGGTAAGCGATAGGAGAGTAGCTTGTTAGATATCTCGCTACCTAAGTAGATACAGAGGTCGATAACAGGAGTTCCTTGTCGCATCATATAGGCACAGCGAGACTGATAGTTCCAAAAGCCATGACTGAGAGGCCATTGAGTATTGTTCCGATTTAGGCAATATTCGCGTCTAAATGCAGTATTGCCGGGTCTTTTATCCAACCAAGGCTGATAGGCACTTGCACAGACCACGAGTTCATTAAGTTGATAGGCAAAACTATAATCGGCTAAGCTTTTAAGATATGCTAGTGAGTGACTATACTTAGCATCTGTATAGGCCTCTGCAGATGCGATTGGGTGTCCATAAATGTGAGCCGCAGATGCTGCTTCCTTGATGTCGTAACATCCGTTATTATGTTTGCCCCAAAATTCACCTTGAGGTCGTCTTATGTGCCCTTTAGCTGCGATGTTGTCCGAAGTCATGCTTTGACCATTCCCCATGGCTTGAGCAGTAAACATAACACCAGCTTTCATAGCTAAAGTATCGAGAACAGCAAAATATCGGTGATTTACTAAGTGGCCAATTGTTTGTCTATGGTGGAGTAACACTTCTTCACTTTTATCTCTACTTCCAACCACATAGCCAAAAAGGGTCGGTAAATATGGAGTAATATCATATCCTTGCAGTGCTTTAAACTCATTTTCGTATCCGTTTGTCCAATTTTGACTCCCCATCTCATGACTATCCATTACCACTCCGATAGGTTTTAGATTGTATTGAGACAATGTGTCTAAGATGACTTGTGCAAAATTATTCCACTGCATTATGGCTGCTTCTTTAGACAATTTGTCGCATTCCAATCCCATTTGTCCAGGTCGTCCGTGTTTCGTGCGACCACGTGTAGAGGTTTGTGCAATACGCATAATAACCCATTTTTCAGCGTTATTAGGTGTCTTCCAAACTAGTCTTCCGTCACTTTGTTGGAGATTTGTTAAATCAATAATTCGTTTAGGATCAATGATTTCGTCAGAAGAGTAGTTTGGTGTGAGGTTATCTGCGATGTATCCACTATTGATGGCCGCTTTCACTTCCCAATCATCGGTTATGGCTTGTGTAAAAAGTGTAGCTTTGCGAAGTTGCAATGTGTGAGATGAAAGACCGTCAGGGCGATTCCATCCATGAAGGTTGAGTCTGAAAAAACGGGCTTTTGTCGGAGGAAAGGAAATTGTTTTACTCTTGTGGTGTATGCGGTATTGTGCTGGAATGTCGCATACTTTTCTGTAGTCTATACCATCATCTGATGCTTCAAGTTGTCCGATGGGAGGGAGTTCAACAAAGCCATCTCCATAAAAACGATCACTTGGAGGTCCCGGAATGTTCATTGAGAGTGTGGCTGGCTTTTGAGGACAATTTTCACTATACGTTAAGGCTCGGAAAGTGATTGATTTTTTAAAGTCTCTGACTACTAATGTATCTGTGTCAGTTTTTATGGGAAGGTTAAGAAGCTCTTGTTCTTCCCATGCTACGTTGACTGGCATAGGGAACGCTATTGTGCGTACATCCCAAAAATCGTCATTTGAGGGAGATGGCATCATGGTGTCTATAGAGACTCCTCCATGTACGATTATCGAACTTTGGCATAGTCGTTTCATGCTCATATATTTAGTAATCCATGGACCTCCAGCAACAAAACCATTTGAGAGATTTATTTCAAAAGTCAATCCTAATCTCTTTGCTTCTGATGCAGAGAATTTTAATGCGTTCCACCATTTTGGTGAAAAAATCGGAAAGGCTCCTTGGGCATCTCCATGTACTTGATCATAATAAACAACTCCACCTACGCCAGCATGACTAAATGCTTCTAAGTCAGCAGTTATACCTTCATGTGTAGTCTCTGTTTCTCCATGAAACCACCACACTTTTGTTCGTGTAGAGTCCGGAACGGAATGGAATGCTTGGTAAAGGGGGGTAATCTCTGTATTTCGTACCTCTGCCCGTGATGATGTCATAGGTCGAAATATAATGCACATCGACCATATCATTAGCAAACGTACCAATCGGGAGGGTTTCATGTCGAGTTTGTATTAGAATAATAACTTTGTATTTGAATTATTAGGCTGAAAAATTATCCTAACATATCTCTGGGAAGAGTAAATATTGTTTTCGGGACAAAATTAAACTATTTTTAAATTCTATACAAAATATTTTTATATATAAATTAATACTTTCTTTTACAATTTCTTCACTTAGCTTTGACTAAATGTCTTTTTGAAGAGTATATACTTAAAGGTTATGTGTCGCAATGTACTAGCCAATTGGGTAGTTTTCAAGATATTTGTATTAGATCATATCTGTTAAAACGCTCCGAGTCATTCTCTATATCAATAGTCTTGCACTTGGAGATATATTTATTTCCCTACTTTTTAGAGTTAGCATCAATTTTTATTTCACATAAATGAGTTGCCTTAAATCTCATTATCATATACTTTAAAAGGCTATGACAAAATTAATTTTGACATAGCCTTTTTAATATATCTGTCTCGATATATAATCCTGATATAGGAATTTAATTATTCTTCCGGAGCAGCCTCAGGCATTTGAGGGGCAGCTGTTTCATCTACCTGTACGGGAGCCTCTTCTAATTGACTATCAGATGTAGTTGTTTGGGATGAATGAGAAAGCATCAATGAACTAGCTATACAGAGCACAGCAATAATGCCCATCAAACTCCAAGAAAGTTTTTCAAGAAAGTCGGCTGTCTTAGGTGCTCCCATAATTTGGTTAGAGCCTTGAAATCCTGCTGCTAAACCTCCTCCTTTGGATTTTTGCACTAACACAACAATCACAAGGAATAAAGAAATAATGACAATAGTGATAGATAATGCAACCATTTTGCTTTGTTTTGATTTATTTGTTAATGTATAATTAATTTTCTGTTTTATTTGTTATTAGGTCTGTGTACTATGTACTTCTGTGCAATTTTTGCCATTTTTGTAAGCAATAATTTTCTCCAGATACCTAATTTGGTCTGCAAAGTAACACATTTTTTTCGGATAACGCAAATTTAAATCTTGTAAAATTGCAAGTGCTTGTTCATATTTATGTTGACGGATAAAAACTTTGGCTAAACTTTCTGTTAAAAATGCTGTTTCTTTGATTTTTCTAATATCAATTTCAGCATTATCCTCTGATATTTCGTTTTTGTTAGACGATGAAGATGGGACAAACAATTTTCCTGACTTTTCTGCTTCGATAAAATTATCTATAAGAAAATCTATGTTTCCCTCTGTAACACTATTTGTTTCCAGTTCTTCGTTGTCATCAAGTTGAGTAAGGTCTATAGTCGGGTCATATACTAGTATTTGATCTGAGTTTAGTACATGATTTTTATATGCAGATGCTGGAATATGTTGTTGCTCTAAATAATGGTCAATAAGGATAAAATTATCCTCTTCATTAGAGTGGATATCAATATTTTTTTCTTTTTTAGTTTTAATCAGTTTAGCAAGTTCCACCCAAGCAAAATCGCTTTCTGTGTCTCGGTTAAGTAAATAAAATAAATGTTGTCTATCTGGTACGTAGATGGCAGTCCGTTGTATCTCTTCTTTGATACGAGTTGAGCGGACATTAACAAGAGCTTTTAAATATAAAGTACGTAGAGTTGGAGAGTAGGGGTATTGTTTGATGAGTTTCTCTAGCACTTCTATTGAGCGGATACCTATTGTTTCCGGGTGTACGATATACTGATATATGTCTGCTAAAGGAGTATTCATCGTTTTAAAAAAGTTGTTTGTGTTGGCAAATTACCAATTGGCGACCGTAGCATTAAAAATGCTCTCTACTAGTTCGTCCACCATCTCTTCGCATAATTGATCTTGTACATCATTGAGTAATTGTGTGGCATCGAAATCCCGGAAAGCAGAAAATTCTCGTTCAAAGTTATTGGTGGGAGTCGGTTTGCATACAAATTTTACTTTCACCTTAATTGTGAGTCGGGTCATAGAAGCATAGGCATCACTTTGTATAGCTTGTGCAGAGAGGCTGTATCCTGTGATGGCACCGCTGATCTGTAGATCTCCATCATTGCGTACTTGGGTCAGCCGTGTTTGTGTCGCAAATTTGTTTTGCAGTTCGTCGTTAAATGTGGAGGCTAAAGGTGCATAGACTAATGCTGCTTTGATGGGGAAAGTCTCAAAGCTGATGGTCTTTGTTGTGGTGTAATCGATAGAGGCTCCATTGAGTTTATAGCTGATGGTACATGCCGGAAATAATAGTCCAAACAAAGTTAGAAGTATTATTGTCCTCAAATAAAAAAAACTTTTATATACTTTTGTTTTCATCAGAAGAGTGAGTTACAGATTTAGAGTGAAGTTTTTGTCATCGAGATTATATTCTGTCAATTTTCGATAAAGCGTACGTTCGGAAATCCCTAATTCTTTTGCCACTTTTTTCTTATTGCCCCCATGTTTATGCATGGAGTCAATGATAGTTTGTTTTATGATGTCATCTAGAGTCTTTCTGCTGCTTGAAATCTCTTTAGGGATTACAATACCCGGAACTTCAATATATTCGGCATTGCCATTGCTGTCAGTATTCATCTCATTGGAGTGGGATGTGGCTTCCGCTGAATGTGGATCTGTAGGCTCCTCGTTAAGTCCTTCATCATGCAAAATCTTGGGTGCTGCAGGCAGTGCTTTCGGTTGATACTCTGTCGTGTAGTTATAGGTCGTATTGAGCCCAAGATGTTTTTTTATGTGTGCTATTTCTTGCTGTATTTCAAGAATGACATGATAGAACATTTTTTTCTCCCCCGGATTGAAAATCAAATCGCCTTGCTCTTTGTCATAAATGATCATGCGTTCATCAAATTTTGGCAGATGTCGCAATAGTATTTCAGGGGTGATTTCTCGTTCTTGTTCGATGATAGAGATGGCTTTTACAGTGTGGAGCAGTTGTCTCACATTGCCCGGCCAATGATAGGCAAGGAGTTTACGTTTTGCTTCATTATTGAGGGAAATGATGGGCATATTATATTGAGAAGCTACATCCCCAGCAAATTTTCTGAAAAGCAAAAAGATATCTTCGCCCCTCTCCCGAAGTGGGGGAACTTCGATATTGATGGTGGAGAGACGAAAATATAGATCCTCTCTAAATTTTCCCTCCTTAATTGCATTTTGCAGATCAATATTGGTCGCAGAAATTACTCGCACATTGGTTTTTCTGATTTCAGATGAGCCAACGCGGTAATACTCTCCGGACTCTAATATGCGAAGCAATCGAGCTTGCGTAGCAAGGGGCAATTCTCCTATTTCATCTAAGAAAATAGTGCTTCCATTGGCCTCCTCAAAATACCCTTTCCTATCTGTTAATGCTCCGGTAAATGCCCCCTTCACGTGTCCAAATAGCTCCGAGTCGACAGTCCCTTCGGGTAGTGCACCACAGTTTACAGTGATGCATTTTTTCAATTTTCGGGGACTAAAATTGTGTATGATCTTATGAAATACCTCTTTCCCCACACCATTTTCTCCTGTAATCATTATGTTTGCATCATCATAGGGTGCAGCCATAACTGCAGAAGTGATAGCTTGGAGAAATTTAGTGTCTTTTCCAACGATACCAAAACTTTGTTGTACGGTAGCGATATTTACCATATATAAAATATGAAGATGTTTTAATATTTTGGGGGTAGAAAATAATTATAATAGCGAACTTTTATCAAAAAGTCTTTTCTGAATGGCAAAGATAAAGGAAAATGGGAGTATCTCCAAAAAAAAGAGTTGAATAAGCATCTAAGATAGCATTTTTTCTTATATTTGCCATCAACAAAAAATGACTTATTGAGATCTTATCTACTATGAAAAAAGAAAATTATATTGCCAAGCAAGATGTCGAAATAATATTGCAGCTTTATAATCAATTTGGAGGAGATACCTCTGAAGTGGTATCCCCTTTGGCCGGTGCTGGTTCAAATAGAAGGTATTATAGGATTTTTGGCAGCCCATCTGTTATTGGTGTTGTAGGCACATCTAGCGATGAAAATCGTGCTTTTATTGCTTTGAGCCGTCACATGAGAAGTCAAGGCATTCATGTCCCCCAAGTGCTGACTATGTCAGATGATAATATGTGCTATCTGCAAGAGGATTTAGGTTCAACTTCGCTCTATGACTACATTGAGACTTGTCATAAGCGAGGAGGAGTTTGGGACGAAGAGACGATTTCTCTTTTGCACCAAGTGATGAGAGATTTACCCCATATACAGTTTTTGACTGCTCGGGATTTTGACTTTACGACTTGTGCTCACCAAGGTGGTTTTGATCTCAGAAGTATTGGATGGGATCTTAATTATTTTAAATATTGTTTTTTGAAAACTACCGGGATAGATTTTTCGGAGCATCGGCTTGAAGATGATTTCTCCCGACTTGCTGCTGATCTGTTGACGGAGAGTGAAAATGGTTTACCTCGTGGGATGGAGACATTCATGTATAGAGATTTTCAAAGTCGTAATGTTATGATTGGCCGGAGAGGGAATGACATAATGCCTTATTATATTGATTTTCAAGGAGGACGTAAGGGACCTATACATTATGATGTTGTCTCCTTTTTATGGCAATCTCGTGCTGCATACCCTGAAGAACTTCGTCAGCAACTACTTGATACTTATCTGAAAACGTTGAAAACTTATGTGCCGGTTGATGAAGGTCCCTTCCGTGCAAGGCTTATGCTTTTTGCTCTGTTTCGTATCATGCAGGTTTTAGGTGCTTATGGATTTAGAGGTTGTTTTGAGCGAAAAGCAATATTTGTTGTTTCCATTCCGGGAGCGATTGCGCAGTTGCGTGAGTTGCTTCATATTCACGACTTCTCGCGTTATCCTTATCTTATCCAACTCCTTACAGAGATGGTAAGTTTACCTCGTTACAATGCAGAAACCCAGAATTTCTGCAATCCTAAACTTACGGTAACTATTCGCAGTTTTTCTTATAAAAAAGGGATTCCGGAGGACTATAGCGGTAATGGTGGTGGTTATGTTTTCGATTGTCGTTACATCCATAATCCCGGTAGATATGAGCCTTATAAACGGCTTACAGGGCTTGATCTTCCCGTAATCAATTTCTTAGAAAATAACGGAGAGATATTGTCTTTCCTCGATCACGTTTACAGGCTTGTAGAGTCAACGGTGGAAAAATATGTTGAGCGTGGTTTTTCCTCCTTAGAAGTCTGCTTTGGCTGTACCGGAGGACAGCATCGCTCTGTTTATTCTGCGCAACACCTCGCTGAATTTCTCACCGATAAATATTCTGGAGTTATTCGTATTCAACTTATTCATAGAGAATTGGGGGTGCAGCAGTTGTTTGAATAAGACCTCTTTGCAGTTTTCTTATGCTTCAAATATTCAGCTATAGCCGACAATATTTACTTTCTGTTTTTAATCTACATCTATTATTTTTCCGTAAAACTATTATATTATGAAAGAGGCGATGATTTTTGCCGCTGGTTTAGGGACGCGACTCCGTCCTTTGACAAATCACACCCCTAAGGCCCTTGTTGAAGTGGCAGGTAGTCCCATGCTTCAACATCTCATATTAAAACTAAAATACTTTGGATATGAGCACATTGTTATAAATATCCATCATTTTGGAGAACAAGTGCTTTCTTTCTTAAAAGCGCATAATCACTTCGGCATACACATCGATATCTCAGATGAGCGTAATCAGCTATTAGACACCGGAGGTGGACTCAAAAAGGCTGCTCCGTTATTTTGTAGTGAATCTCCCATCCTTGTTCACAACGTGGATATTATTAGCGATTTGGACTTCTCCTTACTCGATAGGGTCGCTACGGCTTCAGATGCTCTTTTGGTGGTCAATCAGCGTAATACCTCTCGATATCTATTATTTGATCACGACCACCGACTCTCCGGATGGACCAACGTTTCTACAAATGAGATAAAAACCTATCGTGATGACTTTGATGCCTCAGTGTGTGAAGCCTATGCTTTTGCCGGTATTCACCTCATTTCACCTTCTGTATTCCCTTTGATGCAGAGCTATCCCTGTGCTTTTTCGATCATTGATTTCTACCTTAAAATTGCCGTTAATCGCCGAATTACTGCTTTTACTGCACCTCAGACTATGCGTTGGGTCGATGCCGGTAAACCTCAATCTTTAACTTTAGCTGCGCAAATTTTAAAAGACAACAATTGTAGTGTTGCATTGTGCAATTAATGTTGTGGCACAGTATTTAGTTATATTATTGACACAAGAATGACTTTAAAAAGGGGTGTACAACCGATTGTTGTTTGTGACAATAAAAAAAAATTATTAGAAACGTTTGAGCATTATTAAAATTATAGTAAATTTGCGCTCGCAAACGATGAAAAACGCAATTCAACATTATTTTGTATGTTTTATACATTACATAATTCATTTTTTTAATAACACCCATAATTATGGAATTGACTAAAAAAAGAGTCTATACTTTCGGAAATGGAAAAGCCGAAGGTAAAGCAGACATGAGAAATCTCTTAGGTGGCAAAGGTGCTAACCTTGCTGAGATGAATTTGATCGGAGTTCCGGTTCCTCCCGGTTTTACCATCACCACCGACGTTTGTACTGAGTACTATCAGTTAGGAAAGGATAAAGTCGTAGAGTTGCTTCAAGAAGAAGTATTGAGTGCTGTGCAGCATATTGAGACATTGATGAATAGCAAATTTGGCGATGTTGCCAATCCGCTTCTCGTCAGTGTACGTTCAGGTGCACGTGCTTCCATGCCCGGTATGATGGATACGATCTTAAATCTCGGTCTCAACGATGAGGTGGTAGAGGGTTTGGCACGTAAGACAGGTAACGAGCGTTTTGCTTGGGATTCATATCGTCGTTTTGTACAGATGTATGGTGACGTAGTATTAGGCATGAAGCCGGTAAACAAGACTGATATTGATCCTTTCGAAGCCATCATTGAGAAGGTAAAAGAGGAGCACAATGTTGTTCTTGACAAGGACCTTTCTGTAGAAGCTTTAAAGCAACTTGTAGCTGAATTTAAAGCAGCCGTTTTAGCTCAGACTGGTAAAGAATTCCCAACCTCTGCATATGAGCAGTTGTGGGGTGCTATTTGTGCTGTATTCAACTCATGGATGAATGAACGTGCCATTCTCTATAGGAAGATGGAAGGTATCCCGGCAGAGTGGGGTACAGCTGTCAGTGTACAAGCTATGGTTTTCGGTAACATGGGCAATACATCTGCTACCGGTGTTTGCTTCTCTCGTGATGCTGCTACCGGAGAGAATCTTTTTAATGGAGAGTGGTTGATCAATGCACAAGGTGAAGACGTTGTTGCAGGTATCCGTACTCCACAACAGATTACCAAGATTGGATCTCAGCGTTGGGCAGAACGCGCTAATATCTCTGAGGAGGAACGTGTAGCCAACTATCCATCTATGGAGGAAGCTATGCCGGAGATTTATGCCGAGTTGGATGCTCTCCAAACAAAATTGGAGAATCACTATAAAGACATGCAAGACATGGAGTTCACCGTACAGGAAGGTAAACTTTGGTTCCTCCAGACTCGTAATGGTAAGCGTACAGGTACAGCTATGGTTAAGATTGCTATGGATTTACTCCATGAAGGCATGATTGACGAAAAAACAGCCATTCTTCGTTGCGAACCTAACAAGTTAGACGAACTTCTCCACCCTGTATTTGATGCTAAAGCTATTAAGTCTGCCAAAGTACTCACCACTGGTCTTCCTGCATCTCCGGGTGCCGCTTGTGGCCAAATCGTCTTTAGTGCTGATGATGCCACCGAGTGGAACAAAAACGGTAAGAAGATTATTATGGTCCGCTTAGAGACTTCTCCTGAAGACCTCGCTGGTATGGCTGCAGCAGAGGGAATTTTGACTGCTCGCGGAGGTATGACTTCTCATGCTGCTGTTGTTGCTCGTGGTATGGGTAAATGTTGTGTGTCTGGAGCCGGTTCGTTAAAAGTAGATTATGTCAATAAGACCGTTGAAATTGAGGGTGTTGTTCTTCATGAAGGTGACTATATTTCATTAAATGGTTCTACCGGACAAGTTTATGCAGGAGAGATTGAGACTCGCGCAGCAGAGATTTCAGGTGATTTTGCAGAATTGATGGATCTTTGTGCCAAATATACTAAACTCGTAGTTCGTACTAATGCTGACACTCCGCACGATGCCGAAGTTGCTCGTCAGTTTGGTGCTGTAGGCATTGGACTTTGTCGCACCGAACACATGTTCTTTGAGGCTGAAAAGATCGTTGCTATGCGTGAGATGATTTTGGCACAAGACGAACAGGGTCGTAAAAATGCACTCTCTAAGCTCTTACCTTACCAACAACGAGATTTCTATGGTATCTTAAAAGCTATGGATGGTTGTCCTGTTAATGTTCGTCTCCTTGACCCGCCGCTTCATGAATTCGTTCCTCATGATTTAAAAGGTCAGCAAGAGATGGCCGAGACTATGGGTGTAAGTTTAGAGTACATTCAGGCTCGAGTAGAGAGTCTAAGCGAGCAAAATCCGATGTTAGGTCATCGTGGTTGCCGCCTTGGTAACACTTATCCGGAGATCACAGAGATGCAAACGCGTGCTATCCTCGGAGCTGCCATACAACTTCGCAAAGAGGGTTATAATCCACAGCCGGAGATTATGGTTCCACTCATTGGTATCCTATATGAGTTTGAACAACAAGAGGCTGTTATACGCGAAACTGCAGCTAAGTTGTTTGAGGAGGAAGGAGTTGAGCCATTTGACTTCAAAGTGGGTACAATGATTGAGATTCCGCGTGCAGCCCTCACTGCTCATCGCATTGCGACTAAAGCTGAATATTTCTCATTTGGTACCAACGATTTGACTCAGATGACCTTCGGTTATTCTCGTGATGACATTGCTTCTTTCTTGCCGGTATATTTGGAAAAGAAGATTTTGAAAGTTGATCCTTTCCGAGTTCTTGACCAAAATGGCGTTGGACAACTCGTACAGATGGCTGTTGAGAAAGGTCGCTCTGTGCGTCCCGACTTGAAGTGTGGTATCTGTGGCGAACATGGTGGCGAACCCTCATCTGTTAAGTTCTGTCATCGTGTCGGTTTGAACTATGTAAGCTGTTCTCCATTCCGTGTGCCGATCGCACGTCTCGCTGCTGCCCAGGCTGCTGTAGAGGAATAAAGTAAACTCTTATATCTTTTCAAGAGGGATCTATCTGCTTAGGGTAGGTCCTTTTTTTGTACTTTAAAATGAGGTATATGACGTTATTTGTGAAAAAATTATTGTGTATGACATTTAATGAATAATATTGGGGGACTATATTTTCTATGACAAAGTTCTTCTATATTCTACCATCTTTATAAACATGTCATTATTTTCTAGTTTCCCTTTATAAGCGTGTACGAAGACATTTGCGCAAGTGTGATGAGACCTTTGTGCAAAAAAATAATAAAAGTTTTACTGGACAATAATAACTATTTAGTTAAAGAGAAAAATACAGAAAAAGAATTTAGAGTAAAAGAAAAAAATCTTAAATAGCTATTCCTTTCTTTCCTTATTGAATTTCAAATATGGAGTGTATGTCTTGTTCAATGTGTCGGATCTCGTCATAAGCATCGAAGCAGAGATGAGATGTGAGATACTGTTCGAAACTCTTTTGTCCTTTGCGTGGAGTTACGGAAGCAAGGTGTTGTCGGTGTCGATGTTCGCTGACTACTTTTCGTCCGATCATGACGAGGCAGTCGTAGAGTTGATGGCCGCGGATAAAGAGGTAGGCATTGTTTCTCGTGACGCCTAAAGTAGAACAACGTGCTTCAAACCATGTGTAGTCGTGGTCAGGGTAACGGCGACGGAAGTGGGTAAGAAGTTTTTGCGTTCTTAGGCTCAGCGTCTCGATGAGTTTCGCTCCATGATCAGCTATGGAACGTGCACCAACAGTGAGGGTGAGAAGACGATGGAAGACGTGCTTGGGAAAGGCATCGTCACCCACTGCGCTACTGAGGTATAGTTGCCAAACAAGGAGGGGATATACGGTTTGTGAGTATCGTGTGAGGAATTTTTCAAAATCAAAGAGGTCGGTCACCGGTACTGCGCTTTCACAGGCAAGCTGTAAGGCGCGATTGGCGTTAGGGGCGTAGCAGAAGTGATTTTCAAAGGAGTAGGTGTAGGTCTGTAGTATGTAGTTATGTGAGACAATGTAGGGTTCTTGGGTGAGGTAGCGATAGTCTGAGTCGATGGCGATGAGAAATTGACGATCAAGGAAGAGACGATAGTGGAGGCACTGGGTACAGCCGTATGTCATGTTGCCATTGGGATTGCGCGAACCATATATAAAGCGAAAGCGTGCTTTGGGATGGGCATGTTTAAGGATTTTGCCCCAAAAGATTTCGTCATTTTTGTTTTCGAGGTGGATGCATGCTGTGGCACCATAAAGTTTGAGTTCGGCTTTATAGCGCTTGACAGCGAGTGCATAGAATCTGTCTCTCTCGATGACGTTTTTTTCCGGGGGGATCATGGTACTGCTGGCTAGTTGGTTGAGGGGGTTAGCTGTTTAGAAGTTGAAGGGTTTAGTGAATAATGTGTTTTACTAATCCCTAACTAAATTTAACTAAGTTACAATGAGGTCTGAAATAAAGACGAGTTTGTCCTCCCATCCATCGGCAAAGATGTTGGGGGAGTGGGTTGTCATGATGATTTGGCAGTTTGGGTTTAATTCTTGCATGAGTGTGACTAGGCGATCTTGCCACTCGATGTGTAATGAAATCTCCGGTTCATCGAGTAGAAGGACGGTCGGGCGGTCCTCCATCAGAAAGAGGGTGAAGAGGAGCAGGAGTATTTGTTTTTCTCCGCTAGATAGACGTTCGGTGGGGATAACCAAGGGGCCTTTTCGGAAGACAATTTTATTGCGATGGTCTATGGTAATTTCCTTTCCGGTTTGCTCGAAGAGCATATTGATGAGTCGGAAAAATTTATCGATTCGCTCTTGAATCTTGATCGCCTGATTGAGGTCACTGAGCATTTTGAGCCGATAGTCGGAGAATGAGAAGACTCTCTCGGAGCGCTGATAGAGCACCTCATCAAGGGTCAAGCCGAGTTGCGAAAGTGAACTCTTTTTAGATGCCGGCACGTCAAACGTATTTACATAGTAAAAACATGCGCTATTTTCGTAGCCCCCAAAAGGAGGAGTGTGGATGACATTTTTGCCATCAAAATACATCTCGCCCCGAGTTGTTTTGATTTTAATTTTGGCTTTAAGCTGCTTGATAAATTTTTCGTCTTTCATTAATACAGACTTTATCAGATTGAGCAACGTTGATTTTCCAAAGCCATTTTGTCCGACAACAATATTTATCTGTGGGTCGATCTGTTTCCAGGAGATGGCTGTGTCTCCCCAGATGGATTGGATGTCTATTTCCTGAATATATAAAGGTGAAGTCTGTGACATAGGTAATATTGGGTATTTAGTGTTTATATCTGATTTTAATGTAGTGCGGCATTAAGGCTTTATCTCGATTGCAAATATAACGCTCTTATAAATAAGTTGTGCGAGTTTTGAGGATTATTTTTTTGATAGTACGAGATATTCTGCTTTTCTGTGTGGGAAGATGAATTTAATCATTCGACTGATTATCATCAAACATCATTTTAGGGTATTTCCACATTATCCAGGAGAGGAAGATGCCTGGAAGCGTAGCGATGCAGGTGATGATGAAGTAATGGTAATATCCGAATTCAAGTTGTAATTTTCCTGAAAAGAAAGATGGGATGTTCATTCCGATAGCCATAAGTGCTGTAATGATAGCATAGTGTGCTGTTGCATATCGACCTTTAGCAGCCTGGAGCATATAAACCGTATAGGCCGTCAATCCAAATCCGTAGCCGAATTGTTCTATTGCGACACATGATCCGATGATCCAAAGATTGGAGGGGAGCGAGTGTGCCATCCATACATAGAGCAGATCAGGAACGTTGAGCATGAGGGCCATTGGGATGATACTCTTACGCAAAGAGTATCGTGCGATGTAGAAACCTCCGAAGATACCCCCAATGATGAGAGCTAAAACACCTATTGTACCATGTATAAAGCCTAACTGTACATTACTGAGTGCGATTCCTCCATTGAGGGTTGAGTCTTTGAGGAAGAGAATGGAGACCTTGGATAATAGAGATTCTCCTAATCGGAAGAGTAGCAGGAAAGAAAACATAATGATAAGTGTCCTTCCTTTGGCTAAGAAAGATTTTATAGTTTTGACAAATTCTTCAATTATATGCTTAGATTGTTTTCGTTCATTATGCTTTCTTGTCGGTTGTTTTAGATCAAGGTTTTCTGCGTTTTTATTATGAGGTAAAACCCTCTTGAGCGTAATGCTTAGGATAAAAAATAGTAGTGCAATAACGACGAAGGTGTTAGACCAAGCAAATATAGGGACTTCGCTCGGTAGTGAGGCAAGAGAAGAATGCGTTGAGGCTACAGGATATAGATCTTCAAAAATGCCGGCGAGAGCGAGCAGAAAACCGGAAGCAAAAATTGTGGCGAGTCGATAAGCTGTGTTTCGGACACCTACGAAAAACGATTGCCCATCAGAGGGGAGAGTTTGCATGTAGTATCCATCGCAAGCGATGTCGTAGGTGGCGCTTGAGAAGGCGATGAGGGTGAGGAGCAAAATAACGCTCGTCAGACTCCACGACCATTGTAAGATAATTGCAAGGAGAATAAATGCTGCTGCCATTACTATTTGGAGTATCCACATCCACCATCGTTTGCTCTTATAAATTTCCACCACAGGACTCCATAGTGCTTTGATAGCCCAAGCCATGGAGATAGCTGAGATAATCTTTGTCGCTTGGTCGTTACTTACCGACATATCTGCCAGAAAGACGATGCCTAGGCTGTTTATAATGGCATAAGGTAGTCCTTCAGCGATATAGCTACTGATTACCCAGGGCCAATGGGTGGCATATAAGTTATTGTTCATTGCGAAAAGTATGTTTATTGGAATAAAAATGTTAACTACTTGGGCGAAGATAGCGTAAAAATAAAAGAAATACAAAAAAATAATCTTAATCCACTTCTCCCTAAGGGATAAATTTTGTTTATTTACTACAGTTGGTTTATATTTGCACAATAATCAATAAGAAATTACATGCGCAGAGCACTATTGATCATATTGAGTTGCCTCTCTTTGTGGCACTTCGCTTGGGGACAGATAAACACAGATCGAGTACTTTCGATCGGACGTAATGC
This sequence comes from Bacteroidales bacterium, assembly GCA_045576355.1. Classification (GTDB taxonomy): domain Bacteria; phylum Bacteroidota; class Bacteroidia; order Bacteroidales; family UBA3663; genus Liminaster. The sequence continues at coordinate 32,856 of JAZNGG010000028.1, forward strand.
GTTGTATTTTGAGGATTATGTCCTTTCTATACAATATTTTAATGAGGTAATCCATGTGAAACCCTATTTAGCAGAACCTTATCTCTATCGTTCTATTGCAAAACTATATCTCGATGACTATGGTGGCGCAGACATTGATGCCTCAGCCTGTATCGAGCGTAACCCCTTTATTGTCACAGCCTATCAAGTGCGCGGCATCGCCCGACTACATAAGGGAGATTACGCGATGGCGATAGAGGACTTTACCAAAGGTCTTTCCATGCGCCCGGATGATAAGGCCTTTTTGCGCAATCTCGCCATCGCCTATGCCGAACAAAAGGATTATGCTAAAGCGGACTCTTGCTTTTCTGACCTGATTCGCAATTTCCCGTCCGAGTCTTCTGCTTACCTGCATCGTGCTCAATTACGTTTGGAACAGAAAGATAGTCTTCGTGCTCTGACCGATCTCAATCAGGCAATCGATTTGGATAAAAGTTCTGCCTATGCCTTTGGCTTAAGGAGCATGATTCATCTTGAATCCAAACATTATGAAGAGGCGCTCACAGACATTGACATGGCAGTGAAACTCGATCCTGAGCAGGCAGCCTATTACATCAATCGTGGATTGGTCAGATATAACCTGTATAATATACAAGGTGCGCTGGAGGACTATGATATGGCCCTCTCATTAGATCCGGAGAGTGTTATCTCGTTATATAATCGAGGGCTATTGCGTGCTCAGATTGGTGATCGTAATCGAGCTATTGCAGACTTTTCTGAAGTATTGGCGATAGAGCCGGACAATACGTTTGCAGCCTATAACAGAGCGTTGCTGAGAGATGAGGTAGGAGATTTTCAAGGGGCGATTGAGGATTACACTTTGGTTTATGATGCCCATCCCAATTTTTTTCCGGCGCTCTATGCTCGATCTGAAGACTACCGAAACTTAGGAAATACCCAAGCAGCCGATAGGGATTTTAAGTATGCTTTTGATGTCGAACGTAGAGTGAAAGCTGAACATAACGAAAGGATGCGTAGTCGGGAGAAGTTGATACGTGAGGGTGTAGCTAATCCGGATAGCGTGTTGGCTGCTCAGGCTAAAGAGATTGCTGATGACACTTTGGACGACGAAGAACGCACAAGAAAAGAAGGTGAAAGGAATATTCGCAAGTTTAATCGTGTCATGTCAAGTAATATCACAGATCAAACGAAATCCAAATACTCCAGTGATATACGAGGCCGGATACAAGACAAACACTATGTTGTGCAGCTACAGCCTCTCTATGTTTTGGGTTACTACGAGAAGACTGACCAAATACGTCAAACTGTTTATTTTGAGAAGACGATATCCGACTTCAATCGAGCATCTCTATTGAGTCGTCGATTAAAACCGGTCGGCAATGATCCTATGCTTTCTCAGGCGCAAGTACAGGCCCATTTTACATCGATAGATGATTTTTCGCGACAACTCGAAATTTCACCTAATAACATTATCGCCTATTTCGGTCGTTCTATAGACTTCATGCTGGTACAGGATTATCAAAATGCTTTAGATGACCTCAATCAAGTTTTGCTAAGAAAAGATAATTTCATCTTGGCATTTTTTAACAGGGCATATGTTCGCCTGCGTCTATTGGAGATTGTTGAGAGAGAAAAGTCTTCGTCCATGCTGGAGGATAGCGAGTCTGATGATTTGAGAAATGCCCCCTTTGTCACAGGTCCTATATCTGGATTGACCTCTTCCGGACGTATAGATATCCGACGTGATAATCCCGCATCCCGTGTAGGCAAACGGACCATATCTTCGACTCATAACAATATGCACAAACTTGAGTTTGAGATGGCTCTCCGTGATTTGGACAAGGTGATTGAGCTATCTCCTACATTTGTATATGCTTACTTTAATCGTGCTTATGTCTGTGCCATGATGCATAATCATGAGGCAGCCATTGCAGATCTGACTCGTGCAATCGAGATGTACCCCGACTTTGCAGAAGCCTATTTTAATCGCGGATTGATACGGCTACGTATTGGCATGACCTCAGAGGGAATAGCAGATTTAAGTAAAGCAGGTGAGTTAGGATTGGCTGGCGCATATAGTGTGATGAAGAGAGCTACAAGCCGATAATTGCCAACATCGCCATCAAGCTTTTCCGTTGCATTTTAATCCTCTATTAGGGTTAAAAATACTTAATAGATGCTTATTTTAGTATCCTTTTGTCTTTTTTTGTCAATCTTAGACTTGAAAACTTTGTTACATCCGAAAAAAGGCTCATATTTGCATATTCAATTCAAGGTCTTAATCGTTTTTTGAACTTTGATCATCAAACATGAATTATTGACCTTACATTCAGATAAACACTAAATATCATCGATGAAAAATCTATTAAAGTCCTGTGTTTGGATTTTGGGAGTTGTCTATTTGCTCATTATACCGATGGCCTCTGTTAAGGCGCAAGATATGAATCCGAGCAATTTGACTAATTCGCCATATTCTCGCTACGGAATGGGTAAGTTAGGAACTGTTGGCAACACTTCTACCCGAGCTATGGGAGATATTGGGATTGCTTTACGGACATCCTCATTTACCAACCTTGCCAACCCTGCATCTCTAACTGCTATCGATACGCTTACGATGCTTTTTGATACAGGTTTGACTGCCGAATGGGCTTCTTTTTCAGAAAATGGACGCCGTTCCTCTGATTGGAATGCCGGATTTTCTTACATGAGTTTCCATTTCCCCCTTTGGCGCAACTTTGCCATGTCTCTTTCTCTCACCCCATACACAATGGTCGGTTATAGCTACGGAGGAGAAGACAAAGTAGGTATCGATGGCGCTTTGACACCCACCGATTCTCTTTTTTACTCTCAAAATTATGCCGGCGATGGTGGACTCAGCAAGATGATGGCAGGAATCGGGTGGAAACCGATTACTACCAAAAATGCTTCTGTCAGTGTCGGTGTCAATGCAGGATACATCTTTGGGACGGTCGATCATGCCGGATCTGTTTCTATCTCTACGGGACAGGGGCAAAATACGATTGTCAATCGCCAATTTACGGCTCGGGGTATGGACTTGGAGTTGGGTATTCAATTTCAACAACGGCTTAATTCGACCCACTCCATGATATTTGGAGCCACTTTTTCTCCGAAGACTCCTCTTAAAGTCGATGCACAAAATTTGAAATACTCCAACACTGATACAGTAAGTTTTGATAGTAACCTTTCGTTACGAACCCCTTTAAAGTTTGGTGTTGGTCTTACCTACGTTATTGATCGTAAATTGATTGCCGGAGCTGAGTTTGCTTTTGAAAATTGGTCTAAAGTGGCCGGTTTGGATGCTAATTTGCAGAAAAAAGATGATATTTACAAAAATATCACTAAATTTGCAGTTGGATTAGAATATCGACCGGAACTATATTCTCAAAATTATCTTAAAACTATCCGTTATCGTTTGGGAGCCAACTATAAAACTTCTTACATCGATGTTTATGGCAGTCAGAATAAAGAGTTTACGTTGAGTGCCGGTTTCGGATTCCCATTGAAAGTGCAGAAACGTAGTATGCTCAACTTTGCAGCCGAATATACTCGTCTTCAGCCTTCAAGAAGTGGTTTGCTATCAGAAGATTATCTGCGGTTTACCCTTGGAATAACCTTTAATGAGTTAATGTTCTTCCGCAATAAACTTCGATAAACCTTTTTTATTAAGCAGAATGTCTGATTTAGATTGTATTGACTCTATATGTGCTACAATGGTCAAACATGATGTCTTATTGGTGATAATAATAATCTCAAATATAAATTAAAAAAACTATGAAACTATCTAGAAGACTAACAATGATGATGGCCACGCTGATAGCTATTCCGACTACAGCCGTCCATGCTCAAACAGAATTTCCTGACGAATGTCATGAAAACAACAGCCTTTATTATGAGTATGCCAAACAAAAGAATTATGGTGATGCCCTTGAGTTTTGGAATAAACTCTATGCTCAATGCCCGAACTACAACAAAAACTTATATATTTATGGTGTAGAGATTGTCAAATATGAGATTTCTAAAGCTGCCGATGAGACTGCTAAAAAAGCTGCTATCGACAAATTGATGAAACTCTATGATAATCGTATCCAATACTTCGGTAACGACGCTAAAAAGCCTGCTCCGGTTATTTTAGGAGAGAAAGCCATTAACTATCTTATCTATATGGGTAAGGACGCAGATATTGACGTAGCCTATGATTGGTTGTCTCAGTCTGTGGAGGGCAGTAAAGAGGCTGCTGATGCCAAGGTGCTTGTACAGTGGGTGAACCTTTCTTTTAAGAAATTTCAGAAAGACCCCTCTTTCAAGTCTCAATATATTGCCAATTATATGAAGGGGAGCGAGTATGTCAATGGCTCACTTGATAAATGGCAGATTCGTTTGGATGCCAATTTGGAGAAAGGAGATGATCCAGCAGCAAAGAAAGATGTCGCTACTTCTCAGAAATTTATTAGCTACTTGAAGACACAAAAAGTGAATATGGTCAATCAGTTTGGTAATAGTGGCGCTGCTGATTGTAATACACTTGTCGAGCTCTTTACTCCTCAGGTTGAGGAGAAAAAAGATGACATCACTTTCTTGACCAATGTTATTGCTCTCTTGAGTCGTTCAAAGTGTAAAGATTCTGATCTCTATTTTGCTGCATCTGAAGCCGTTTATAACCTTACTCCATCTATGGAGTCTGCTAAGGGTATGGCTCAGCAAGCTGTCAAGAAAGAGGATTGGGATGCTGCTCTTAACTATTTCGATCAGGCTTTGGGCTTTGCTATTCAGCCGGAAGATAAGAGTGAGATTCTTCTTTTGATGGCAACTCTTCAGTACAAGTATAAGAAAAATTTCTCTAAAGCTCGTGAACTTTGCTATTCTTCTTTAAAGCATGACCCCAAACAGGCTGAGCCTTATATCTACATTGCAGACATGTATCGCCAATCAGGAGCTATGGTTTTCCCGAGTGAGGATAACGTTATTCGTGCCACAGTCTATATGGCTGCTGTCGAAGAACTTAAGAAAGCCAAGGCTGCAGATCCTTCACGTGCAGATGAGGTTAATAGTATGATCTCCGCCTACAAAAAAGCATTCCCTGAGAAGTCTCAGTTGTTTATGAAAGGTCTTCAAGCCGGAACTAAATATCACATCCCAGGCTGGATGAATATTGATATTGTTATTCCTGATTGATCAGTAATATATTTTTAGATAAAGAGTCTAACCCATTGTGTCGTTATTATCAGGCACTCGAGTTAGGCTTTTTTTGTTTTTATTTGTGGAGGATAAATAAATATTCTGGAATTAAACAGATATAAAGACGTTTTTAAAAATATTTATTGCTGTCCGGTAAAAAATTGTCGTGAATAAAGAATCAGGGCTGACACTTCTCACGAGGTATCAGCCCTTTTGGTTATCTTTGTTTTGGACAAACATAAATATAACCATGAGCAAAGATAGTCATTTTACCGGACAGCAATAAAAAATAAGTTAAGGTTAGTGAAAATAGAAACAATTAAGTAGCGCAGCGACTTGGGTCTCAAGTATCCAATCGAGGATAGGATTATAGACACCTATAATAAGAATTATACTCTCTTGTTGCAATAAATATGCAGGATATATACAGAGTTCGATCTCTTGCAATGTGACATCACAGAGGGTCTCAAACATAGGTTTTTTTAAGCCTCTCGAAAGAGTTAAAATTATATTATTACTGTCCGGTAAAAATCATGAAGCGTTTCAAAAACAACATTTCCCCGGACAGCCGATATGTTTGGTATACATATGAGCCATTTTAGGGGGAAAAGTGCAGGATAAAGCTTAAAATGGGAAATAACAACCATATATGATAAGTCTATTCTCATTTATCAATG
>JAZNGG010000029.1:0-103921 GCA_045576355.1 Bacteroidales bacterium
ACCTTTGGCATCCCACATTGTTTTCGCGATGGTTAGTTCGCAACTGAATTGAGCCACTGAACCATTGATTGTAACTCGTCCCATAATCGGGACAATACCGTTTTTCTCCTTACTTCCGTTCACGTAGAACAGCACCTTAAATGTACTTCGCATAATCCAATTCTTTTTGGTTACAAAATTAGTTATCAGCGAGTTGTACATTGTTATGCAGAATATGGCAGAGAGTAGAAATAAACTCCAACGACCTATAACCTTACCTCATTATCGGGTAATGATTTGAAAACCGTCCGCCCTCATTACCTTTCATTTCCTTGCACTTTCGCATCGGCGAGGCTTTCATCAAAAGTCCTCATAAGTCATTGAACACCAGTGCCGCCATCATTATTTTCCCTCATTCGTTAGATTTTTCCAGAGATATTCAAATAATTTGGATTGGAAAGAATACGAAATCAATGAATTTAGAATCCCCAATCTATCAGATTACGATATAAAATTCTTGAATCAATTATATGACAGATATCTAACTGATATAGAGAATAATGCTAATGTTAGAATTTGTAGAGGCACATCCAGTTACAATGTGTCAAGTTTTAAAGAATACAAAATTGGACGCTCAAAGGTAATAATTGATGAGATAGACGATTATATCGGACCACTCTATGGATTGACCTCAGAAGAAATAGAATTTATTAAGAATTATGAAATAGAATTTAGGGTATCTGAAGATGAATAAGATCATCTAACAAAGTATACCCCAGTTCGAGATAATAGATAATTTAATAAAAATAATAAATGAAGAATACAAAAACAGCACAATGCCATCTACTAGTTAAAATAGGTAGGAAAGAGGACATGGAGAAACTCATAGAAAAAGGCGAAGTATACATGAATACAACAAGATATTTTAAAGAACATAAAAATTCTGAAATAGGAGACACTTTCGAAGGAGCATTGCATATAAAAGATGGGAAAGTTTATGAATATAGAGAAAATATTGACAATGAGAAACTTTTTTGTATATGGCATATAAACGACAGAGAACCTATCAATGAAGAACTTATTTATAAAGTTTATTATAATGACGAACCATACAAAACAAAGATCGCTTTGGATTTAAGAAAATTATCTGGATTAACAGACGATGAAGAAGCATATATGGTTGTCATTAATAATGTAAAAGAATTCAACGTTAGATTCAAGAAAGCATGCAAAGAACTCAATCTTGAGTTTATTGATAATCGTATCGTATCATACTACGATGAATTATCAAAAAAGTCAAATGAAATAATTACGCCTTTTATGAAACGCAATAAATATAAAAAACAACAAGAAGTCAGATATCTTGTTCATAAAAGTGATTGTAATCCTATAAAAATCTATTAGGGTCTTTAAAAGACATCGCTCATATTTATAATGTCAAAGAAATGTGTATAAATGTAATTGGAACGATTAAATAACTTAGAAGAGATTTTTTAAGACTCATAATAATTAGACAGACGGTAAACTGCACTCCCTCTTGAAAGCTAATTGGCTTCGCATCGTTAATTCTTCTCTCTTGCGAAAACTTTTTTACCATTTGCTTTGTAAAATGTAATAAATGTATTACATTTGCAACATGAGAACTATGATAAGAAGTGCTGAATTCGATGAGTTTTACAACTCGCTACCTGCAAATGTTCAAAACAAGGTGAAATATGCCATGAACATTATTGCGGATGTAAAGGTCGTAAATACCAAGTTGGTAAAAAAACTTGTAGATACTGATTTCTATGAGTTACGCATATCGGTAGGTAATGAATATAGAGTTATTCTCTTCACCATTGATCACGAGAACTTTATTGAAGCCGAGCAGATACTTCTCTTGAATGGTTTTATGAAGAAGTCCACCAAGGACTATAAGAAGGAGATACAAAAAGCAGAACAAATTTTAAATAGTTTACAGTAATGAGACCAAAGATTGACATTAACAAGCTCAAACATCTTCCTACTACAGAGGATATGTTTGTCGATGAGTACGGAGCAAAGGGTACTGCTTCGCGTGATGAGTTCGATGCGAAGTCTCGTGCCTGGTACTATGCTGAGGTATTGAAAAATGCCCGCAAATCTGCTGGAATTACTCAACAACAGCTTGCCGATAAGATTGGCAAGAAGCGTGAGTATGTGGCTATGCTTGAAAAAGGTGAAACCGATATGCAACTATCTACATTCATTATGATTTCTGAGGCTGTCGGTTTGAAATTCGCTTTGACATACTGACAAATAGTTAGAACGTAGGATTTTTGTCTTGTTTCAGTTCATTTATTCGGATATCCTCTGCCTACGTCATTTCACCTTTGAAATTTTGATGATTTTTCAAAGGTGAAGATAGCACAACATCATGATTCTTTATCGGTAACTACTTAAAAAATCATGTTACCGACAGAGAATCGTGCATTTTCTGTTTTAATAGTCCCTATAGTGACCGGGTCAAAAAATTAAAGAATATGCACTTCAATAAGACACTACAAGACTTTTCGGTAATTTGGCGCCATTTTGTTCGGTAATTTGGCAATGTGTAGCGGTTTCAATTTGTCGGATCTTGGTGATCTGAATATAAAAGAATGCCACGTATTTGATTGAATTATTGGATTTTCTATAGTCTTTAGCGCCCATCCATGGTTAATAGTTGTTAAACATAAGGAAGGAAAAGAAAAAAAATATATATTTGTAACGAACTATAGGAGGGTTTTCGCTAAAAATTGAAAAAAAGCAGCCTTGAATCATTCATACATGAGATTTGCACGTTTCCTTTAGTTTCCGGGGGTGCATCGGTCATGCACCATCATATTCATCTTTTTAATATTGTTATATTATGATTGGAGCTTTAATTTTGTTGTGTCCGCCATTTTTGGCCATTTACTCGCTCATGATGCGAAACAAAGCTATGAAAAATGGACATCTGGGTTATATCTATAACGGAAAGTTATGGGTGACTTGGCTTGCTGTCATAGATATTTTTGCTTGTTTATTTCTTATGTTTGGTGCGCCGCTCATCGCCGGACCTGCAGAATATACTCCCGATTGGGAATATATTAAAGTTTTGATTTTCGGACTTATAGAGTATATCAGTTATGTCTTGGTATCCTATCGTCCTGCCACTGCCGAAGAAATCGAAGAGGCAGAAGCTTCCGGACAGAGTGCCATCAAAATGACAGCAAAGACATCTACTTCTATGTTAATGGGTATCCTTGCTTGCGTCGGCGCGGTAATCTGTTCTATCCCCTCACTCATTTACCACGCATTAAATCCGGTTCAGGCAATCAAGGTGATCGGAGGTGTGACCTATAAAGTGATCGGCACAGGTTTTTCAGCCGTTATGGGTGGTATCATAGGACTCGGTATCCTGGCGGCACTTGTGGCCGGAGCATTACTTATAGGCAGTGCACTCATAGCGTTATTTTCAATGCTTATCCTTGGAACGCTTGCCATCATCAAATTTTTCATAAACATGAAAGAGAGTAAAAAAGATGAGAATGGCTTCATAAAATTTTTCAGAAACAAAGTATAACCCACATACATAATCATTCTTTAAGCATCTCAAAATGTTATCCAATGCGCTTTGAGATGCTTTTTTTATAGAATAATTATTAACCCAATTGGATATTAATCCGCCAAGACACACTCTTTTAATTCTATTTAGTTGTTTACCTATTCTATTTTATGGAGATCCTGAAAACCACAGACTTACAAACAAAAAAAAATCATCATGTTCGCTATAATAAAGATTAAGTCTTATTTGAACGATTTGCACGACGCCGCCGTGTAACATGCACGACGCTGCCGTGTGACGTGCACGACGCCGCCGTGTGACGTGCATGACGCCGCCGTGTGACATGAATGACGCCGCCGTGTGATATAAGCTGCGCCGCCGTGTGATATAAACTGCGCAGGGATGGCTAATGGCGATAGCTGTTGGCTGCGCAGGGATGGTTTAGGACTTCGTCCGCTATGGCTGATAGCGAGGGGTTCTCTTTTTCCTTTCTGCATTCATCTAAGCTCTTTTTTTGTACTCTGTTATCTGTTATCTGTACTCTGTTATCCTTTCACTGGGTCGAAGAGAAAAAACGAGACAGCGCTCAATCTCTTGAACGCTGCCTCATTTTTGTGCTTTAATTATATGTGTATTGTTTTATCGAGTACGTCTCACGCTACGCGCTGCACCGGTTTTCTGAGCTTTTTCCTCAAGGGCTGTCGCCTCTGCTTCTTTTTCTGCATTAGCAGCCTCTACATCCACGGCTTCTTTGGTACGACGATTTCTCTTGGAAGACGATGTTGCGCTCTTTTTATCAGAGGAAGCAGCTACTCTCGTCGTCCGGGTTTTGGCCTTCTTAGCCACCGGTTCCGGTTCTACAGGCTCCTTAACCCAAATGCTGTCTCCAAAACCTCTCAACTCTGCCTCAAGTTTCTGTCGAGCCATCTTGAGCGAGTCAGCATTAGGATATTGCTGCATGAGGGTTTGGCCTCTCACGTTCTGCACCTTATAGATCTCTCCTGTATATTGCTCCAGGGTAAAGAAATCCTCCATAGTGTAACGAGGAGCATTATTCATGCCGTCACTCATGATCAACTGCTTACGCAAGTATGGACGCAAATCTTCATAACGAAGCCAGAACATCGGATATTTGACAGCCTCTCCACCCCAGTCACCGGAACGATGCAGAACGGGACAGATCGCCAAGATGCGAGGTGCATATTTGGAGGTGCGATGATCAAACTCCCAACGCTCCTTGATGTAGTAGCTCAACACTTCGTTGCAAGGCACATCCGCCTCCTCAATGACAAAGAGCGGCTGACGGTTCTTGCCGGGAGTAGGTTTAACCGTGTAAAGGACCTGGAATTTATCCAACATATCCTTGACCTTAATGGCATATTTTTCGGTAAACACTTCTCGTCCATCGAGATATTCATAACCTGTCACCTGACCGGATGCCACCAAGTCCATAATCACGCGGAAGAAGTTGGTCAGTCCGTCCATCGGCTCTTGGGGGTAGTAGAGAGAGGCATTACCTCCTGCCATGACATCAAGTTCACGATAGACTACTCTCTGCCATGAGGACTCCTTCTCATCACGACGCTGATAAGCATCAAATGCCTGCTGACGCACACTCTTCTCCGATTGTTGAGCTTCAGCCTTGTCTGCTTTACGTTTGCCGACAGCCGGTCCGGGTGTTCTTTTCATCGGTGCGGGCATAGTCTGTTGGGCTGCCGGAGGTGTTTTTGCACCACCCTTTGCCACAGGCTTGACCGTGTTCTTGTTTGGCTTGGCTGAGGTCTGAGGCTTACCAGCAGAAGACTGTGAGGCTGACGACGAACTGCGCGGCTGACGACGCACAGAAGTCTGCGCATAAGCTTCGCCACAAAGCAGTGACAAGACCAGTATGAGAATGGATGCTCTCAGAGACATCTTGATTAACGATTTCATAGTGTATCAGGATTATAAATATAAGTTTAATTGACAATAACCTCTATCGGCGACAATGTGCGTTCGATGCCATCCGGTCCGACAGCTTTCACTCGGGTGATAAAGAACTTCTTGCCCTTTTGCAGACGACGCAAAGCATCTTTCTGACGCTGGCTGAATTCGGAAGTATTAGAGTCCTCAGGGATGTCGTTACCCATAGAGTCAAATATGTCTATACGGAAAGACTTGACAGTAAATTCGACATTGAGCAATCCATCATCAATGGCAGCCTTGACTCCTCCGGCTTGCAGCAATGCTGCCTTGCTGATGGGGCGTCCACCTTTAAAGCGCTGCACATTGCCGGATGCGTCCTTATAAGCAATGTAAGGAGTTGGGTCAGGCAAACGGCGCACGCGGAATGTGCTCTGCGAAACGGTCATCGAGCGGCCATTTTGTGTAGCTGTCACAGTGATAACAGCATCTTCATCGACTTTAGTCGGCTTAGCCACCCAGCCATTGGCAGTGCGGGTCAGCACCCCATTGGTCATAGAGGCTGAGACTTGTGACGATGCGATACCCGGCACAGAGATGCTCAGAGGGTTTTCGATGCCGGCATACATCACATTCATCATCGTATTGGAGACGGTAGCTATCGGCTCTGACACGAAGTAATCCGTGCTAAATGGCAACTGCTCTTTGGTGCCATCCGGCTTAGAGACCTCCAAATAACCTTCCAGGGTTTGGATACCTTCACGAGTGGTGACTACCGAATACTTTCCGGCTTCACCCCCTTCGAGGAGTTTTCCGCCGACATAGATAGCCGGTGTCTGTGTGGAGTCTATCGCAGCCATGACGATGTTGGCCTCATATTGTGATCCACGCATGACGTTGCGAGAATATGGGATGACAAATGCCTCCAACTGATTGACACGGACATCTCCTCGATCGACACTCTGCATCAGTGACTGGAGCGCCTCACCTTCTGCATTGAGGATGTCTCCCTGCATCTTGGTCAAGATAGTAATCGCAGCAGAGACGGGGATATTCTCAAAAATGGAAGACTCCCAGGTACGCCCTGTGGTGATGGCATTCTCAGGCACCTCGGTAGAGAGGTAGTCGATGATAACTTTGCTGTCTGATGAAGGGACATGAGCCACTAAAGCTTCACGGCACTGATCGACAGACTCACGGAGCGTCTGACCGCCGTGCATCAAAGGAGAGAGCATGACATAATTGACTGCCTCAATGTTCTCTCGGTTTTTGATGTCGTTTACATCTCCCTCTTCTCCATCAGCCTGGATGACGATCTCGCGTTTGAGAGAGTCGATGAACATATAGAGATCGAGGCTTTGCCGACGAGCATCCTCAGCACGATTAAACCACTGACCGGCCTTCTCGGGGTTCTGCTCATTGAGTTCGACAAAACTATTATATATTTTTTCATTGCGAGCCTTTACACCCCGATTGGATGCGTCCAATGCATCCTCGACATGCTTGAAGCCACTCAAAACATCCGAACTGACGTTGAGTGCAACCATGGCCAAGAAGACGATATACATCAAGTTGATCATCTTCTGACGAGGCGTAAGACGGGAATTAGATGCTGACATTTATCTGTTGTGATAAAATTAGGTACTCTAGATGATGATCACTGCTGGGGGTTGTTGGCATAAGGCTGACCCGGCTGACTCTGATAAGGGGGCTGCTGTGTGCCGGCAAATGTGGGCTGAGCAGCTTGAGCAGTATATCCTGGTGTCTGTTGCGGATATCCGTTGGCAGCCGGTTGTGCTCCATAGGGAGCTGTCGGACGCGCAAATCCCATATTGACAGTCATCGCCTGCAACATCCGTTCATAGATGCTGTTGAGTTGAGCCAATGTGCGAGTCATGTGTTCTGTCTCCTGACGGATGCGGAAGCTGTCTTCCGAACCGTTTTCATACATCGCACGGATATTGGCAAGACCGGCATTTACTTTATCTATGGTGTCGAGTTGTGAGCTGACGCTCTTCAACTGAATTTCATAAATCGTGTTCAGACCGGAAATATTGCGGCAGAGAGCCTGCATCTGTTCTGCATAGTTGGCATTGACTCCATCCTCACCTTTCAACGAATTATAAGAGTCGAGCAATGAGCTCTGAGCATCGCTCAATGCAGCTGTGACAGCCTGAAGACGAGAAAGCTGGTCACTCATCTCATTGATCTGTCCGACATATTTCTCGGTAGCGCTGTTCAGTTGTTCCTGAGACTCCGGAGAGAGGACAGCCGATGCCGCAGCAGAGAGATGTGTACCGGAGGGATATGCACCTCCACCGGCAACGAGCGGATCGCCATCCGTAGAAACGGAAGAGGAGGCAGCAGCAACAGCACCACCCAGATTGACCGTACCGCCACCGATGACTGCTCCACCTTCGGGAACGCCTCCGATAATCACCGTTCCTCCGCCACCACCTTGAGGGAATTGCGGAGCATCAGCCGGATCTGCATCCGGATCATCGAGCACAGGGAAGACATTCTCCCACTTGTAGTCCTTGGCAGGAGCATCAAATGAAGAAAGGAAGAAGATAATCGCCTCAGTTCCCATACCGAGAATCAGCATGAAGTCAGCCCCTTTCCAGTGGAGCAATTTGAAAAGAGCTCCCAAAATCACGATAGAGGCACCGATACTATACGCATAGTTAAAAATCCGCTGACCACGGTCGCCGGAGAACAATCCTTTAAAAGCTGCTACTTTCTTTTTATTGATGATCTTTGCCATAATGGTAATATTTTCTGTGATGATGTCCGAATGGCACGGGGATGTCCCGTTTACACATTCGCTGGTAATAAAAATTATCTATATATATATTAATAATGTATATGCAGAGAGAAATCAAGTGGAGATTATCTTCTCACCGAACGGCTGCCTCCACCACCGCCTCCTGAAGCGCGAGAAGAGGAGCCTTTAGAGGAGCGGGACTTTGTCCCTTTGTCTCCACCCAAATAGGTTCTCACACAGCGGAATCCGACAAACGAACGCTGCTCATTCTGGTATTCCCATGTACGCAAGTCGGGGCGGATATAGTGCTGCACATCCTTCCACGAACCGCCACGGATCACCTTACGCTTCATCTTGTAAGGATCCTCTTTGGCTGCATTATACTGATAATCGGGATTGATGTCAGAGGTCACTTGCAGGCCCGCTTCAGCCCAAGCAGAAGAGGTCCACTCTGCCACGTTTCCACTCATGTCATACAGCCCAAAGTCGTTGGGAGTGTAGCTTCCCACAGGCGAAGTGATGATATATCCATCACGGGAGTAATCACCCTCTCCCGGCTTGAAGTTGCCGTTATAACACCCCTTCTCAGTGTGCGGAGTGTTGTTTTTCCAGGGATAAACCTGTTCGGAGTTGCCGGCACGGGCTGCATATTCCCACTCAGCCTCTGTCGGCAGGCGGAAAGGCTCTATCTGGATGCCGCGCATCCCATATCCTTGTTTCAAGTATTCCGTACGCCACACGCAGAAGGCATTGGCCTGCTCCCAAGAGACTCCGACCACCGGATGATCATCATAGATTGGATTAGAGAAATAGTAGCGGGCATAAGTCTCGGTGTAAGCATTGGCAAAGTCATTGACCCACACAGTGGTGTCCGGATAGATATTTACGATATATGTATTGAGGAAGTCAAATTCGCTGGTCAAGGGACGAGTGATGGTCATGCGCTGTACATTGCCCTCATCATCGATAAAGGCTGTATCCTTGCTGATCAAGATCTCCTCCGTATAATCGACCTGCACATCTGTGTCCAGATTACGTCTTTCCGGATCGAGACGATAACGACGCTGGGCATAAGACTTATAGTCAAACACCTCATAACGATAATTCATCTGACGTGCATCGAGCATCTTCTGTCCGGTGATGGGATCCACACGATAGACGCTGTTGATGGCGCGTTCTTCGTCCTCATTAGGTTTACGCCACGGGATCGGTTTAGCCCAGTTCAGATGCGGCTTAATCGGCTCGCCATAACGATCCTCCTCGATCTTAAATTCATCGTTGCCCCCATAAGCCGGATCTGCCAGACGCTCACGGATGATGGAGTCACGCACATAAAAAACAAACTGACGATACTTCGCATTAGAGACCTCTTTTTCGTCCATCCAGAAAGCATCGACCGAGATGCCGCGAGATTCGGGCAAGTCGTTCCACAAACTGTCCTGCGTCTGTGCGCCCACCTGCATCGAACCACGTTTCACAAGTACCATGCCATAGGGAGCTGGTTCAGACCAGGCTCGTCCGCGGACACCGACGACCTCACCTCCGCCACCACCAAGGTTTTTCGAACAAGATGTTACAAGCACTGACACTACGACTGCCATCCATGTATAAACCAGCTTTCTCATCATTTCTTTTCTCATATATTATCAGACCGATAGGGTCTCTGTTTATTATCTGACTTTACAATATTCTTATACTTTTATGCCGATGTTTGGTTTTCTTATCCAAATCCATTTTCAGCGTGTAGGTTGCCATGATTTCGTGACTACCACCGGAGGCATTGGCGAGAGGAGAGATTCCTATGTCATAAGCATAGCCCACCATAAAACTCTTCAGTTTCATCCCTGCCATCAGCACTACCGCATCTTTCGGCCGAAACGTCAAACCTCCCCAAAACTTTTGATCATACATCGCTCTGATGGTATAATCGACCTGCGTCATGCCTAATGTCGTCTTTACCAATAAGGAGGGTTGCAATATGTATAACGAGCGACGGATGGGAATATTGCATCCTGCCTCAAAATAAAATACCCGAGCCTGCTCAGAATAAGCAAATTCGTCTAAATCCAGCACCGGCTGTGTGAGATGGCGGGCAGATAAACCGGCATAAAAGAGGTCATGAGAGTAACGCAACCCTGCCGAACAGTCAAATGCCATCGCTGAGACATCTCCGGTCGGGAGGGCATCATCCGATGGTTCCCATGCCTCCCCATCCGGGATGTATATTTCACCTCCGGAGAAAGACTGATTGATGCCGCCCAATTCGATTCCGACGGAGAGTATTCCTCCCCAAAATTTCTTGGTCCTGAAGACATATTGGAAACCAAACGATGTCGTACCAAACAGACCCGCCTTATCATTGGCCAAGGTCAATCCGGCTCCATGTTGCCGCTTCATGAACTTAAATGGGAGATCGGCTCCGAAAAAGAAGGTCGTAGGGGCATTCTCCACACCCATCCACTGCATACGATGAAATGCTGAGATATGCAGTGAACTATCCTGTCCCGCTGCAGCAGGATTATAGAAAGTTGGGACTGCATGATACATACTTATTTGCGCCTCGTTCTGAGCACGGGCTCCTGCCACACTGAGCACACATAAAACACAGAGCAAAATCCGGAGAGAGAGTTTCCTCGCTCCGGAGATATTTTGCCCGAGGTCTAATATGTCTCTATATCGGGAACTGTATATCTGTATCCATCTCTTGTGAAGCATCTCTTTATTAACGATGTTTCCTCTGAAATATTGCCTCTTGATACTTATTATCCCCAATCAGCACACGTTTTCTTGTTCAAAGAATAAAGCGTCCAATTGGGGATGATACATACAATACGATAAAGGAAGGTTATTCCTCCACTATTTCACCAATGAGGGTAGCTGACGAAGCCTCATGGACTCTCACCATCACAAAATCACCCGGCCGTGCATTTCCTTTGGGGAAGACGATCATCTTATTCTGGCTGCTGCGTCCGCACATCTGTTCGCGGCTCCGCTTACTATAACCTTCCACCAGAACTTCAAACGTTTTTCCGATGTCTCTCAGATTACTCTCTCTCGAAAGCTCGTTCTGCAAATTTATAATCTCCGTGAGTCGTGCCACTTTCACCTCTTCCGGGACATCATCTTTGTAATGACGTGCGGCAAAGGTGCCGGGACGTTCGCTATACTTAAACATAAAAGCAGAGTCATATCCCACTTCACGCATCAGCGAGAGTGTCTCCTGCTGATCCTCCTCTGTCTCGGTGCAGAAGCCGCAGAATACATCTGTAGAGATGCCACAGTCCGGCATGATACGCTTGATGGCTGCGATCCGATCCAGATACCATGCCCGGTCATATTTACGATTCATCAACTTCAAGATTCTGCTCGATCCGGATTGCGCCGGCAGATGCAGATGACGACAGATGTTTTTGTGCGCTGCCATGGTTTCCAAGATGCGGTCACTCATATCCTCCGGATTGGAGGTAGAGAAGCGAACACGCATACCGGGAGCAGCCTCTGCCACGATGGCAAGCAGTGCTGCAAAGTCAATATCCTCTTTACCTTCCTTTTTGTATAAATAGGAATTAACATTCTGTCCCAGCAAAGTCACCTCCTTAAACCCTTTCTGCTCGAGGTCTCTCAATTCTGCCAAGATACTTTCCGGTTCGCGACTCCGCTCCCTGCCGCGGGTATAAGGGACGATGCAATAGGAACAGAAGTTATTACATCCACGCATGATGCTGATAAAACCGGAGATTCGGCTATGTCCGATTCGGGTCGGGATGATTTCTTTATAAGTCTCGGTCGTAGATAGTTCGACATTGACAGCATCCAGTCCCTGTTCGGCAGAGGCAATGAGATTGGGCAAATCCAAATAAGAATCGGGACCTGCCACAATATTTGCACCCAGTTTCAGCAATTCCTCCTTCACTCGTTCTGCCATACAACCCAGGACACCTACGATGATGTGTCTCCCTTTGCGACGGAGCGAATCGAAATATTGCAGTCTGCCATAAATCTTTTGCTCTGCATTCTCTCTGATCGAGCAAGTATTCATAAAGACTGCATCTGCCTCTTCGAGGGAGTCACACATCTCATAACCTGCCATTTGCATGATGGTTGCCACCACTTCACTATCGGCAACATTCATCTGACAGCCGTATGTCTCTATAAACAATTTTTTCATTTTAGTTCAAACAATTGTTAATACGTATTCATATTTCTGTTAATCATAGGGATTAATTGTGAAAAGATGCTAATAAAGCAACGATTTCTACCCCCTTATACTATATAATATAAAACAAAAATTATATCTTTGCGATGAAAAATTTATTATCATAGTTAAGGTTTAGGTTATTAGAACAGAGGCTTGTGAAAGTCTCTGTTTTTTTGCACGCTGTCTCAAAAGAGTGTGCAAGAAATATACAATAATTCTCTTTTTTTATATCCTAAACGTCACTTTCTTACTTTTATTCTTTGCCACATTGTTCTAAATTGCATATTTTTGCCCGGCAAAACAAACATGCATCGTACATAAAGAACAATTTCTACCTTATTTATCCTCGTCAAGCACTGCGTTGATCACTGGACAGTAACATACAACGCACCGCAATTACGCAGCAAAATTAGCGAAAATCGAGGTAAAAACAAATAATTTGAGCGGTTATCTTTGTTTTGCGGTACTGATAACGTATTAAAAGCAAACAGAACAATGAAATTCGAAATACTGACTGCCGAGAGAGCAGCATCACTCATACAAAACGGAGACACTTTAGCATTCAGCGGATTCTCGTCGTGCGGTTCGCCCAGAGTGGTCTCACAGGCATTGGCCCATCGTGCGGAGGCCGAGCACGCAGCGGGCCGCCCATTCACCATCGATATGCTGACAGGAGCCTCCTCATGCGAGGAGTTGGATGGTGTGTTGGCACAAGCACAAGCCGTAGGTCGGCGCACACCTTACCAGTCATCGCCGATCATGCGTCGATCCATCAACCAGGGGGAAATCCCCTATTTTGACCTGCACCTCTCCATGTTGGGACAAGGGGTCAGATATGGTTTCCTCGGAGAGATCGACTACTGCATCATCGAGGCTGCCGATGTAACCGATGAGGGAGAAATTACTTTAGGTGGAAGTGTCGGAGCGATTGATACGTTCGCTCATAAAGCCCGACACATCATCATCGAGCACAACAGCTTTCTCCCCAAAGAGATCAAAGGTCTGCACGACATTTACACTCCGTACAACCCACCTCATCGTCGCGAGATCCCGATCTACACCCCCTCTGACCACATCGGCAGTCCGACGCTGAAAGTCAATCCCGACAAGATTGTCGGCATCGTCCCTTGCCATTATCATTACGACATCGAGGACTTTACAGCGATCGATGAGACGACCGAGACCATCGGGCGCAACGTGGTGGACTTCCTTGTCCAGGAATATCAGGCTGGGAGAATACCTCCGGAATTTCTGCCCTTGCAAAGCGGCGTCGGCAACATCGCTAATGCCGTCATACACGCGATGAACGATGCCACGGCTCTCCCCCCTTTCGAGATGTACACTGAGGTGCTTCAGGATTCGGTCGTCAAGCTCATCGACACCGGCAAATGCTCATACGTCTCCAGTTGTTCACTGACCTTAAGCAACGCGATGTTTGAGCGAGTACTGCAAAACCTCGATTTCTACAAGAAGCACATCGTCCTGCGCCCTTGCGAATTGACCAACAATCCTGAGATCATCCGCCGGTTAGGCATCATCTCAATCAATACGGCACTGGAGGCAGACATCTTTGGCAATGTCAATTCGACGCATGTCTTTGGCTCTAAGATGATGAACGGCATCGGTGGGTCGGCAGACTTCACGCGCAACGCCTACATCTCCATATTTACTTGTCCCTCCATAGCCAAAGGGGGCAACATCAGCGCCATCGTTCCCTTTGTGACACACGTCGATAGTTCCGAACACTCGGTGCAGATACTGATCACCGAGCAAGGGGTGGCAGACCTGCGGAGCAAGTCTCCTCGTCAGAGGGCGGAATGCATCATCGACAACTGTGTGCATCCGGACTATCGTCCGCTGCTTCGTGACTACCTCAGTCTCAGCGATGAGGGGCACACCCCGCAGACCCTCTCCTGTGCCTTTGCCATGCATGAGGAGTTTATCAAGAGTGGAGACATGCGTAAAACCGATTGGGCGAGCTATCGCAGATAACTCTTAAGTTTCTTCTCCACGATGCCACACACTCATTGCTCCGGACAGCAATAATAATATATATAAGGTTCTCGGGAGGGCAATAAAATAACAAAAAGAAAAACTGCATCCTTGTTGCGACCCATAGAGTCGTGATTTCAAGGATGCAGTTATTTGTATTATACACCCCCAATCAGGGCTGAAACTGCAAAGTCATAATTATAGAGCAACGGATGCCTTGCGGAGCTTAGGGTTTGCTCACCATATAGACCGCTCGGATGCGGAGATTCAATCCTGTGCGGGGCGCTTTACCATAATTGGCTGCTTCATTGGTATAGGTGTCCCCCCAGTCACTCACAGCTGTCGTACCATTTTCATCGACTTTGGTGGCACGAGCATAACCGGTATCTTCAGGATAATCATACCAAAAAATAACTTGCTGTCTTCTTTTTCCCGAGGCAGATGACCAATAGAAGTGGTTTTGAAATTCAGGATAGAGAGAGAAATACTCCTTCAACAAGGTCTCCAGTTCTCCAATACCCGGTAAATACCACTTGGCATTGGCAGCGGTGATCGTCCCATCGGCATTGCGCTTATTACGCATATAGCAATATTCAGCAGCACAACGAGGAGGCAAATCCAAAGTTCGGGTATTAATCGTGTTCAGATATCCCGATTTGGTCATAATATTATTGGTCGCATCCCAGCCTTTACAATAAACATTAATATAATCATCGCCCATAGATACTCCATTACACCCCCACTCCAGACCGGAATAAACCAAAGGAGAGTGTGTCGCATCCTCCAATGGATCCGAATATTCGAGATACTCTTCGTATGCCTCAATATAAAAAGTGGAAGATCCATCATTGTGCGTCGCCGTAATCGGTCCGATCAGTCCGCTCTGTTCGATCTCCAGGGTCTGCTCATAGGGGACGCCATCCACCTCATAAGTCAAGATGAGATCGACCGCGCGGGTAGTATTGGCATTGGCAGGATCTACATTCTCATCCACATAAAGATAGATGCGATCGCGAGGCTGCACGTTGGCATAGGCTGTATTGGCAGCGAGTGTCGAGGTAACCAGATCAGTCGTAAAATATTTCCGGACACCATGCCATGGCAGATAACCGGCACCTACTACCACCTGGTTATTCGTATTAGCGACCGTCCCGGCAGCCATGTCCGACGCCGGAACACGCTCCATACGGATCCAGCGGTGCGTCGCAGGATCCTGGATTGAAATATTAAGATTCCGAACTTTCGGACTGAGGGCATACATATCGAGCGGTACGACACAGAAGTGGGCATCCATTTTGTGCTCACGGAGCAGAGAAATATAGACCGCCGGACTCTCCTTGACCACAACCCGTGCATCATAAGAGATCAGTGAATAGTCGCCACTTTTGTCCGTACGGGTAATACCGGTGATGATGATATTGTTCTTATACTGGTAATTGCGCTTCACCTGATAGTCATTGGTATGATTGGCCCCGAGATAGAGACAATAGTCCACCTCATAGGTCACCTCATCGGCAGTGGTATAAGAGGTAGCAATATCTACACATGTGGCATCCTGATGGGCAAGCAGCGGTTTATAGTGCTGTCCTAACTCAGGATCATTGAGGATGACAGAGGGATCCACCACATGTTCGTTTAGGAAAGCTTCTAATGTAGAGGTGGGTTGCTGGACATTCTCAAACATATAGAAAGAGAATGCCACCGCGCCATTACGGTTATAGATCATCTGCACATTGGGTACTACGACTTCATCGATTTTCCCGACCTGGGCCACTGAGGTACGTGCAAAATCCGGATTGTCCAGGACGACACCTAACGGGAGATTCTTCACCGCCCAACTATGGGTTGCCAACATGGGCAAATCGCCCTCAGTCTTGTCGGCATCCAGCGTAATATTGAAATCGACTCGCGCCATCAGAGCCTTCAGGTCGATCGTCAAGTTGTTGGCCCCACTCCTAAAATCATGCGTAGCACTACCCATCATCGGCATACCGGTGGCAGGAAGGGACAGAGAGAGCGACGCCGGTTTATAGACGTATGAACGGATCAAACTTAAAGTGTTCCCCCCCTCAAAGTTATCGGGAAGGCCATTGGCATCATCATCCTTGAAGACTACCGTCTCAGGGTTTTCCAGATTGGCAAAGACATAGACCGTCGCTACATCTTCATGACCTGCTCGCGGAACGATGAGCGAAGATCCGGAAGGGACGAACTGAAAAGCCAGCCTATTGCCAAACTCATCCACCGACGAGATAAAGTTGCCGGCGGCATCCAGAAAGAAGATTGCCATGTTGTGAACCGTCGTCTCAGCCTCCGTCTTGGAGTCCACCGCACGAGTCGAAACATTACGCACAGAAAGCACCTGGCTCTGCGCCGTGATGGAGATGTAGTCTCCTCCACCCTGTCCCGGCTCAGACTCAGCCTCGGGCTGACATGCCGTGAGGGAGAGCATCAGGCAGCAAAGAAGCGCCGATGCCCAACGGGTGAAGGATCTGTATATAGATGTTTGTAGCTTCATAGAATTTCTCTTTGTAGTCCGGTTAAAATAAGTTGCTCATCAACTGAAGATGATGTCATCGTTGTCCTCACTGCCATCATCGGCTTCACCATCTTCCCATACGTCTGCCTTGGGAGAAATCATCACAATGTTGTCTCCACCCAACCAGTTAAACTGGAAAACGTAATTCACCCCCGGCTTCGGAGCAAAGGAGTCTGTGTTAATTTTAAATGTAGCAGTCCGACGACTATTATTAAATGTATAGTCGATGATGACATTGACAGCACGACCGCTCTTCGCCAGCGGCTCGGCTGCAGTACCTGCCGGCAACATCAGCGGTTCGCCGACGATCTGAGACGTTCCGCTCTGTAAAGTTGTAGCTGTGCCGGAGATCGTGTAAGTGCCCGAATAGTAGGCCGACCCATAAGTGGAAACGGGTGCTCCGGAGGAGCAATCGACCTCCAAAGTGCGATGGAAGCGATCTCCCTGCACCTTTACACTGTGGATAGTCAGCGTCAACTTGTTGCCATTATTGTCCTCTCCATAATTGACCATCTTAAACGAGAGCGAGGTGAGCAAATGCTCGAACTGCAACTTGACATGTCCGTCTGTCCTCTGATGATCGATGCAGCAAGCCAGCATCGGATCCTCCGTAAGCATGGCACGAGCAGTATTGGTGTTACCATTATTAGTAAACATCGTATAGGTAAACTTCGGTGCTCCTACGGCTGTAGCAGAAGTGGGAGAAGTCAGTGCCAGTTTGGCTGAAGCCGAGGGATAATAGGCAAAGAAAGAGTAGAGATAATCATCCGCATCGGCAGCGACAGAGGCATGGACAGCATTATTGATGTCATAGCCCTTTCCCTCTTCATATCTGTACCAATACTTTATATCATTATAATTGCAAATATTGCTCCCCACAGTGATCTCAGTCTTATAGAATATATGAGGGGTGCTTCTCAGATACTTGCTGCTCCAAGGGGCTGTCGAGCTTGCATAGTTCAACTCTGAGCTGCCCACCGTAGTCGGCACACAATAGCCCAAGACGGCAAACTGATCATTGGTGTTAAAAGCCTCTTTAGGGGCACGGGTCAGCTCCCCAGCCTCCAGTTCGATCGGTCTGGAGAAAGTGATCTCTCCGGGTCCGGGAAGCGGAGTTGGCTCCATCAGTACAGCATCGTCACCGCAGCCGGTGGCGAGGTGTAGTCCCAAGATGGTCGCAAGCAGATAGGATGCTACTGAATATCGGGTTCTCATAGAGTCGTCCTTTCTCTGTTATTCTACAATAAAAATATCTTCGTTATCCTCTCCCCAGGGTGTCACGGTGGGGACATCAAAGAGGATACGGTCCTGATCTATCACCGTAAAAGTGTAGCGGTATTTCTTACCTGCCTCCCACGTCGGCACCACTTGCGCCACGGTCGCCGGGCGCAATATGGTCTCATGATAGGACTTATTACCTCCAAAGTCTATCTCATACTCGATGCGGAAAGCATAATTGATGGTGATATTACCGGGCAACGCTAAAATACCATTCTCAAACAAGGCGGTGGGCTGAGCTGCAGAGAGCGAAGCCAATGGTGTCTGCCTGTTGTCCACGAGGTAGGGTGCATCCATCGTGGTCAAAGAGGATGCCGGAGTCCACGTACTCTCGCCCGCGATGGTCTCAGAGTATGTTGCCGAGCCCGCCATGCCATAAAAAGAGACACGGGTCACGGTCACAGATCCTCCACCATAAGAGGAGACCTCTTCCCTACCGCAAAGCTCGACATAAGCCAAACGGTGATTGAAGTCGAAAGCGACCGGATCGGGGGTTACACCCTCCTGCTGGGTGTATGAGATCTGGATCGGAGTCGCTGTCATGAAGTCTTGCTGATGCTCTGCACCTGCCAAGGAGAGCGGGAGGGAGAGCGTGCCCAAATCGGTGTCGAGGGTGGCAGACTCGCCCGATGCATAGGGATAGAGGGCATAAAAACGATAGGTGCGGGCACTGATCCAGTAGCGCGGATTATCATACTCCCAAACAGAGGCACTCTTTTTCTCTACCTCCACGTTTTCAAAGTCCCTTTGCAGAGACAAAACATTGTCTCCGATGAGGCTGTATCCCCAGACCGAGAAGCTGTCTCCGGTCTCAAAAGACTCTTTCAGCGCACGAGTGTCGGCTGAGCGGAAAGCGATCTCCTCTGAGACCGTCTGCCACTCCTCATCTCCATGCTGACAGCCTGTCAGCATAAGAGAGATGCCACACAGGACCATCACCAGCTCTATCTTTTTGACAATTTTCATCTCTTAATAGTGATTTGTGGGCTTCTGCCCGATTAGGGATCATAGGGGGAACATTCAACCCCCTATGACCAATAGGATTTTCCGTGAAGGAATTAGAATGTGATAGCACCACCGCCATCATTACCCCAAGCTGCTACAGAAGCGCTGAAGGTAATAGTGTTCTTATCAACACTTACAGTAGCTGTATAATTATAAGCATAACCCGGCTTCCAAGTCACATTAGAAACGGTTCCGCTATAATTTTTAGTCTTGATAACAGCACCATTGGCATCCAACATCTCAGCTGTGAAAGAGACAGCGATGCTTGCCAATGTCTGAGGAATCACATAAAACTCTTCAGACACACCAGCAGCCTGACCGGCAATAGCTGTCAAATCTGTATATTCAACAGCAGCCTTAGAACTGTTAGAAGCCTCCCAAGACGTAGCAGCAGCAGTTACAGTAGCGTTACCTGCATTAGGAATCTCAGCGATAGTCAAGTCTTTGATGTTCATCTTATAAGATGCATCCTCACCATTGGTCAAAGTAAATTTAACTTTTGACAAAAGGTGACCGAAAGCCAAATCCACCGGAGCAGTACGACCTGTACCATTAATATCATCAGCAACAACAGCTGCCACCAAGTCATTGGCTCCAACAGTATAGTTGTTGACGGTCAAAGTCTTAGTAGCCGGAGCAAATGAAACACCAGCCAAAGGTTCACCGGTTTTACCATTAGCATAAGCCGCAAACTGATAGCTGTTTTCAGTCCAGTAAGCTGTTACTTCAGGAGTAGTACCATTGGTTACTTTTGTGTTGTTAAACACCGTGGTAGTTCCATAGTTACCAAACACGAAGTAAGCATTAGACTGCAAATCTGATGACACGACATCATTTACAGCCTTAGTCACATTGTCTGTGTAAGGGTTGTTGAAACGGATAGCCTTGTACTGAGCCATCTCTTCAACAGAACTTTCAGAGCAGCTTGCAAAAGCAACTAATGCTGCGCCCAACATAAAAATACTTTTCTTCATAGTTGTAATGAATTAAAGAGTTAGTAATTAGTTAATTTGTTTTTTGTTTGTTAGTTATTTGTTTTGTTTAATTGACTTGTTTGAGAAACTTTATTGGGTTGTCTCAAGAGAAAAAAGATGATTGTTTTGTTTGGTGTTTGAATGTGTTTTTATTGTTAATAATTATGTTTTCAGAACTCGATTTCTACATCTTCATACTCCCCCCAGTCAGTCACATCGACCGAGAAACCACCGCCGGAGCCCTTACCCGGCTCTTCAACGATGATGTCCCCCACTTCGATCACACCGCCACGCGGCTGTCCCTTCATCTGGTCTGTGATGTCAAACTCATAGGTACGGACTTCGCCATTGGTGAGGCAACACTCGAGATTGAGCGCATAGTGCTCCACGCGGGTATCCGGTGCTCTGTTATAATACTTGTCCGGATAGCCGGGGATACCGAATGAGACCACCATCGCCTCCGCACCAAAGTCCCTCATCGTGCAGTCATAGAGGAGGGTTACCGCTTCGTCAGCCGTCTGACCATTCTTAAGATAGACCGACTCTGCCATACCGGCGATGGCTCCACGCGTCTGCTTGACGTGCTCGAGACCCTTAACGATGTTATAGCGTATGATATATGTATAGGTGAGCGGACGCATCACGATGGGGAGCTCGACATCCTCAAGGGTCATCTCAGCCATATAGCCCTCGACATAGTGCCCGAAAAGGGCGTCGGGAGGAGAAACGGTGCGTTCGTTGGCATGCAAACCCTGGAACGTGCTTCGCGTCACGGTGCGTGTGGTGGCAGTGGCTGTCGCGGTCGATGCCAGGTCGGTGAAGACAACATGATAGGTGTCGTTGTTATAGAAAAGGAGGTCATTGAGACCACGCTCGAGTGCGAGACGACCACCTCCGGTCTGCAGATTGTGCTTGATGTGACCTCCGGAGGGGGTGTAAGACAAGACACGTATGCCGTCAGGCGCAGAGGGATTGAGTTCGTCATAGTCAAAACCAAACCGGGCATCCCAGGCCTCACGCCAGTTATAGTCATAGGGACGCTCCCAGACGAGTTCCCAGTCAGCCACCGCCATGACACGCACAGCAAGGACATGATCCTCATGTTCATAGCAGAGGTCTTTACGACATCCGGTGAGGGAGAGGGCAACAAAGAGAAGTGCCCAAGTGATGCGGCAGAGTGAGAAGATCTTATTCATCGCTCTCACCTCCTTTCACTCGCTTGAAAAATTCGTAATCGAGACGCCAGGACAATGAGAGACCCAACTTGATGGGACCGAAATAGTGGATCCTGCGGCTCTTCTGGAAGACATAGTGACCGTCCATCGGGAGATACTCTCGGCTCTTGGAGGTCATATAGCCTAACCCTATTTCTGCATCGAGCGACCAATGCTCACTGATGGGCCACATATAGCCATAAACAAAACCTCCTAACCAAGCCTCACCCTTAAAGCCACGATTGTGCGGCTCCAGGTCATACCATGCACCGCCTGCCATCAATCCGGCATAGTGTCCATGCCAGCGCTCTGTGGTGCGGAACCAATAGCGAGCCTCTCCGGTGATAAGTGCCATCTGATAATACTGATGCTTGTGGTCACTGTGCCACCACGGCACGGTGGCATCTACCTGAGCCGACCAGCGATCGTTAAACAGCGCCTCTACCGAGAGAGACGGGGCAAGGATGGCATCATAGAGGAGGTTGCTCTTGATGGCGATCGGAGGCCACTGCCAACGTTTGATCCGATCGCGGGGAGCTGTAGTCACTTGATAGACATTGGTTGGGATCTCTGGCATCCCGGAGACCACCCAGGTCGGAGCCGGCTCACCCCATGAGTCTCCAAAAGTCGGGGTCGGTGTGAATGAGGCTACGGCACTATCGGCATAGACCAAAGTGAGGACCACCACATCACGGATCTCTCCGCGATAGCGACGGTCGATGTAGTTGGTCGTATAAAAATCGCTCTCTTTAAGTCCGAGATTCATCAGAAAGTGACTCTTGACCTGATTACTGCGGTTGCGGACTGCCTTCCGCTTCAGTGCCCAGGACTCATAGCCTTCGAGATAACCATCGATCGCCACCTTAAGTGTACCGGCATGGATCTCCGATCGATGTCGCTTAATCAAGGCGGTCGCTTCAGCAAGACTCCGCTCATTGGTGTGGCGGAAGTGCATGAGTCGGTTTTTAGGGAAACGGAAGAGGATAACGCTGTCTGAAGCAGGTACAGAGACACCATGCCCGAAAGTGGTCTCTCGGGCGAAGAGGCAATCTGCATTGCTCAAAGCAAATGCTATAAGCACTCCACATATTACAAATCTCATTAAGGAGAACAATCCTTTCACTTACTTCAAACAATTATGAGACTGTCTATATTATGAATCTTTCCAACCAACAAGAAAGAAAAACAAATCTTTCGGTAATGTTATGACCACACATACTGCTCATAGCTACTTCCACATTTATATTTCGCAATCAATATCAATTGAGTTCAATTCCGTTAAGACGCCTGTAACAAAATTTATGGTAACAAAGATAGAGAAAAATGGAAAAGAGAGTTTACATCTATGTATATTTATTTGTTTTAATAAAAATTCCAATTTTACCCCCCCCCGAATTTGCAATATAGAGATAGCAAAACAAATCAAAGAGTTACTCCCTCTGGTCGTGGGCTTCTCGTGCTGAGGGGTCGAGGGGTTTATGGGGCTGCGCCCTGCTATGGCGATGGCGCGGTTGGTTTAGGGGGCCTTTGGCATTAAGGGCATCATGGCCTTAAAAGTTAAAATCCTTTGCCATCGCCATCAGCCATCGCAAGGCGCAGCCCCATACCCTCGTTTTTTAGAAAATTAACACCCAAATGCCATCTTGGCATATCATTTTAGAAGGTTTAGCATACCATCCGGCATGGTGACAAACACAAAGGAGACCTCACAATGATTTTGGGGTAAAGGGATCAGAAGACAAAGTATCAATCATAAAAATCATAGTGAAGTCCGAGGGAAAAATCGAGAAAGAGAAAATTTCTCTCGCATCGGCTCTCATCTGTTTTCGCATCGGCTTATATGGGCAACGTGTCGAGGCGAATTTTTCACGAGCGTAGCCTCGTTGCACAACGAGCGTACGCTCATCGATCAACGAGGGTACGCTCGTTGAATAATGAGGCTACGCACGTGAAGTAAAAAGCCTCGGCCCTTTAAGCAAAAAAACTCGATGAATGGACCCTTTCGGGCCGTTGAAATGTCGTCCGAATGACTGGGTACAGGGAGACAAAAAGCGATGAAGCATTGAAACATGGAGGGTCTGAACCCAACAACGTATCAACGCTTCATCGTTTACTATCCCAAAACTTGGTGTAATCACCAAAAAGTGTCACAAAGATACAACAATCGAAAGCCGATGTCAAGAGGGAGAAAGGTTTTTTAACAGTTTGGTTTGTTGGTTGAGGGGTTGAGGGGTTTAAGGGTTGAAAATATAAACTACTAAACCTTTAAACTACTAAACCTTTAAACTTTTAAACCAAACAACGGTTGCGCCCTGCGATGGCGATGGCACCTCTGTTCTCTGTTCTCTGTTCTCTGTACTCTGTTCTCTGTCCTGCTATGGCTTTTGGCTATGGCTATAGCAGAGGGCTTTGTTTTCACTTTTCACCTCTCCTCAAAAAACCGGGAGGGCGAGTAGTTTATATTGCACCGTCCGGGCAATGCGGTAATGCCCCAGGGCATTGGGATGGAGCAAGTCGGTCTCCGGATGATGGTAATAACGGGCATGGCTCTCCACCATCGGGTGAAGGCCACTCTCTGAATGGAGGTCGATGAGCGGTACAGCCCACAGCGTAGCAGCCTGCTTCAGTGTCTCGACATAGCTCTCAAGATAGAGCCCGAGCTTATTGGCATAATTCTCATCCGGCTGCACATTGGTGGCACGGAAAGTGGCAAAACCTCGGTGAGGAGGTGTCATGAGCACAATCTGAGCCTCAGGATAGTGCCCTTTGAGATAAGAGAGGAGCTTATTGATGCGCCCGGCAAAGGTGCGATCGGTCATGACAAACGTGCGGTGAAGGGCAGAGACCATCTTGCCATCGAGAGAGACACTGTCATACTGCTCGGTATAGAACTCCCCGATCGGGGTCGAATTGCGATAATCATTGGTGCCTGCCCAAATGATGATAGCATCGATGGAGTCACCCAGGGCAGCACGCATCTCCTGCGCTTTCTTCATCACCCCATTCCATTGATAACCACTGCGGGCAAAGACATGAGACTCGATGCCGAGCAACTCGGAGAGATACTGCCAGTAGAAAGCGGTCGTAGCATTAGACCCCTTGTCAGACATGGAGTCACCCAGGAAAGCTACACGCTTGCCCTGCCACTGCGAACCGAGAATCTTGTCCGCCTCGGGCACCTGCACCGGTGCCGTAGCCTCATGACCGGGATGGGCATGAAGCATGGAGAGGGAAAAACAGAGGGTCAGAAAAAAGAGAAAATGACGTTTCATAATTATAATGTCGGTACGACAGGACGGATCGTCCCATCAGGGTTAAACTCTAATTTATCGATACAGATTTCGCGATTATAGCCGGCATCCCATCCCTTTTTGATGGCATCGGGACGAGCGAAACGGTGATAGACGATATACCACTCATCGGTGCCCGGCTTTTGCAGGATGGAGTGATGTCCGGTGCCATAGACACCCTTAGAGGGATCTTGTGAGAGGACCACTGTGCGCTCCACGCCCACAGGCTTGCCATCGCGGACAAACTCTGTCGGGGAGTCGCTGATCAGGTAGCGCACTCGATAGTTGGCACTGCGTGTGTCGTTTTCTGACCACATGAAGTAATACTTGCCATCGCGATAGAAGACATAGGTAGCCTCGTTATAGCCATACTTACGTTTGTCCTTGCGCGGGATTAGGATTTTCGGTTCGCCACGGAGGGAAATCATGTCGTCACCCAGCTCAGCCACAGCGAGGTAGCTATTGCCCCAATAGAGATAATACTTGCCGGAGACCGGATCACGGAAGACATCCGGGTCGATCACCTGACCGCCGCCCGATCCGGCAGGAGCCTTGTCGAGCAACGGCTTGCCCAAAGCATCGCGATAGGGACCGGCAGGATGTTTGGCAACGGCAACACCGATCTTCTTATCTGCTACGAAATAATAATAGTAGCGATAGTTGTTGCGATCATATTTGCGCTCGATGGCACACGGAGCCCATCCGCACTCATCTGCCCACGAGATGTCCTTCTTCAAGTCGATCATGACACCCTCATCCTTCCACTCCTTGAGATCGGCAGAGGAATAGAGGTGGAAATCATGGTTCTTCCAGCCGACAATGCCATCGGTGGTCGGGTAGAGATAATATCTTTTATCCTTCTCCGAATAAAGGATTTCGGGGTCGGCATAGAGACCGGGAATCACGGGATTATTGACATTGGGCTGGATGTGACGAGCCTCACGCTCATCAGACCATGCCTGAAGCCGCTCATACTCCTCTCGGGTCAGACGCATGAACGATCCGTGCTGCGGACCATTGACGCCCTCGATGTTTTGAGGATTGGAGAAGTTGCGCATATACTTATCTGCCTTGCAGATGCGATAGTTGCGGGGACGGGAAGAGTATTCGATGTAGGCAATACGCCATCCCTCCTCACCGAAGAGCTGGAATGCAGAGACACCCTCACACTTCTTTTTACCCTCAAAATTCACATAGTCATCAGCCACCGGCTCACTCCAGGGACCGGTGATCGCCTTGGAAGTGGCAGTGAAGAGACCCGGAGTACCACCCTCCTTCTTGATCATCATGTGATAGAGCCCATCAGACTCCAGATAATTGATATCGGCATCGATGGTGGCATACCCCCAGTCAAAGAGGAGTCTCGGCTTGGTGAGGGTAGTGAAACTCTCATCGGCATAAGAGTAATACATACGGTCATAAGGCTCTTCGGCACGATTCCAGAGAGAGTAGTAGATGAAGTATCCCCCCTCTTTGCCATCGGGCCAGACATAGGCAGGATCCCAGACGATCTGGGGCGCCCAGACACGATTGATCGTGCTCCAGTTATCATAGGCATCGGGCGAATCGGGATCTGAGAAGATGGAGTCACCCTTACGGAAGTCGAATGTCACGGACGACCAATGGATGAGATCGTCTGAGGTATATAGATCGATGCCATAGTTGTCCCACACCTTACTCTTGCGGACACACATGTCGGTGGTCACCATCAGATAACCGCTGCCGTCATGCTTCCGGCAGATATAGGCATCACGCGTACCCCCCTCGATGCGGGCATGCTCAGCTGGATCAAAAATCGGATCTCCATGGATCAGATCATGAAAATGAAGTCCATCACGGCTCAGGGCATAGGCAGTCCACTCTCCACGATCACTCATGTGGCAATAAAGATAGCCATAGTCACCCTTTTGCAGATTTTGCGCCACACTCTTCTTTTGCTGCTTGGCACGCATTTTAGCTCGCACCTTGCCAATCCACTCGTCATATTCATCAATTGCCTCCTGCGCATCACCACTGAGCCAGGAATAACCGGTGCGACGTTCGTGCTCGATCTCTTCCACCCGTGCCCGCTTGATGCCATCGCGACCACAGTAGTAGGGTTGCTGCGTCTCCAAATCATAATAACGCGCCCAAAGGGGACGAGCACCCGGTTTGTCCACGAGACGATAGTCACGACGACCCTGCTCATCGGTGAAGCGCTCGATCGCCTTGTCGTGGATGGCATGAGCCTTAAGCCACTCGATACCGGCTGTCACTGCCTCAACATACTCCTCAGAGACTTCAGTAAAGCCCATCAAGAGGAGAAGCAGATCGGGAGTCTCACCACAACCGGTCAGCGAAGCATGTTCATAAGAGCGGGCATTGGCAGGCTGCAAGGTCTTCTCGTCATACTGCTGACACCAAACCGTCCGCTTGCCATCGATGCGTACCTGGGTTTTCAGAATACAATCTATGCCCTTATCAAAGGCCTCCTGTGACCTACGGATCAAATCTTCCGAAAGATTCAGTTTGTGATAGGGTTGTTTATTGCGGGCAATGTCACGGAGCACCTTCATCACGTTGGCCATCGCGCCATCGTTGAAAGTGATATGGCTCGAATAATCCGGGCGACCCTTGCTATTGACCTTGAGCGGATAATACTGCGGCCATCCGCCATTGTCATATTGCATCTCCAAAAGGTAATTGACACCCCGAATAAAAGCCTCCTTACAACGCTCCGCTCCGGTGGCATTATAGACCTTGGCGAGGTAGAGCATTTCGATGGTAGTAGCCTTGTTGTCAATGGTAGAGCCAATGCCGGTGGTCTGCATGGCTTTACGAAGTGAGGCGCGATTCTGAACCTTATTCCACTGATTATTTTTCGCCCAGCCTCCGGAGGGGAACTGATAGGCAATCACTGTGTCAGCCAATGCCAGAGCCTCAGCCGTACCATACCACTCGGCAGGCATCTTGCGGGCCACATCGCTCCACTTCATCTCGGCTACCGTTTTTGGTTTGCTACGATAGGAAGGGCGTTTTTGATCAACGTTTTGTGCCCAAACGGCAGAAACAGTCAAAAGAAAACAGAGGAGTGTACAGAAAGGAGTTTTCATTTAGATCTAATTTTTTTAAGTTTATATCTGTATCCCAAGGAGACTCGGAAAATTCATAGTAAGCTAAATATCAGACAACTTGTCGCGACAAAGGTAATTACTTATTTCAAAAAAGCAAAAAATACGGCAGCCAAGATGCAGAAAAATGAAACGATGTGATTCCAATGGATCGGCTCCCCTTTGAAAACCGTTGCCACGATGATGGTAAAGACAATCAGAGAGACCGCTTCCTGAATGATTTTCAACTGCATCAGCGAGAAAGGACCGCCATTGATCTGTGCACCGACACGATTGGCAGGAATCATAAAACTATATTCGAAAAGGGCCATACCCCAACTTGCCAGAATGATAAGGTAAAGCGGCCAGTCATTGGAGATATTCATCTCCTTTAATTTTAAGTTGCCATACCAGGCAAAGGTCATGAAGACATTGGAAATAACCAGAAGACCCACTGTCAAAAGAGCACGAAGTATCATAATAATATATGTGTGTAGAGCTATTATTTTAAAAAAGGGAATCAGGATCGACTGTGATAAGCAATCAGACCCTCCATGGGGCTTTGCATCACTCGACCCAACTCAAAATCCAACGAAGCTGCCACGACAGCCAACCGATCTTTCAGATGCCAGGCTATGCTGCCGACAAAGGCGATGGAGGCACCGGCAGGGAGTGGCAGGCGCATGACATTGCGACGGAAAAAAGCTTCGAAAGCAGAGAAAACCACCCCCTCGACATAGGGAGCAGCGATGTGGCGACCGGCAAAGGGGGCGAAAGAAGCCAAGTAACGATTGGGGAAAGGAAGACGATAGGTGTGCTCGATGGCAGACTCCGGTGTAATCTCTCCAAACTCCTCTCTGAAAGCCTCTCGCAATCGGAGAGGCATCTGTTCCTTCAGGAAGTCTGCAAGCAACTGTCTGCCGATGTATGCCCCACTCCCCTCATCGCCCAAAATATAGCCCAATGAGGAGGCTGCATGCATCCGGTCTGTCGCCCCATCATAGAGCGCAGCGATGGCACCGGTCCCTAAGATACAGGCACACCCCTTACCCTCCTGGCCATAAAGGGCACGGCAGGCTCCCAGCAAGTCACTGCACACCTCAACCGTCGATGTATGGGTAAAGACGCTGCGCAAAGATCGTTCGACCTCAGCCAGACGAGGACCGGAACATCCCGATCCATAGAAAAAGAGTGCATCGGGAGTCGGAGTGAGCGCAGAGGCTACTGTGCGCAATGTCTCCTGCATCACCTCGGGAGAGGTATAGAGTGGATTGAGACCTATGGTCTGATAGAGTGCCGCGACGACGGGTTCTCCCGGAGAAGTCTCTACCAATGCCCACTCGGTGTGGGTCGATCCGCTATCAGCTATTATAATTCTCATATCGCGGAGTATTGCGTCTTTAGATAACTTACTTGATTTTTACTTTCACCTTCTTCTTGACCGGCTTACTCTCATTATTGAAAGGATCGACCGTAGTTACAACGTAGGTAAAGCGGCGGCTCTCCTCGATGTCATAGTCATAATATTCGGTGGCAGTGGTCCGCACCAGCAGATGACTCAAATCAGAAGTATTGACCCGTTCCCCTCGCTTGAACTTATAGATGCAGTAATAACGTTCTTGCTGGCCGACATCTTCTGCATCTGTACGCAGCCAACTAATCTTCAACCCCTTGCCTGTGAAACCTACCTTTAAATCCTTCACAGGCGCCGGGGCAAAAGGGTCCAACTCCTTGTAAGCCGGTGGAAGCGCCTTCTCAGCAAAGACTACCTGAGAGAGAACCTCCTTGACATGAAAAGCATTTTCATCGATCTGATAGCCATACCAGAAACAGAGCCCCTTGACATTCTTGCAGGCACGGGCCTGATTGATCTTATTGGAGAAATGGAGGCTGCTGCGACGGAGATCGGGCCGGGGCTGGGAGTCTTTCGGTTCGTCCAGCGAACGTTCGATACTTTGTCCGATATAGAGATGACAGCGGCCGGGGACATTGTTGTTCCACCACTTGACCAGCGTGGTGTAGTCGGCCAACTGATGTCCGATCTCCCAATAGATTTGTGGCACGAGATAGTCTATCCACCCCTCTTTCGCCCAAAACAAGACATCGGCATAGAGATCGTCATAGCACTGTGTACCTCGTGTCTTACTTCCTGACTTCCAACTGGTAGAGTGCCGATAGATACCAAACGGGCTAATGCCAAAACGAACCCAGGGTTTGAGTTGCTTGATGTCCGCACTCACACTCTTGATGAAAATATTGACATTGCGTCGGCGCCATTCTCCAAGGTCCTCAGGATTGTTGGGATCGAATCCCATCATCTCCGCATAGGTCATAAATGCAGCCCGATCATCGAAGGGGACACCCTCCGTCGGGTAGGGATAGAAATAGTCATCCATGTGGATGGCATCGATGTCATAGCGGGAAACAATATCCTTGACCACATCGCGCAAATAGGTACGGCACTCCGGCATACCGGGATTCAAATAGAGTTTGTCTTGATAGCTGACAAACCACTCGGGATGCTTGTAATAGAGATGCCCCTGGTCCATGATCAGACTTTTGGTGGCAGACATGCGGTAGGGGTTGATCCAGGCATGAAACTCCACATGCCGCTCATGACAGAGCGAGATGAGAAACTCCATCGGATCCCAAACCGGATAAGGCTGTTTGCCCTGACGTCCTGTCAGGAAACGGCTCCAGGGCTCCAGACGCGAACGATAAAAAGCATCGCCCTCCGGACGCACCTGAAAGATGATGGCATTGAAGCCGGTTTCGACCAGGCCATCGACCAACTGAGTCAGATATTGTTTGCACTCCGCAGGACTCATCTTCTGATAACGCTCCTGAAAAGCGGTCTGAAGCCAGACTCCGCGAAACTCCTGTTTCTCTCCGTCTGTAATCTCATCATACTTCTTCTGACGGCGTGCCATCACATCTTGCCCCACAGAGGCAAATGCCATAACGAGCAAGATACACATCGTCAGTCGAGACAATACATGGTTGCTGAATAAACTTTTCATTGTTAGTATGTTATTTTTCTATTATCATTCAGATTATCATACACTTTCACATAGGGCATAATCTCCATCTGGAGAGGGAGATCGCCTCAATATATTTCCTTTAAGCGTCGGACTCAACCCTCTTTCTCGGATAGTTCCAGCCAGCGCATCTCTTTTTCTTCCAATTCGTTGATAATCTCCATCATCCTTTGCCCTTTGGCTTGCAACTCTTCGGACGAGAGCGTTCCGCTACTCATCTCGGCTTCGAGGACAGCCTTCTCCTCCTCCAGGAGGGGCAAACGCTGCTCAATCGCTTCAAACTCACGCCGTTCGTTATAAGTCATCTTCACCGGACGTTCGGTCTTCGGTTTTTTGGATTTGGGAGGTTCAGAAACAGCAATGTTTTTAGAGTTACGATCTTTCTTATCCGACATCTGATCGGCAGCCTCTGCAGCCTTCAAATCCTGCCACTCACGATAGTCCGAGTAGTTGCCGGGATAATCTTGCAGCTCTGCATCACCCTTGAAAACCAAAAGATGATCGACCACCTTATCCATGAAATAACGGTCGTGACTCACAACGATGACACATCCACCAAAGTCCTGGAGGTATTCCTCTAAGACATTGAGGGTCACGATATCCAAATCATTGGTCGGCTCATCGAGAATCAGGAAGTTAGGTGCCTTCATGAGGATTGTGCAGAGATACAGTCGCCTCCGCTCCCCTCCGGAAAGCTTATAGACAAAGTCATGTTGCTTTTCGGGTGGGAAAAGAAAATTCTGCAAAAACTGGGAAGCTGTGAGTCGGGAGCCATCGCTCATCTGCACGACATCAGCTATATCGCGGACAATGTCGATCACCCTTTTGCCCTCATCAAAGCGCAAGCCCTCCTGGCTATAGTAGCCGAAACGGATGGTCTCTCCGATGTCGAAGTGTCCGCGATCCGGCTTCTCCAGACCCAACAATAACTTCAAGAAAGTGCTTTTGCCGGTCCCATTGTTGCCGACAATACCCATCTTCTCATAGCGGGCAAACGTGTAATTATAGTCCTTCAAGATCTCCTTACGAGGCTCTCCCGGGGTGTAGGCTTCAAAACTTTTCCAAACACCTTTGGCATCAAATATCTTGGATCCGATGTAGGTACTCTTCATCGAGAGTTTAACCTCTGTCTGTTCGCGGCGACGCTTGGCACGCTCTTCAAGTTCATAGAAGGCATCAATACGACTGCGGCTCTTATGGCCTCGCGCTTGAGGCTGACGCCTCATCCAGTCCAACTCCTTACGAAGCAGATTATTGGCGCGATCGATATTGGCATTTTGGACACTGATACGCTCTTGTCGCTTCTCCAGATAATAGGCATAATTGCCCCGATAAGTGTATAAGGTGCGGTCTGCCATCTCGACAATGCGATTGCAGACACGGTCCAGGAAATATCGGTCATGCGTCACCATCAATAGGGTAACCCGAGCGTGACTGAGATAATCCTCCAGCCACTCGACCATCTCCAGGTCCAAATGGTTGGTCGGCTCGTCCAGAATAAGCAATTGCGGATCGTCGATCAAGACATGCGCCAATGCCAGACGCTTACGCTGACCTCCACTGAGTTGCTCCACCGGCTGTTTGAGATCGGTAATCTTCAGTTTAGAGAGGATTCGGGTCAGATCTGAGGCATTATCCAGAAACAGGCTCTCATCTTTCCCCTCATCAATGATCCAGGCATTGCCCTCCTGCTTACAGCGACAGACCTCTCCAACTGTGATATGCTCCGGAAAGGTCGGATCTTGAGAGAGATAGGAAATACGGAGTCCATTGCGCACCGTGATAGTGCCACTATCTTTTCCCTCAATCCCGGCTAAAATATTGAGCAAGGTAGTCTTACCACTACCATTTTTAGCAATCAGACCGATACGATCCCCTTCGCTGATACTGAGTGAGATATTTTCAAATAAAACCAAGTCGCCAAAGCTCTTGGTCATGTTTTCTATCTGTAGGAAATTTTGAGCCAATGTTGTCTATGCTTTTACTTCTTTCACTGTTTCAATACCGTTTGCCCCAAACCCAATCGGGCACAAACGGAACGCCTTTAGGCGACACATAATTGGCGCGAAGTTACATAAAATTCATGAATATAGTCATCTTTTTTACTTGAACAGACTCTGTTTTTAAGATTTATGCCCTCATTTTCTTCTGTTTTCAGATAAAAACAGCTGATTTGACTCATTTTTTCTAATCTCCATTCCGTCGCTTGCACGAATGTTATGCTGCACAAGTCAGAAAACATTCGTGCAAAATCAAGGGAAAATAAGGACTTCAATAGGAGAGTGGCTTAACATTTATTTACATGCAAAAGTATTGTAAGATTAGAAAAGAATTTATATCTTTACATCCTAAGAATTATCAAAAACAAAAAAGCAAATGATTTCATTGGCGCATTGAAAAGAATTTGCTACTTTTGCAAAAAGTTTATAAAATAGTTGTACTATGAAAAGAAACATTATCCTCATTTTCTTATGCTTATTTACTTCTTTTGCCGGTCAATCAAAAGAACCCCAAAGTGTCACCTGGGGTATTCGCGCAGGATTCAATGTATCCAACTTTTATTACGATGGAGATTTAGATTTTGATCCCATACCCGGATTTTCTGCCGGAGTTGTTGCGGACATCCCCATAAAAGATTGGATAGGAATAAACACCGGACTATATTTTTCAACCAAGGGAGGTGAAACCTCCATGTATTTAGGAGATTATGACAATGTTTATGACATGGAATGTGATGCAACCGTGCAATCCATGTATTTAGAGATCCCGGTTCTTGCCTCATTCCGTTTTTATCCGTCTGATAATAATCGCTTAGAATTGAATGTTGGTCCTTATTTTGCTTGTGGAGTGGGAGGAGAAACCGAGGCAACTGTCACCGGAGAATACCAGAGAGAAAAAGTTACTGTAATTGTCAAAGAAGATACATTCGGCAATAATAAAGCATTGGACAAACGCTTCGACTTGGGTTGGGCTTTAGGAGCCGGATTTACACATAAGAAAGTTTATTTAGGTCTTCAATACGAAATCGGCTTCCTCAACTTATTAGAGGATGATGAATATGATATATGCACAAATGGGAATTTCAGCATAAGTGTCGGATATAATTTCTAACCTTACACCCATCTCCTATTTTTGATTTCAACGCGAAATCAACATCGACCATCCAATCCTGAAGGATATGTTTTTCCTATGATCCGACAAGTATCATTCACATTACAACCGCGCCCTCGAGGCTGTCATCTGATCACTCGAGAG
This sequence comes from Bacteroidales bacterium, assembly GCA_045576355.1. Classification (GTDB taxonomy): domain Bacteria; phylum Bacteroidota; class Bacteroidia; order Bacteroidales; family UBA3663; genus Liminaster. The sequence continues at coordinate 34,068 of JAZNGG010000029.1, forward strand.
GTGCTACAACACTTACCGGAACTCCCGGAATGCGGCCTACTCCATCTCTTTATCCGTCATACCAGTGCAGCACTCAGTATCAATGAGAATGCCGACCCCGATGTGCGCCACGACCTCAACGCCATCCTCAACCACCTCGTCCGGGAAAGAGAGCCTTATTATCAGCACACTTTTGAGGGTGATGATGATATGCCTGCACACGCCAAAGCCTCTCTCATCGGGGCTGAAATCAGCATCCCCATCACTCATGGCAAACTCAATATGGGTACATGGCAAGGGATATATCTCTGTGAATTTCGAGATTATGGAGGAGCAAGAAACCTTGTTGCGACGATTATCGGGTAGAGAAGAGTAACAAAAGTGGGTGAAAATTTTGCTATATTCTACGAATATCTTACCTTTGCCGTTAACATTCGGGGTCAACAACATCGGTTGAAGCCCGAATTGCGTCATGATGAATAATGACGTTACAGCAACAACAGCCTGTGGTATGGAAAAACGACTACAAGATATACTCGCAAAAATAGATAACCCTGCAGATCTCCGCAAACTCCCCGTGAGTGCATTGCCGGACGTCTGTGAGGCTTTGCGTCAATATATAACATTAGAGGTCTCCGAACATCCCGGACACTTTGCTTCCTCTCTCGGAGCGATCGAACTCACTGTGGCTCTGCACTATGTCTATGACACCCCGGAGGATCGCATCGTGTGGGATGTAGGACATCAAGCTTATCCGCATAAAATCTTGACCGGACGCCGCGACAGATTTCACACACTGCGCCAAACAGGTGGTCTATCCGGATTCCCCTCTCCTGCCGAAAGTCCTTATGACACTTTTTGTGCAGGGCATGCCAGTAACTCGGTCTCTGCTGCTTTAGGAATGGCTGTAGCAACCGGCCTGGACAACAGCAATCGGAAAGTGATCGCCGTCATAGGAGATGCAGCCATCGCCGGCGGACTGGCTTTCGAGGGACTCAACAATGCCTCATCGCAACCCAACGATCTGCTTATCATCCTCAACGACAATCGGATGGCGATAGACAAGAATGTGGGTGCGCTGCATCACTATCTGGTAAAGATCACCACTTCACGCCGATATAACCTTTTGCGCTATAAGGCATATAATACACTCAAGAAGCATCATATCATCGGGGATCGATGGAGACGAGCGATTATCCGATTTAATAACAGCATCAAGTCATTTTTCTCCCATCGACAAAATATTTTCGAAGGTCTCGATATCCGCTATTTCGGACCGATCGATGGTCATGACGTCATCGGACTGGTCGATACACTCAGACGACTGAAAGAGATGAAAGGGCCTAAGATGCTCCACCTGCTGACCGTAAAAGGAAAAGGTTTTGAACCGGCAGAACGAGAAGCGACCTTATGGCACGCGCCCGGCAAATTTGACCCGGAGACCGGAGAACTGATCAAGGAGGATGCGACAGGAAAGCCTAAGAAATTTCAGGATATTTTCGGAAAAACTTTGGTCGAACTGGCAGAGAAAGATGAACGCATCGTCGGCATAACTCCCGCAATGGCAACAGGCTGCTCGATGACCTACATGATGGAGCGTTTCCCTCAACGAACCTTTGATGTCGGTATCGCCGAAGAGCACGCTGTGACATTCTCCGGAGGACTTGCCAAAGAGGGTAAACTTCCGGTATGTAACATCTATTCGTCCTTCATGCAGCGAGCTGTGGATCAAATCATCCACGATGTAGCATTGATGAATCTGCATGTGGTCTTCTGTTTAGATCGGGCCGGCATCGTTGGAGCAGACGGACCCACCCATCACGGAGTATTTGACCTCGTCTATCTCCGCATGATCCCCGGCATGACCATCTGTTCACCCATTGACGAACATTGGCTGCGTCGCTTGATGACTACAGGTATAGAGTGTGCTACAGGACCTTTTGCCATCAGATATCCTCGTGGCAGTGGGTCGAAACCGGACTGGAAATGCCCTCTGACAACGGTAGAGATCGGACGAGGGCAGGAATTATCAGACGGGACTGAGGGAGGTCTGAATGCCTCTCAAGTACACACAGCTGTGCTCTCTTTGGGGCCGATCGGGATGGAGGTACAGCGAGCAATCGCTCTCGCAAAGGAGCAGCAGAAGAGTCCGGAAGGATATGCCCATTATGACATGGTCTTCTTAAAACCTTTGGATACCGAACTGCTGGATAAGATTCTAAAACAATATGAGAGAATTATCACGGTCGAAGACGGAGTAATCTCAGGAGGATTCGGCTCAGCAGTTACAGAATATGCTACGGCCAAAGAGTACAAGGGCAAAATTATCCGTTTAGGTGTGCCGGACCGCTTTATTCCACACGGAAGTGTATCAGAGTTATATAGAGAATGTGGGATCGATGCAGAAAGCATAGCCGCAACACTCTTGAAACCATAACTCTAAACGCAGCTGATATAGCATAAACAAATCAAAAAAAACAGGAGCTACCCTCCGATCACTCTCATCACAAATCACTCAGATCTATGAGAACCATTATCGCCGGCGCAGGAGAAGTAGGGAAACATCTCGCCAAACTGCTTGCCAAAGAAAATTTAGATGTCATACTGATCGACAACGATCCGGAAAGGCTCGAGGAGATGACTTTCCTCAACCTTATGACCATCGAGGGTTCGCCCACTTCTATCAACACTCTGAAAGAAGCGGGTATCCATGGTGTAGATCTGTTTATAGCAGTTACCCCTTTAGAGAGTGTAAATATCCATGCCTGCATCTTAGCTGCCAATCTCGGAGCAAAGAAAACCGTGGCAAGAATTGACACATTTGAAAGCCACAAAAAGGAGAATGCCGACTTTTATAAGAAAATAGGTATCGACAAATTGATATACCCCGAACTACTTGGAGGTGAAGCCGTAGCACGAGCGCTCAAACTTCCTTGGGCACGTTTCTCCACAGACCTATGTGACGGGAAACTCCAATTATTAGGTGTCAAGATCCACACAGGAGCACCTATCATCGGAAAAAAACTGATGGATGTGGGCAAAGACCATCGCAATTTCCACATTGCCGCCATCAAGCGAGGCGAAACGCTGATCATTCCCCGAGGCAGCGATACGATCGAGGAGCAAGACATCGCCTTCTTTATCAATTCGCCGGAGCATACTGATGCCGTGAGACAAATCTGTGGAAAACAACAGAAAAACATAAATCGTGTCGTGATCATGGGAGGGAGCAGACTTGCCATACAGGCTACTTATCTCTTCCCTCATGACTACCAAGTAACCATTGTCGAAAAAAACAGACAAGTTGCCGAACGACTTACCGAGAAAGTTCCCCATGCCAAAATCATACTCGGAGATGGACGAGAACCGGAAGTCCTGAAAGAGGCGAACATCGAGAATGCCGATGCATTTATCGCCCTGGATGAGATATCTGCAGTAAATATTTTGGCTTGTCTTGCCGCCAAGAAGTTGGGAGTAGGAAAGACTGTGGCTGAGGTAGAAAATGTCCCGGACATACCCACTGCAGAGACTCTTAACATCGGTTCGATCATCAATAAAAAACTGATTGCAGCCTCCAATATTTATCAACTCCTGCTCGACACAGACACCACAAGTGCGAAGTGTTTGAGCCTGGTGGATGCAGAAGTGGCAGACATCGTGGCGGCTCCCAACTCTAAAATTACCGAAAAACAGGTGATGCATCTTAACCTTCCCAAAGGATTTACCATCGGAGGGTTGGTGCGAAACGGTGTCGGCATGACAGTCACCGGCCAGACACAGATCGAAGCCGGAGACCGTGTCGTTGTCATCTGCGCCGGCGAGAAAATCAGTCAGGTGGAAAGCTTGTTTCACACCTAATTATTCGTCCAAGCGACCAACACCTCATTACACACCACGATATAAACAATATTAAAAACAAAAGCGGACAGATGTTACCATCACGATTCAACTATGCGTTTATACGCTACATCTTCGGTGTTTTGCTGTTCATGGAGTCACTCTTCATGGCGGCAGCCTCCGGTGTGTCCGCCTATTATTGTTATACTGCCGGTGACAGAGACTTCATCGCCCTGCTGATTCCGACGATTATAACTATGCTGACCGGATTTGGGCTATGGTATTCCGGTCGCAAACACACCGATCGTTTTACCTTGAAAGAAGGATTTCTCATCGTAGCATTGGCATGGGTCCTCTTCTCTCTTTTCGGCATGTGGCCCTATCTCATCTATGGGTCCGTGGACAACGTAACCGATGCTTTCTTTGAGACCATGTCCGGATTCTCCACGACCGGAGCCACTATACTCGAAAATATCGACCAACAGCCACATGGCATCCTCTTCTGGCGTTGTCTGACCCAATGGATCGGAGGTCTCGGTATCGTGGTCTTCACCTTAGCACTGCTTCCATTGATCGGAACAGGGGGGACGCAGATGTTTAATGCTGAAGTTACCGGTCTGGGTGTGGATAAACTACGACCCAAGATCCAAAACACGTCTCGTCATCTTTGGAGCATCTATTTAGGACTTACCATAATCTGCGCTGCTCTCTACTTCGTGGGGGATATGTCGCTGTTTGACTCTGTCTGTCACGCACTCTCAACTTTAGCAACGGGGGGATTCAGCACACACCAGGCAAGCATCGGTTATTTTAACTCTCCTTACATAGAATATGTATGCGTTGCTTTCATGTTTATTTCAAGCTTGAATTATAGTCTCTTCTACACTTTAGGCGTAGGAAAATGGAAACAATTCTGGCGCAATGAGGAGTTCCGATGGTTCTTCTTCATCGTTGCCGGTACTACCCTCCTGTTTATGGCTCTCCAATGGGGGACTTTATACTGGAGCAATACTACCCCGGAACAATTAGCGACACTACCGACCGACTGCGAATCCTCTTTCCGCACCTCTTTGTTTCACACCATATCGATCATCTCTTCCTCCGGTTTTCAGGCAACCCATTTTGACTATGTCTCCTGGGGGGCTGTCTTCTGGATGCCTACACTTGTCTTGATGGTCTGTGGTGGATGTGCCGGCTCGACAGCCGGAGGTATCAAGGTGATACGCTTTATTGTCCTACTGAAGAATACGGTCAATGAGTTTTTACACCAACTTCATCCCCGCTCCATCACAGCGGTGCGTCTCAATGGTCACTCAGTGGCTCCGATTGTAGTACAAAAGGTATTGGCATTCATTTTTATCTTCTTGATGCTCATTATCTTTGGCTGCTTTTTCATGCAGTGTTTGGGGCTATCTTTTGAGACTGCATTGGGATCCACTATCTCTGCTCTCGGCAATACCGGTCCGGCACTCGGTGCCACAGGTCCGGCATTTACATGGGCGAGTGTCCCGGACATTGGCAAGTGGTTTGCTTCATTCCTCATGCTTGTAGGTCGTCTTGAGATTTTCACCGTTATCCTACTCTTTACCAAAATGTTTTGGCAAAGATAATCATCAATAATCATCCTCCTCCCGGACTTAGCGGGAATCTTATAAAACATATCACACACTCAGTCATGGCAAAAGAAAAAATCAAAAACACGAAAGACAACAAAAAGCCAGCCGGAGACGGCAAAATATCTCGCTTCCTAAAAGACGAGCGCACAGCCTTTATCTCGGGTATCATCATACTGCTGATTGCCGGATTTTTAGGGATTGCCTTCATCTCATTTATCTTCTCTGTATGCGGAGGAGACCAGGCTGCCATCGAACATAAAAAACTCAACGAACTCGTACAACCCAATAATGGCATCCAAAACTGGATGGGATATTATGGGGCATACTTTTCCGAACTCTTTATCAACAGATGGCTCGGCATTTCGACATTCCTATTCATATATCTTTTACTCAACTTAGGATACAAACTTGTCAATCGCGAGTCCATCAGTCACATCCCGACTCTTTTTACTAAATGTGCCCTTTGGAGCATCTGGTTCTCCATTTTCTTTGGATTCTTCTTTATCGACTTCTATGGAGATAGTTTCATCTATTTAGGAGGAAGACATGGTTATGACCTAACCCGCCTATTAGAAGCCAACATCGGATGGGGCGGCACACTACTCTTTATCATCGCCAGCTTTATCATATTGAGTATCTTTGTTTTCCAAAGCACTATAAAACGGACAAGACAAATCATCAATCTCTGGCCACGGCTGAAAGCTTACCGCAAGATTCGCCGTGCTGCGGCAGCAGCCAAAGCAGCAGAATTGGCAGCAGCCCAAGTAGCTAAAGCGGCTAAAGCGGCAGAACTAGCGGCTCAGGAGGAAAGTAATCCTCAAGAAACGATCGTCCCGGAACTTACTCCTGTCAATGAGGAAAATATCGTAATAAATGATACTCCCATCGAAGACGATCCATTCGATAACAACGAACAACAAGACATTTTCATCGAAGACAAACCTCAGGAGGAGGAGGACAACCACGAGAATGAGGATGATATACTCCCTTGGAACAACCATGAGAGAGATATGAATATGGATGAAATTGAAGAGATCAGCCCCTCCCCTACCCCATCTTACCGAAATGACGAAAAGTTGGAAGAAGAGATTAAGGTGGAGGTTGAAGAAGATTCAATTCCCTCGGATGATACATTCAAGGTGGAGACCAAATCTGTAGAGACCGTCGATGCCCCTATCATCCTGGAGGACTACGATCCGACAGCCGATCTCTCTCACTATCGGTTCCCGACGTTTGACCTGCTGAAGCAGTACAACACCGAGATCCCGATCGACATGAACGAACAAAACGAAAACAAGGAGAAGATCAAAAACACTCTTGCGGACTATGGCATTGAGATACAAAGCATCAGTGCTACGGTAGGTCCCACCATCACTCTTTTTGAGATCGTGCTTCAAGCCGGTACAAAGATAGCCCGTGTCCGCAACCTTCAGGATGAAATTGCCATGAGTATCGCCGCCTCCCACGGAGTGCGCATCATCGCCCCAATCCCCGGCAAGTCTGCCATCGGTATCGAGGTGCCTAACCACGACCCGCAGACAGTCTCCATGCATTCGGTCATCACAAGTCGCACCTTCCAGGAAAGCGAATACGAACTGCCCGTAGCATTGGGTAAAACCATTACCAACGAGGTCTTTACCTTTGACCTTGCCAAGATGCCGCACCTCCTTGTAGCCGGAGCCACCGGACAAGGTAAGTCTGTAGGTCTCAATGCTATACTAACGTCTCTGCTCTATAAGAAGCATCCTTCTCAACTCAAATTGGTATTAGTCGATCCGAAACAGGTGGAGTTTAGCATCTATTCGCGCATCGAAAAACACTTCCTGGCCAAACTTCCGGATGAGGAAGAACCAATTATTACAGATGTGACCAAAGTTGTCTCCACTCTCAATGCCATCTGCATAGAAATGGAAGACCGATATGCCCTCTTGAAAGATGCCGGACTACGCAATATCAAAGAGTATAATGCCAAGTTTATCCATCGTGAGCTTAATCCGCGCAAGTCTATTGTCGCTCCCGGCGGCAGCAATGAGGCTGTACACCATCACTATCTCCCATATATGGTTGTAATCGTCGATGAGTATGGAGATCTGATCATGACTGCCGGCAAGGAGATCGAACTTCCCATTGCCCGCATCGCACAAAAGGCCCGTGCGGTCGGCATACACATGATCATCGCCACACAGCGACCTTCAGCCAAGATTATTACCGGTATCATCAAGGCCAACTTCCCTGCTCGTATGGCATTCCGTGTCGGTCAAAGCATTGACTCTACGATCATCCTTGACCAACCCGGTGCCAACCGACTCATCGGACGAGGAGACTTACTCTTCTCCACCGGCAACAATCTGACCCGTGTGCAATGTGCATTTGTCGATACTCCGGAAGTGGATCGCATCAATAGGTACATTGCCGAACAGCAGGGATACCCGACCGCATGCATTCTCCCCGAACCGCCCCTCAGTGAGGGTAGCGGAGAAAGCTCTTCGGCAGCCAGTGTAGATATGAATCACCTCGACCCATTGTTTAATGAAGCTGCAGAGATGGTGGTAAGCACAGGACAAGGTTCGACTTCGATGATACAGCGAAAATTCCGCATCGGATATAACCGTGCAGGAAGTCTCATGGATCAATTGGAAGCCGCCGGCATCGTCGGACCCTATGAGGGCAGTAAAGCCAGATCCGTCCTCGTCGGTGATGAAATCGAACTGCGACAAGTCCTCGACAATTTGAACAGAAAATAAGGTTAAGGAGTTGAAAGATTAAATAGGTGAAAAGCTATCGCCATAGCCATTAGCCATAGCGGACGAAATCCCAGCCATCGCCATAGCGGGGCCTCGCCCCTAAACTCCTCAACCAATCAACCTCTAAACTCCTCAACCAATCAACCTCTAAACCCATCAACCAATCAACCTCTAAACTAAAAAAAATATGACACAATGTTTGATTATCGGATCAGGTCCTGCCGGCTACACGGCTGCCATCTATGCCTGCCGAAGTGGACTCGCACCAATCCTCTATGAAGGACTGCAACCGGGTGGACAATTGACAACAACCACAGAAATAGATAACTTTCCCGGATATCCCGAGGGAACAACAGGCCCTGAACTTATGGAGGACCTCCGCAAACAGGCAGAACGGCTCGGCACAGACATCCGAGTAGGCATCGTAAGCCACGTGGATTTCTCTATGGACGGATCTGCACCCCATGTCGTGACCATCGATGACGGGACACAAATAGAGGCTCGCTCCATCATCATTGCCACAGGAGCTTCAGCCAAATATCTTGGACTTGACGATGAGAAGAAGTATGCCGGTATGGGTGTCTCTGCCTGTGCCACCTGTGATGGTTTCTTCTATCGCAAGAAAACAGTTGCCGTAGTAGGCGGAGGAGATACGGCTTGTGAGGAAGCCTGCTATCTCTCCCATCTTGCTAAGAAAGTGTATCTTATTGTGCGCCGCAATGTGCTCCGTGCCACAGAGGCGATGCAAGAGAAAGTTAAGGCAGAAGAGAACATTGAAATTCTTTGGGAGACACAGACCGAAGGACTTTTCGGAGAAAATGGGGTAGAAGGTGCCCACTTGGTGAAAGGAAAAGGGACCGACCACGAAGAGAGATTTGACATCGCCATCGATGGGTTCTTCCTTGCCATAGGCCACCACCCCAACACAGAAGTCTTCCGACCGGCGATAGAAGTGGACGAACAGGGTTACATCGTAGTCAAACATCCGACTACAGCAACCAACATTCCCGGAGTATTTGCCGCAGGAGACGTTGCTGACCCCATCTATCGACAAGCCATCTCTGCTGCCGGCAGTGGCTGTCACGCAGCAATGGATGCCGAACGCTATCTCTCACAGCTCTCATAAAAAAGTCTATAAAACTTCGTATATATGACCATGGCGGTGCGTCCCTATCAAGATGCACCGCCATAGTTATTTAAATAATTAGTCGAAACTCCAATCTCCAACAAACGAGATTCCTACTACCCACCATCCATTTTCAAACATATTTTTAGTTTCAAATTCGGGTGCGTCTATTCTGTAACCTCCAGTTAAGAATACCCGTCCACCATCCTTTCTGGAGAAGACCTTTAATCCGATTTGCGCATCTGCACGAACTCCATAAGTAAATTCTGAATCTTCCTCAATCCCATCATCCATTGTTAAGGAGCCTAAGTACGGCAACAAACGGCCTTGTATCAAAAACCAATTATTGAAGACTCTTCGTTTGCTCCAACCTATATTACAATTAAATGAACTCGAACTATATCCTCCGGGATAATTTGCCCAATCGCCACCTATGGAAAAATGCCAATGTTTCATAATATCGAATCCAATATCGTACCCGAACATTCCCTCTTGAAAAAATGTATTTATACCTCCTCCACGGTGATATATTTTCTTTTCCTGAGCAGTTTGTGCCCAAAGAGATGAACTCATAAAAAAACCTAAAAGCATGGTGATAATAAAAAAATTCTTTTTCATTTTCGTATTGTTAAATATTTCCCTTACTCACTTCACGGCTTTTCGGGTTACTCCGTTGTCCTCTGAAAGAAGAAATGATACGCACAAAAAAAGCGCGGACAATACTCTGATTATATTCGCCTTTGAGGTCTTCGACTACCTTTTCCATCAAATATACGAGTAAAGTCCACGCCTAACGGCGCGAACATTTTTCGCTTTATTCTTGATGGAAATTGAAAGTGTCGAAGTTTCAAAGGCAAGAATCTAAGCTAAAACGCTTTTCCAATATGTCTAAATGTACGTATTCTGTTATACGCTATGCTCCATTGGCTGTATATGTTTAGAACGTTAATAATGATGTTATCCCTGCAAATATACAGAAATTTATCAAAAACAATGCCATTACAAGATAAAAAAAGGCATCTCCTTTCCCTCTTGACTCCGATAATAATTAAAAACTATTGGTGTTCGGTAAATGTTTTCCTTCGCATAGTTTGCATCACGCCGCCGTGTAACGTGCACGACGCTGCCGCGTAATGTGAATGACGGCGCCGTGTAACCTCACACGGCGGCCTGAATAAAATAACACGGCGCCGTCGTGCACGTTACACGGCGGCGTCATTCATTTCCACTTAAGAAGGATTATGGGTATCAGATAAAGAAGTATTACTCCTCATTGAGGTTTAAATACATTGCAAGAAACTCTTGTTGCTATTCAGAGGAGACCATTCGAGTTATTCGAAGGGTAGTATGATAGCATACTCTCCATACTCCATAATATTATTCTCTTTGCCCGCAACAGCCTCTCCCAACTGAACATCTCTGACAATATACTTTTTCTTTACAAAGAGTATGGTATTTTCTAAAGAGTCAAGTTCCTCTGCCTTAATATGTTTTAACTTTTGTCCGAGATACACATCCAGATTGTCACCGGTCTTAAAACGATAGTAAGCATATTGATCGATACCCATCTCCGCTGCTACTTCCATAGCTCTTTGGCAACCCTCCTTCAAGCCAATGGAAGGATTGATTTTCGGGATAGAAAAAGAAACAGAGAAAACAAGAAGCAACATAGATAATGCGATGGAAAGGATGGCTCCTCCGATAGACTCTTTCTTATAAATATAGTATAGCGCACAAAATCCTCCTATGCCCAAGACAGCAACAAAACATTCGATCGGCAACCATAATGCGAAAACGAAATCGGGGAGGTCAACGACATTTAAAAATCTGACCACTATGGGCGTTGCCAGGCATGAGACAATAAAGATTATGGCTGGAATCGTGAGAGAAACTTTGATCCACAGACTCCTCTGCAGCGAAGGCAAAAGTATGGCAGCACCATATATTATAAAAGGGAAACAGGGCAACAGATAAATTTCAAGCTTTGAACTTATCAGAGAAAGCATTATAAAAGTAGTTACCACGATCACAGCAAAGAACTTCAAAAGTGTTGTTTTAAAGAGTTTTTTGGCAACACCAAGGAGAATGACAACAAAAGCCAGCAAAGACCAAGGAGCAAGCGAAAACCAATAGGAGACTCCATAAAAGTAAAACGGCTTTTTATGATGGAATGCATCGACAGCTCGGTTAACGGTTTGATTAAAAAGCAAATTGTTAAGGTATTCTGTACCTCCGTCGAGATAAGCACAAGTAAACCAACAGGCACACGACACACCTAAAAGAGTCCAAAATCGCCAGCCCAAATATTTGCCGACACTTTTTATCTCACGATTGATGGCAAGAAAAACAATGATCGACAACAGAGGCATCAACACGCCAATAGGACCTTTGGTAAATAAAGCCATAAATACATAGAATGGTAAAAGCCACCTCCATCGGCCATAACTCCTATGATCAACCTTCCGCTCCCCAAATACATCTCCTTCTCCATCTTCTCTATGGTGATAGATATACATTCTGTAAAAGGTATATAATGACAATATAATAAACATTGTCATGAGCATATCCATGCGCAAAATTATTATAGATCCTATAAAATAAATGGAGGTAATGAGCATCAATTCCGCTTGAACAACACCTTTACCGGACAAATATTTCTGACACCATCGTCCCATGACCCCCATCGTAACAAAAGCCGGGATAACAGAGAGGAGGGAGATAAAAAACATCAAGTGCTCTCCGAAAATGAGTTTTCCGAGCATGACTGTCCAAATATACAATGGAGGTTTATCTGCATAAGGAACACCATGATTATAAAAAGCAAAAAGATTGCCATTAGCAATGGCTTCATCTGCAATACTCAGATATTTCAACTCATTGTCCGGGGTAAAATCCCTTAAAATAAGAATGGGAAGCAATGCTATAAACAGCAATAGGTATCTCATCCAGGGTCTCATGCTCGTTATCTTTTTTAGGAATAATATATTATTGGAATATACATCAAATCATAATGAGTACTTCTGCTTATGCAATAGTGTAAGATTTCTGATATATGCAGCCAAACCAAATGATTGCCCTAAAATAAGGACAGGATCAAGTCTTAGGATTCCATACGAAATGATAATGGTCGATCCGATGAGGCTGATAGTCCAAAAACCAGCCGGTAGGATAGACTGCTCATGTTTTTTTGAGTAGAGAAATTGGTAAACAAAACGTAAGGTAAAAATAACTTGCCCCAATGAGCCATAAATGACAAGGAATGTAGATATTTGGGGAGTATTCAAACATTGTTGTACAAACAGATCCCAATCACTTAGGATATATGAGAGACCAATGATAGGTGTTAAAATAATAATCAACCTAAGCAGGAGATTGCTTCTGCGCCAAACACCCTTTTCGTTGAGATTCCAAATATAGATATAATAAGAAATCACTTGACCCAACATTACGGCAAAATCATTTCTCAGCCAACCATAAATGAAAAGCAAATAAGATGCAATGATACTCAATACCCAAAAAATCGTTGGGGAAACTACCCGTTTTGCCTTTTCTGACAAAACCCATTGTACAAGAATCCTTGCCGAGAAGAGAGCTTGTGCCAAGAATCCTATTATATAAATATACATCTCTAATTAAAAATAAAAAAGTGTTGAGGCAAAAGCTACATTGCGATCTAAAGACCGATTTGGATTAAAGATAAATACTGTCCACTTCATAGTTAATATACCTCTTCTTCATCCATCTATAAGCCAAACAATCCTTTAATGGGGATATCAACCTATTCCAAAGATTATATTTTGACACACCGGCTGTACGAGGGAAATGGCGCACGGGAACTTGTTTCATTTTCCCTCCCTCTTGCAACTCTATCAAAGCCGGGAAAAAGCGATGCATCCCGGTAAACATCGGTATCCGTTTAGCATATTCTGTCTGAAAGACCTTCAGCGGACATCCTGTATCTTTTGCCTTATCTCCGGTCATCATTCTTCTGAAACCATTGGCAATTTTTGATTGTACGTTCTTGAAAGCGGTATCCTTCCTGTTAGCTCTGATTCCCATCACCAAAGGATACTCCTCCACATAGGGCAACAATAGATTAAAATCCATAGGCGATGTCTGCAAATCCGCATCCATATAACCCACATATTTTGACCTACAATGATCAAACCCGGCCTTAATAGCGCCACTCAAACCTATGTTTCTTCTCAACGAGATATAATAAAAGGTTCATTACGTTTGCACACTTCCTCCACTAACTCCATTCCCTTATCCTTCGAACCATCATTTACAAAAAGGATTGCAACAGAGGGAATCACAGACACATTCATAAAGGCTTTCAGTTCTTTCTCTATATTTAGGATATTATCCTCTTCATTATAAAAAGGAACAAGAATAGTCAACTGATAATCTTCCTTTTCTTTCATCTTATTATATATGCTTTTGTCCATCTATAAACAAACATCAATAAATGCTCATTTGAAATAATAAAGCTATTACAATAATTGTGATTTGAAATAGGATTTAAAGTTTAAACTTTTTTATTGTTGATTAAATTATTTTTTCTAAAAATAATAGTTAACTTTTACCCCAAAATACCTAATCCACTTAGGAAGATTATAAATATACAAACCGGTGCAAAAATTCGGAGAATGAAGATCAGCGGACGGATATACCACCCTCCATCGCGCCCATGATTAGTGATCGCTTGTCGGACAATGACACGATCTAAACGCCACCCCACAAAGAGCGAAATCAGCATCGCACCGATTGGCATCATATAGTTGGCTGTCACGATATCACATATATCAAAAATATTGTGACCAAACAGAGTGACATCACTCCAGTCTCCCAACGAGAGAGAACATGCGACAGCAAGGCACCAGGAGAAAGCACAAGAAAAGATGATTGCCTTCCGGCGAGATATGTGAAATTCCTCCTGCAAATATGCCACAGGCACCTCATACATCGATATCGTGCTGGTCAATGCCGCTAATGCTATCAAGATGAAGAAAAGCAAACTCCATACATAACCTCCGGGCATCTGAAGGAAAACATTAGGCAAAGTGATAAAGACCAAACCGGGTCCAGCTTCGGGCTGAATGCCATAAGAGAAGCAGGCCGGAAAAATAACTATCCCCGCCAAAATCGCTACTGAAGAGTCTAACAATCCAACGCTAAGCGCAGTCTTGCCCAATTTGGTATCATCACTGAGATAAGAACCATAAGTAATGAGACAGCCTAATCCGATGCTGAGAGAGAAAAATGCCTGTCCCATCGCCATCAGCCAAGTTCTTCCCGTCACTTTACTGAAATCCGGATGAAACATAAAATCCAATCCGTCTGCAGCTCCGGGGAGCAAGAGCGAATTGATACAGAGGATTAACATCAGAATGAAGAGCAAAGGCATCATCACACGACTTGCCCGCTCTATACCACTCTTAACACCGCCCAAGAGAATTCCTACATTGAGCAATATAAAAAGAGTCATCCACATCAAAGGTTCTAACGGAGAAGTGCTGAATGCCTGAAAATCCTCCGTCAAAATTTGTGCTCCCGTCTTCTCTGGATGTAACAGCTGTTGATCTGCAACTAAGGAGGAAAATCCGTTAGTTATAGCCATCCAAACATATTCCAAAGTCCATCCGGCTATCACAAGATAATATCCTAAAATGATAACTGCCACGGCCGTACCCATGGCTCCGAGCAAATACCAACGTGTGCCCGGGGCAAGTAGTTTAAACGAACCGGCAATATTACGATGAGCAGTGCGACCGATGAGAAACTCTGCAATCACCAAGGGAATCCCTAAAAGGAGAACAGAAGCCAAATAAATCAATATGAAGGCTGCACCTCCGTTTTCTCCTGTCAGAAAGGGAAAACGCCAGATGTTGCCCAAACCGACAGCCGAGCCGACAGCCGCTGCTATCGCACCGAGTTTGGTGCCAAACGTAGCACGAGAAGATAAATCTTGTGGAGTCATAACGTTTAAAGAGTAGATAGATTACAGAAAAACGCGGTGTAAAGATAAGCTTTTTTCTTATCTTTATTACCATTATGATGGTGAAAAAGTTTTTTTCGATGCAAAATCTTTCCTTTTACGCTGTTTTCCAATATATTTGCACGTAATACAATAAAAATTACAATCCATGTCTAATGCACCTTTACGCTTCTCCCCTGCAGCTCGCAGGACGATTATCCTCCTGGCTGCGATCTCTTTGTTTGTATTGGGTTACAGAGAAATAGCCGATATGAAAAGGGAAATAGCACAGATTGATACCCTACGCGAAAGGATCGCCTATCTCGAAGGTCAATTGGGAGAAAAACGATTTATAGATGATGCAGTTGAAGTAACAAACCCTCAAAAAGAGCCCTTAACTCGGCAGGGAGAGCGGGGAGAATACACGAACGATAGAGATCGTCTCTCTTCTCGGAAAACACATCCAAAACGAACAGCAAAAACAACTATGGATGACAGATCCCCCTCCTCTGATAGTCATACACTCTCCGACAATAAGGCTATCACAAAAGCTTCCGGGGCAACATCATCCATCGCATCGACGCAATTAAAGGAATCAGCAGACACCCCTACCCAACCAAAGTGGCAAAACAGAAAATTTGATTCCCCTCGAATCATCGATCTTAACACAGCCGACACCACCACACTGATGCGTATCCCGGGGATCGGGAGGGCTACGGCACAAGCCTTAGTTCGCTATCGGGAGAGACTCGGAGGATTTCATCACACCGGGCAAATCTCAGAGTGTATCCGTTGGGCCGACCCCTCACAGGTTGCCACATGGCAAAAACTTTGGCTGACAGCAGACTCCTCAAGGATCATCCCGTTAGCAGTCAATCAAGCAGAATTTAAGGCCTTGCTCCGACACCCCTATCTGGAGTATGAACAAGTCTGTGCCTTAATGAATCTCAAGAGAAAACGCGGAGCCATCACTTCGCTATCTGAAATCAAAAAATTATCAGAGTTTAAGGAGACAGACATAAGCCGGCTGCGGCCCTATCTGGATTTTTCCCGACCTTAACGCCTCAACCAACCCTGTCGTTCCGACTCGGGAAGGCGTTCGATGGCATAACGCAGTGTCGTCCGAGACATCTCTCGATGATGCTCCTCCAGGAACTCCTCCAAACGAGTACGATCCACTTTCCCCACTTCTCTCAGCATCCACCCGACCGCCTTATGGATCAGGTCGTGGCTATGTCCGAGCAGACGCTTCGCTATCCGACAAGCCTCATCCAGCCGTCCGACACGGATCAATGTCAGTGTCGAGACCATTGATATACGTTGCTCCCACATGTTTTCACTCTCAGATAGTCGCTCCAACAACTGTTCTCCTGACACAGTCTCTTCGTCAGAGAGATGCAGAAGCCACTGCCCGATAATCCCCGGACAAGAGAGATCGACCAAATCCCAATTATTGACATGAGCCGCGTGTAAAAGATAAAAATCTACCAGTGCCTGCCGCCCTGAGGGGTCTCCCTCCGGACGACGCCGTGTGGGGAGACATCCTTTCATGCTGCGTACCATAATCAAGAGGGCACAGAGACGGATCTCATGGATCGGATGGTGAAGCAATAGAGCAATCTCCTCCAAGGGCATATCAGCAGCCTGAAGTGCGACCTGTCGAGTGGCAGGAACTTTAATCCCTAAAAACTCATCACCGGCACCATACTCCCCAGGAGCCGTTTTGAAAAAAGAGAGTAACACACGTCGCTGTGCCTCATCGCGCATGGACATCATAGTCTCTATCACATCTGCTGCTTTCGTCATACTATTTTACCGGTACGATTAGACTCCGGCATCGGCAAAGATACAAAAATATACTCTACGACGGATCCTTCTCCGCCACAAATGAGATTTTCATGCATAACCATGCATACCTCCCAAAAGATAATTCACCCCAAAATAGGTCATTAGGACTGTGAGGAAAGAGAACACCATGTAAAGATGAAAGAAACGGGGACGGCTGAAACACTTAATACTTCCGGCATGAAAAGCTGCTCCATAGATCATAAATGTGATGAGAGCCCAGACCTCTTTAGGATCCCATGCCCAATATCGTCCCCATGAGACATTAGCCCAAACCGCTCCGACAAAGATCCCTATCCCTAAAAAGAAAACCGCCGGATAAAGCAACACCCTGCTAAGCACCATCAGCCGATCTGCCTCTCGACGAAGCAACAACCCTAACACCCCATTCATCAGAATGAAGGCAAAGAGAGCATAAGAAATCATTATCAGAGATACATGAAAACTCAACCAAGGCGAGAGCAACACCGGCATCAAGGGGGTAATCTGAGGATTCATCTCCCCCAGATAAGCAACAAGCAGTGTAAATCCTGACAATAAAAAGCCGAAGACAACAAGAGGCGAAAACCGATATCCTCCCCAACACGCACCGCTTAATAGACATAATGCAAGAAACAGCATGGTCTCGTAGCCATTGCTCAGCGGAATCCGTCCGCCAATGTACCAACGTAAAAGGAAACCAAACAAGTGGAACAACCAGGCTAATACTAACAAAAAGTAAAAAGTCCTGTTTGCCACACGATAAAACCCTTTGAAAGAGAGGCGACCCACTCCAAGACTACGACACAAATAGCACCCAAATGAAAGAAAACCTAAAGTGAGACAAAACATGAAAAGCAACTTGCAAAATGGGATTTTGTTATAAAGTAACTCTGCCCGAATTCGCACATCTGACAATGGCACTACCATATCCTCCGTTTCTATATAACGAATCAATGTCCCTTGGTGCAACATCAGTATGAGAGAGACCTTTTCGTCTGTCTCCAATATGGCTTTTGCCATAGCAGAGGGTTTATTACTGATTTTTTTTGGATTCAACGAATGTTTGTGCTCACCCTCCTGCATGTTCAGCTCATGGCGTTGCTCTTCCAGCCACCACTCTCGTAATAGATATTTATCCCCTTCAAACAGATCGATCAACCTCGCATGAGAGGTCTGAAGATTCAACCTCTCGCGCAACCGTTCACTCTTTATTTTAATGATAGGGACATAACTCCATTCCTCCGGATATCGACGCCAACTCTCTACAATCTGTTCGGCTGATAGCCCTCCAAAAGAATCCTGTCCGGAGAGTTTCCTGACAAAATCCCGTGCTAAAGTATTATAAGGAGAAACCCGATCATGATAGATGACTTGACGTGCCGATAAACTATCTGCTACAGTCCGTGAGACATAAGGGAGCGGCTTTTCAGACTGAGCAGAGAGAGATTCTCCTGCCACAGAGAACAACAGTAAAAGCGTCAGCGCACCGCTCCGCAACAACGGATGCCGCAACAATCGGCAGAACTCACCTCGTCGATGAAGCAGCACTGCTATCATGGAGACCAACAGCAACAGATAACCTATATATCTCCATAAAATCGGCCATTAGATGCCGATAATGAGGGAACATCACAATTCATTGTCAAGGTTCCCGTACAATTCATGAAAGCATTTTCTCCTATACTTGTAACTCCATTGGGGATGGAAATCGAAGTAATACTCGGACATCCGCTAAACGCACGTTCTCCGATACCCGTCACCGTAAAGTTATAATCACTATAAGAGACTTTCTCCGGGATGATTACATCTCCTTTATATTCATCAGCATAAGAGTCATAGGCATCTCCCTTAAAGGTTACTGACACCGAAGTTGATGATGTGACAGCATAATAGATACCGTTTATCTCCAAGTCATGTGCGCTCACTGACTGAAATGCTGACCACGACAGCAGTGCCATCGCGGTCAGAAAAAATTTGGATTGTTTCATGCTTGAATTAATAAGTCATCCTCTAATTATTTGGTAACAGGACGGATGAGATTTCCATACTCTCGACCCCAATAATTTGTTAATTTATAATTATCATCATCAATGTCTAGTGCATATGAAGAAACACTATCGTATTCAAGCAACGAAGCTGTCCAATAAGAAGCACTCCACCCACGAGAATGATAATTATCTTTTGTCCAAACCGTAGGCAAAAAAATACTTTTCCCATTGCGCCCGGTCACTTTGTAGCCGGTATAACCATTTCTCATGGTCCAGGTCCAGGTACACTTCGTTATTAATTCTTCCATTTCTGCTTGGGTGGGCATGCGCCAACTTGACCCCCACTTGACATAAGCTGCATCGTCTGCCGGGAGGAGAGTAGTCAAGCCATCGGTAAACCCTTCACATTGATAATGATAATAATGATCATAAAAATTTCGTTGACATTTACCATAATTTTCGTCAGTACAATATTTGGTTACGACAATTCTGTCGCCACAGCAATAATCGTAAGTACCCCATTTATAATTATCCCAATTGTACTCACTCTTAGTAGCAGTCTCACCCCAAGCAAAGAAATCGCCCTCCTTTTCTGGTGCAGTGGCGCCTACATTGCATGTTGCCCATTTCACAGAGAGACCAAGATCGACATAATCATGTCCCTGCACTGTCCCGGAGACATCCTGCACATTATTTACACCTTCACTTTTGGTAAATGTGTATGTATCGGCCGACTTCGTCATGATCACAAAATAATTCTGCTCCATAGAAACAATGGTCCACAAAGAGGTGCCGCCTCCGGATTCGGACAAAGTCAACTGAGGATAGTTGAAAGAATAATAACCTTTTCCACCATCATACACACCGACATCCCAAGTGTAAGTGCCATCCGATTTGAAAAAGTAAGATCTTGTTCCGACACCCCAATTCCAATCTGTCGTCCAGATTCCCACTAATGGATTGGATGGTTCGGAAGATCCGCCATCCCCATCATCACTACAAGCAGCAAAGTTCACACTCATCAAGATGGCAAATACTGCCATCGCAATTGTTTTTAAAGTTTTCATTAGATATAAAAAAAAAAGAAGGCGTAAACTATTCGTTACTCGCCTTACTCTAGGTCACCGCCAAGTTACCTTAACACATAACAAGCACGAACAGCTCACACCTAAGTGTGAACTTACTTCACTGCTTGTTCTCATGTGTTGAATGATTGGCGGTATTCAGAGTAAGAGAACAAGAGCTAAAAGCTCAAAATCCAATATTTAAACAAGTCCGAATGAGAACGCTCTTCAAAGTTAATAATATGTATATTATAAGAGTTCTCACGGTGAAGCGCTGCCCCATCGGGATAGCAAACTTCATTACGGTCTTCGGGGTACTGTCTGTTTCTTAACGCAATATGTTTACGGGGTTAATAATCAATTTGTCATGGCAAATATACAACAAGTTAGAAGAACAACAAAATAATCAATCAATTTTTTGGGGCAGAGCCAAACTCAGACTCCATTAAGAGAGAAATAGAGCACGAAAGGGGAGCCGAATGAAAAATCTTTCCCCGATGTGTCCTCCGCTAAAAATATTTTCCTTAACTTTGTGGACGAGAATCATGGTCTAATATTTAAAACACATAACCCTCATGAAAAATCGTATCTGCTTATCAGTCCTGCTTGCCCTCTTCGGGCTCTCATCATGCTCTGACGCACAGGGGCAAAGCATCGACCTTTATGTCTCTCCTCAAGGTCATGACTATCTGGACGGACGATCACCCGATCACCCGATGAAGTGCATCCACCGGGCACTGAGAGAGGCACGCGAGATCCGCCGCATCGGTAAGGAGGACGTGAGCCAAGGGATCCGTATCCACCTCGCAGACGGCACATACTGCCAAGAGGGACCCCTCTTCTTCCGTCCCGAAGATAGTGGCACGGAAGGGGGTCCGACAACAATCATCGCCGACCATCCGGGCAAGGCGATCATCAGCGGCGGACGTGAGGTGTCCGGATGGCAACCCCTGACAGAGTCGGTGGAGGGCCTGCCGGAAGCCGCCCGCGGCAAAGTGTGGGTGGCAGATGCTCCGAGAGTGGGCAATCGGATTCTGGAGAGCAGGCAACTCTGGGTCAATGGCAAAAAGGCTGAGAGAGCAGCGCTTGTGCCACACGGCGAGATGATCCGAATGACAGACTTCCGCAAAGAGAAACGTGAGATATGGATCCCCACGCCCGAGGTGAGCGGACTGGGAAAGGCACAACAAGCAGAGATGGTGGTGCACCAACGCTGGGCCATCGCCATCCTGCGCATCAAGGAGATGGAGACCGTGGGCAAAGTGACGCGGGTCTCTTTTCATGAACCGGAGAGTCGGCTCGAGTTTGAACATCCCTGGCCACAGCCGGTGATCGGGGAAGAAAAAGGCAACTCCTCGTTCAACATCGTGGGGGACATCCGTCTGCTGGACCGACCGGGTGAATGGTGGCAGGAGTATCCCTCCGGTAAGATCTATTATTACCCTCGCCCCGATGAGCAGATGGAGGAAGCTGTGGCAGTGATGCCCTACCTCCCGACCCTGATCCGAATCGCCGGCAGTGACGAAAGAGAGGTGGCTCACATCCGGATGGAGGGTGTCAGCCTGCAACATGCCGCATGGTTACAGCCCTCATTGAGCGGTCATGTGACGCTACAGGGAGGTATGCCGCTACTGGATGCCTATAAGTTGGCTATCCCGGGATTGCCCGAAAAGGCCGAACTGGAAAATCAGGCATGGATCGGACGTCCGGTCAGCGCGGTACAAGTAGAGGGAGCACATCACATCACGTTTGAAGGGTGCGAATTTATGCACTTAGGGGCGACAGCATTGGATCTGGAGCAGGCAGTGCGTGACAGCCGTGTCAGCGGTTCACTCTTTACAGACATCGGAGGGACAGCCATCGCCATCGGGACATTCCCCGACCAAGGCTTTGAGACACATGTCCCCTACATCCCGAAAGCCCCGAAAGAGCTATGCAGCAATATCCTCATCTCCGACAATCTGATCACCGAGGTTGCCAACGAGGACTGGGGATGTGTGGGCATCGGTGCAGGCTATGTCCGCGATGTGGTGATCGAGCACAATGAGGTGTCACACCTCAACTACTCCGGCATCTGTGTCGGTTGGGGATGGACGGCACTGGAGAGTGGTATGCGCAATAACCACATCCGTAATAATTATGTCCATCACTTTGCCGGTCAGCTCTATGACGCCGGGGGCATATACACGTTGTCTAATCAGCCGGGATCAAGCATCACGGGCAATCGGATAGAACACTTGATCGACGCACCTTATGCAACTAATGACCGGGCATTTTATATCTACCTGGACGAAGCAACCGATGGCTTTACGATCTCGGGCAACTGGTGTCCTGAGATTCGATTTGGGGATAACAAACCGGGTCCGGCTCTCATCTGGGGGACCAATGGTCCGACAGTTACTCCCGAGATAAAGAACGCTGCCGGACGGAGAAGCAAGTGATATATTTAGTTGAGGGGTTGAGAGGTTGAAGGGTTGAGGGGTTTAAAGGGCTGCGCCCGCAGGGCTTATGGAGCTTTGCTCTGCTATGGCTAATGGCGATGGCTACAAGGGTTCATGGCAGATGGCTTTGTTTTCACCTTATAATGGGGCTGCGCCCCTAAACCCTTCAACTGAGATAACAGAGTACAGATAACAGAGCAAAGCCATCGCCATCAGCTATAGCGGACGAAGTCCATCAGCCATCGCCATCGCCAAAAGCCATCGCCATCAGCCATAGTAGGGCGCAGCCCTTTAAACCTCTAAACCAACAAACCAAACTGTTAAAAAACCTTTTCCCCTCTTGACATCGGCTTTCGATTGTTGTATCTTTGTGACACATTTTGGTGATTACCCCTGTTTTGGGATAGTAAACGATGAAGCGTTGAGACGTTGTTGGGTTCAGACCCTCCATGTTTCGATGCTTCATCGTTTTTTTGTGTTCCTGCACTCGGCCGTTCGGATGAAAATTCGACGGCTCAAAAGGGTCCATTCATCGTGTTTTTTTGCTTAAAAGGCCGAGGCTTTTTACTTCACGCGCGTAGCCTCATTATTCAACGAGCGTACCCGCGTTGGTCGATGAGCGTACGCTCGTTGTGCAACGAGGCTACGCTCGTTAAAAATTCGCCCCGATGCGTTCCCCCATACAAGCCGATGCGAGAACAGATGAGAGCCGATGCGTGAAAATTATCTCACTTATCAATTTCTCCCTCGGTCTTTACTGTGATTTTTATGATTGAAACTTTGTCTTCTGATCCATTTTCCCCCTATCTTTAAAAGGTCTCCGATGAGTTTGGCTCAAAGCCGGAGTATATACCCCATAAAATGATATGCCGAAATAGCATTTAGGTGTTAATGTTTTATAAATGGCAGGGTTGGTTTATGGGCTGCGCCTGCGATGGCTCATGGCGATGGCAATGGCTTTGTTTTCACTTTTCACCTTTCAGTTTTCTCTTTGCTCTTTCCTCTTGTCAAGGCGAAGCTCACGTCCAAAGGGAATAATTCGCAGAATAACGCTCGCTATCGCTTGCGTTTCCCATCCGGATGGCAAAGCACTGCGGAGCATGTGCGCTCTGTGAAATTCTGTGCTTTTCTGTGTGCGAAAAACTATGGCAGATGGCGATGGCTGATAGCTGTGCCTCTATAAGAGCAAAACTGAAAACAAAGCCATCTGCCATCGCCATCTGCCATCGCAGGACGAAGTCCCTAAAATTTTCCTCTTTATATTTTTCTAATTAGTAGAAAATTTGTTTCTTTGCAAAACAATCTGAAAAATCACAAATCTTATAAAATCACAAACATGAAAACCTATCCTAAAATCGGTATCCGACCCGTCATTGATGCACGCCAAGGCGGTATCCGCGAAGGTCTCGAAGAGAAAACCATGTGTCTGGCTAAAGCCGTAGCAACATTGATTTCCGAAAACGTAAAAAACAGTGATGGAACACCCGTAGAGTGTGTCATTGCCGATGGCACTATCGGTCGTGTTGCCGAGACAGCAGCTTGTGCCGCTAAGTTTGAACGTGAGGGAGTCGGTGCTACCATCACCGTGACTTCTTGCTGGTGCTATGGTTCAGAAACCATGGACATGCACCCACATTGGCCAAAGGCTGTTTGGGGATTTAACGGTACAGAGCGCCCCGGTGCAGTCTATCTGGCAGCGGTCCTTGCAGCCCATGCACAAAAGGGTCTGCCGGCATTCGGCATCTACGGACATGACGTACAAGACATGGGAGACAACTCTATCCCCGCCGATGTGGCAGAAAAAATACTCCGTTGGGCACGCGCAGCTCAAGCCGTAGCCACCATGCGCGGACAGAGCTACCTCTCTATCGGCAGCCAATGTATGGGTATCGCAGGCAGTATCGTGGATCAGAACTTCTTCCAGGAATATCTCGGCATGCGCAATGAGAGCGTAGATGAAACAGAGATCCTGCGCCGCATGGAGGAAGGAATCTATGATCATGAGGAGTTTGCCAAAGCCATGGCATGGACAGAGAAATACTGCAAACCGAAAGAGGGATGGGATAAAAACCGCCCGGAGAAACAGAAAGATCGCGCCGGCAAGGACGCTGACTGGGAATTTGTCGTTAAGATGACCATCATCATCCGCGACTTGATGTTGGGCAATCCCAAACTGCGCGAGATGGGCTTCAAAGAGGAGGCCATCGGACACAATGCCATCGCAGCCGGATTTCAGGGACAACGTCAATGGACTGACTGGAAACCTAACGGAGACTTCTCTGAGGCACTCTTATGCAGCACCTTCGACTGGAATGGTATCCGTGAGGCTTATGTCCTCGCCACCGAAAACGATGCTTGCAACGGCGTATCGATGCTCTTTGGCAAACTGCTGACCGGATGCGGACAGATGTTCTCTGACGTGCGCACATATTGGAGCCCGGAAGCCGTGAAACGTGTGACCGGTAAAGAACTCACCGGAATGGCTGCCGGAGGCATGATCCACCTCATCAACTCAGGAGCCACCACACTCGATGCCACCGGTGCGAGCACCAATGCTCAAGGTGAGCCTTGTATGAAGCCGGCATGGGAAATGACAGAGGCTGATGCTGAAGCCTGTCTGAAAGCGACCAACTGGCTGCCGGCTGACCGCGACTACTTCCGTGGAGGAGGATTCTCAAGCAACTTCCTCAGCAAGGGAGGAATGCCGGTGACGATGTGCCGTCTTAATCTGATCAAGGGGCTTGGTCCTGTTCTGCAGATCGCAGAGGGCTGGACAGCAGACGTCGAACCGGAAATCTTCGATGTCCTCAATATGCGCACAGACCCAACTTGGCCGACTACATGGTTCGTGCCTCGTCTGGACGAAACCAAAGCCGCCTTTAAGGATGTCTATTCGGTGATGAATAATTGGGGAGCCAACCACGGCGCCATCAGCTACGGACACATCGGTGCAGACTTAATCACTTTGGCCTCTATGCTCCGCATCCCGGTATGTATGCACAATGTCCCGGAAGATCAGATTTTCCGCCCGGCAGCATGGAATGCCTTTGGCATGGATAAGGAGGGTGCAGACTATCGTGCTTGCGCCACTTACGGCCCGGTGTATAAATAGGGTGGTAGCCCCCCTGCGAGGGCATGGGGGCTACCGCCCTGCTATGGCTCATGGCAATGGCATGGTTGGTTGAGGGGTTGAAGGGTTGAGGGGTTGAAAAAATAAACTTCTAAACCAAATAAAGGGCTGCGCCCCTGCTATGGCTGATGGCAATGGCAGATGGCTTTGTTTTCAGTTTTCCTCTGTTCTCTATACTCTGTACTCAACTAACGTATAAAAAAATGAATCCAACACCCCAACAAGGATATCCTGCCAGACAATATCCACACCCGGTAAAACGTTACTGCCAGACCCTCGATCTCCGAGACAATCCGGAACTGATTGCGGCCTATCGTCGAGCACATAGTCCACAAGAGTTCTGGCCGGAAATCCTCTCCGGCATCCGTGAAGTCGGTATTTTAGAGATGGAGATCTACCTGCTCGGCACCCGTCTTTTCATGATCGTCGAGACCGCAGAAGATTTCGACTGGGAGACAGCCATGGCTCGTCTGGCAACACTGCCCCGACAAGCCGAATGGGAAGACTTTGTCGGACAGTTTCAGCAAGTACTCCAAGGAGCCAAGTCATCTGAGAAATGGAGACTGATGGAGCGCATTTTCAAACTTTACTGACCCTCTCATCGAGGAGTCTCATAACCAAAACAACAGCCGAGTAACACCTAAAACATAATCAACATGAACAACCAGAAACCAAAACTTGTAGAGAAAAAATATCTCATCCCCTTTATCCTCATCACATCATTATTTGCCTTATGGGGATTTGCCAATGACATCACCAATCCGATGGTGGCAGCATTCCAGACAGTAATGGAATTGTCAGCAGCTAAGGCTTCGTTGATCCAATTTGCATTCTACGGCGGATATGCCACCATGGCGATCCCTGCCGCCCTCTTCATTCGCAAATACAGCTACAAGAGCGGTATATTATTGGGACTCGGTCTGTATGCCTTCGGTGCATTCCTCTTTATCCCGGCAGCACATTTCCAGGAGTTCACTTTCTTCTGTTTTTCGCTCTATATCCTCACCTTTGGTCTGGCATTCCTCGAAACGACAGCCAATCCGTTTATCCTTTCATTAGGAGACAAGGCGACCTCAACACGACGCCTCAACATGGCACAAGCATTCAATCCTGTCGGCTCTCTGAGCGGTATGGCAGTGGCATCCTTTATCGTGCTGCCGCAACTATGGTCTGACAGACGCGATGCCAGCGGTCAAACTTTCTTCCACACCCTTTCAGATCTGGAAAAGGCAGAGATCAGACTTCATGACCTGGCAGTGATCCGCAATCCATATGTAGCACTCGGACTGATCGTAGTCATCACATTTATTATTATCGCCATCACCAAGATGCCGAAGGTGAAAGAAGAAGAGAACACAGAAGAAGCCGAACACACAGTGTGGCAGACACTGCTGAATCTCTGGCGCAACCGCATCTATCGCTACGGTGTGATGTCACAGGTATTCTATGTTGGTGCTCAAATCATGGTGTGGACATTCATCATCCAGTATGCCGACCGACTGGGCATCGACAAAGCTACTGCACAAGCCTATAACATCGTGGCAATGTCTCTCAACCTCGGAGGACGATTTATCGGAACTTACATCATGAAATTTGTTAACACCAGACGTCTCCTGATGTTATTCGGTATCGGGGCATCATTATGCACCTTGGGAGCCATCACACTGAATAGCATGGCAGGTCTCATCAGCCTTGTGCTCATCAGTCTGTTTATGTCCATCATGTTCCCATCGATCTATGGCATAGCCCTCGAAAACGTCGATACACAAGACACCAAACTCGGAGCTGCATTCCTCGTAATGGCGATCGTGGGAGGAGCTCTCATGCCTCCGCTTCAAGGTATGATCATAGACTTGAAGACCATTGGCTCATTCCCTGCAGTCAATCTCTCTTTCTGTCTGCCGCTGATCTGCTTCCTGGTGATCGTCTGGTACGGACGTTATAGTCTGAAGAGAAGCTAAATAATCGTTTCGGGCAAAGTCTGTCATCCGTTTATATACGAAACGATTGAGATCTATATTTATCAAATAAACATTTAACTAAAACAATGAAACAGACCAATTATCATCTGTTTGACTTTATGGATTTTGATCCGGAGCTCTCCCTCAACGAATCTCTCTGGAAAGCGTGCCGACCAACACAAATCAGAGAACAAGATGGAGACATCTGGCTGGACATACCTTTTCAGAAACAGCAGTTGGCCAACGATATGGCTGCTGACGAAACAGCACCTCGGGTCACACACACACTGAGACTCCGTGCCTATAATCATCACATAGTCCGCCTATCGACCTCTTTTTCGGAGAAACACGATGCCCATCCGGATGAAGATGATATGCTCTCATGGCACAAAGAGATCCATCAGATGCCCCTGTCTCTCCATGAAGAAAACGGTCTTTGGACCGTGACAGATGATAAAGGCATAAAAAGGGCTGAAATCAATCTGAGGGAGGCTGTAATAGACTACTGGAGCGACCTCCAGCCTGCACCCCAGGAGACGATAGACATGACGCTCTTCCCCGATGGGAAAAAGAGTGTCCGTCTGAGTGCCTATGACCACTTTTCGCCCCCTCGTTACGATGCTCTCCCATTGGCTTACTGCCTCAAAGATGGGGAAAGCGAACGTGCCACACTCTCTTTCGAATGTCAGCCCGACGAATGTTTTGTCGGTACGGGTGAACGATTTACCAAAATGGACCTGAGCGGAAGGACATTCCAGCTTAAAAACCAGGATGGACAAGGGGTTAACAACCGTCGATGCTATAAGAACATCCCATTCTACCTGAGTAGCCGGATGTATGGTGTCTTCTATCACACTTGTGCCCATTGTAAACTCTCTCTGGCAGATCACTCCACACGCTCAGTACAGTTTCTTAACGACCAGCCCACGATCGATGCATTTATCATCGGCGGTGAGACTCCCGAAGAGATCCTGCACGGCTATCGCTCCCTGACCGGTTTTCCTCCGATGCTCCCCCTCTGGAGTTTCGGCATCTGGATGAGCCGCATGACCTACTTCAGCGCTGATGAAGTCAATGAGATCTGTCAGCGACTACGTGCAGAGAACTATCCCTGCGACGTGATCCATCTGGATACAGGATGGTTTAAGACCGACTGGTTATGTGAATGGAAATTTAACGAGGAACGATTCCCTAATCCCGTTAAGTTTATCCGTGATCTGAAAGAAAACGGATATCGTGTTTCCCTTTGGCAATTGCCCTATGTGGCAGAAGATGCCGAACAGATCACCGAGGCACGAGACAACAACTATATTGCCCCCCTTACCAAAAAACAAGAACGAGAAGGCTCCAACTTCTCGGCATTAGATTACGCCGGAACTATCGACTTTACCTATCCTAAAGCGACAGAGTGGTACAAGCAATTGCTCCGCCGCCTGCTGGAAATGGGTGTCACCTGCATCAAAACAGACTTTGGAGAAAACATTCACATGGATGCACTCTATCATGGCATGCCGGCAGCATTGCTCAACAATCTATATGCCCTGCTCTATCAGAAAGCCGCCTATGAGATTACCGAAGAGGTGTGCGGAGATGGCATTGTCTGGGCAAGAGCCGCGTGGGCAGGATGCCAACGCTACC
The DNA here is from genome assembly GCA_045576355.1 of Bacteroidales bacterium. GTDB lineage: Bacteria > Bacteroidota > Bacteroidia > Bacteroidales > UBA3663 > Liminaster. The sequence goes on from JAZNGG010000029.1 coordinate 63,396, forward strand.
CATTGCATTGGGGCGGCGACTCAGCCAGCACATGGGACGGAATGGCAGGTTCGCTGAAAGGAGGTTTGCACTTCGGTCTCTCCGGATTTGCTTTCTGGAGCCATGATGTGCCGGGATTCCACAGCCTGCCCAACTTTATGAACTCCCCCTTGCAGGAGGATGTCTATGTCCGCTGGACACAGTTTGGAGTCTTCACGTCTCATATGCGCTATCATGGCAGCCACAAACGCGAACCATGGGCATATCCTGCCATAGCCCCGATCGTCAAGAAGTGGTGGCATCTGCGTTATCGACTTTTGCCTTACATCATCGAGCAAAGCCAAAAAGCCACCACCACCGGCTATCCTCTCGTTCGTGCCCTCATCTTCCATCATCATGATGACCGGATCTGCTGGCACATCGATGACCAGTATTATTTCGGTGATGACCTCATGGTAGCTCCGGTAATGAACAGCGATAACTGCCGTGATGTCTATCTGCCGGAAGGCGAATGGGTGGACTTCTTCTCCGGCGAGACATTGCAGGGGGGCAGATGGTTGCGCCATCTGGAAGTTCCTTTGGACAAAATGCCTGTCTATGCTAAAAAAGGCAGTAACATTCCTATGTATAACGAACCGGTGCAGTGCACCGATCAGATGGATCTCAGCAAAGCCGAACTCCTTTGCATCGATGAAACATTCGGAGGAATCTCCTTAGACTGATAATATACATTTATGAGTATGAAAACCTGGAAAGACAATCTTGAAGAGACCAAACAGAGATATACAGACTGGTGGAATCATAAAGGGATCGTTCTCAACATGTGGGAACACTTTCAAACCGGAGTTATCCCGCATGCCGACATCCCGGCACCGACCCCACCGAGGGATCTTAATCAGCGATGGTTTGACCCGAACTGGAGGGCTGAATATCTGGATTGGTATGTGGCACACAGCTCACTGAAAGCAGATATGCTGCCGGTGGCAAATACACAACTCGGTCCGGGCTCGCTGGCTGCGATCTTAGGAGGAAGACTGGAGGGAGGTGAAGACACCATTTGGATTCATCCGGATCCGAATTATAATGACGATTTCAGTTTCGATCCGAATCACCCGAACTTCCTACTCCACAAGCAGCTCCTTAAAGCCTGCAAGCAAAAGGCTCAAGGGCACTATTATGTCGGTATGCCTGACTTAATGGAGGGATTGGACGTATTGGCTGCCATCAAGGGGACCGACAAAGTGCTCTTGGACACGGTGATGCAGCCGGAAGTATTGGAGCAACAATTGCAACGCATCAACGATATCTATTTCCAGGTCTTTGACGAACTCTATGAGATAATCCGAGAAGGAGATGAAATGGCATTCTGCTATTTCTCTTCATGGGCACCGGGCAAGATGAGCAAAATACAGTGCGATATCTCAACCATGCTCTCAGAGGATGATTATAGGCGTTTCGCACAACCATTCCTCCGGGAACAATGTCAGAAAATCGACTATACACTCTATCATCTGGATGGCGTCGGAGCCATGCGACACCTGCCGGCATTGCTGGAAATCAAAGAACTGAATGCCATCCAGTGGACACCCGGCGTCGGCGAGCCACAAGGTGGTTCTCCCAAATGGTATCAACTCTACAGACAGATTCTCGATGCCGGAAAGAGCATTATGGCTTGCTGGGTAACTCTGGACGAGTTGAGACCTCTGTTGGACAACATCGGCGGAGATGGTGTCCACTTAGAAATGGACTTCCATAACGAAGCAGAGGTGGAACAAGCCATGAAGATTGTCGAGGAATATCGCTCCTCGTCCAGTCGTCCTGCCACCGCTCTATCTCAACAGTCCTCCCCCATTGTCCTTTCCTCCGAACCTCGCACCACATCATCACACGCTATAGAGCATCCCACCAGCGCTTCCGAACCTCTCTACCCGATAGAGGAGATTGCTCGGAAACGAATATTGGTTTTGGATGGGGCCATGGGGACCATGATTCAGACATACAATCTCTCTGAAGAGGATTTCCGAGGAGAAAGATTTGCCCGACATACGCACCCGCTTAAAGGGAACAATGACCTCCTTTCGCTGACCCGTCCGAAGATCATCGAAGAAATACACCGCAGATATCTCTCTGCCGGTGCAGACATCATTGAGACCAACACTTTCAGCGCACAAAGGATCTCAATGGCAGATTACGGACTCTCCGAATCTTGTCGAGAAATCAATCTTGCAGCATGTCAGATCGCAAGAAAAGTGGCCGATGAGTTTACTCAAATGACTCCGGACAAGCCTCGTTTTGTAGCAGGATCGGTCGGTCCGACCACCAAATGTTGCTCTCTCTGTTCGGACATACATCATGTCGAAAGACGTCCTCTCGATTTTGACACCATCGCCGCTGCCTATCGTGAGCAAATAGAGGCACTCATCGAGGGAGGAGTAGATACACTCTTGATAGAGACCATCTTTGACACGCTCAATGCCAAAGCAGCCATCTATGCAGCACAAGAAGCAATGCAGCACTGCAAACGGAAACTCCCCATCATGCTCAGTCTCACATTGGCTGATTCGACCGGACATAATCTCGCAGGGCAAGATATCGATGCTTTCTTGGCTTCGGTGGCGCATGCTCCGATCTTCTCTATCGGTCTCAACTGCTCTTTCGGGGCAGAACAGATGAAACCATTCCTCCGCCAGATCGCACAAAAAGCCCCCTACTACATCAGCGCATACCCCAATGCCGGTCTGCCCGATGAGCACGGAAATTATGATCAGACTCCGGAAGAGATGCAGCAACAGGTGTGGCCGCTCATCGAAGAGCATCTGATCAACATCATAGGGGGTTGTTGCGGGACAACAGATCGGCACATCGCTCTCTACGAGTCTCTCGTGCATCCGGCTCCACAGATCTATGTTTCCCCACATCGTCCTGTATCTAAAGCGGCTTATGTCACACTCTCTGCCGGTAAAGCGCTCGACTGGAAACCCTCAGAGACTCTTATCGTCGGTGGTAGCATCGATGCTTCTCAACACTCCACTCTGATCGAACAGATCAAAAAACGTCAGTGGGGAGAGATTACCGAAACCGCTACGACACAAATCGAAAACGGAGCATCACTGATCCTTATCCAACCGGATACAGAGACTGCGCCTTGCGATGCTCAGTCAGCCGAAGAGGTGGTCAGAGCGCTCACAGCCGATGCCACCATAGCTGCGACTCCGCTCTTCCTCTCATCCTCTTCGGAAGAAGCACGAACCATATTTGCCAAAAATCTGCAAGGGCGCAGTATCATCGGACCATTAACCTTTAAGAGGGGTGAGGATCATTTTCTCGCAGAGGCACATCGACTGCACCGACTTGGCGCTCTGGTGGTCTTCCGTCCGGAAACAGACGAAGACCCAAATCCGAAAACCGAACGGCGCATCGACCTATGTCTCCGAGCATATCTGCTTCTGACATTGGAAGTGGGCTATCAGCCTTCAGAAATCATCATAGATCCGATCACACCTCAATTCTCACGGAGACACTCCATCGCTCCATTCATAGAGACCGTAGAATGGTTGCGACACAACTGGCCAAGCATACATCTGCTTTGTAATCTCGATGCACTGATAGAGCATCTCAATGTCCATGCTGCCATCGCAACAAGTCTGCAAAGCGAATTTTGCCAAATGGCTAAAAATGCAGGATGTGATCTGATTATCACCGCTCACCCCGAGATGTTAGGTCTGCAAGAGACACTCCGGCAAGGGGCAGAAGGAGATCATCATGCCCTGGATCGGCTCGAGAAAATCAGTAAAAACGCTTCACTTGCCAACAGCTCGTCCAGTCATCAGACACAAACTGAAAAAACAGAATCGTCTGACGAAGTCTTCTCTGCTATCTTGGAGGGTAAAGCCGAAAAAGCCGTGGAGGCAACACGCCAAGCCATCGAACAAGGAGAGACTCCGCAGCAGATTATCAACCGCCAGATGATACGTGCCATGGGAGAAGTAGGAAGCCGATTTGAAAGCGGAAAAGCTTTTGTGCCCCAACTGCTGATGGCAGGAAGAGCTATGAAAGCTGCATTAGACCTGCTTAAGCCCCTCATGAGCGGCGAAGCCTCAGCATCGGCGGGCAAGGTGGTCATAGGTACCGTCAAGGGAGACCTGCACGACATCGGCAAGAATCTCGTTGCATCGATGTTAGAGGGTTGTGGATTTGAAGTGATCAACATCGGTATAGATGTCTCCGCAGAGACCTTTGTCGAGGCTGTACGCGAACACAAACCCGACATCCTCTGTCTCAGCGCCCTGCTGACCACAACGATGACCTATATGCCAACAGTGATCCAGGCTCTCAGCGATGCAGGACTCCGTGACTCAATAAAAATCATGGTAGGTGGAGCTCCTGTCAGTCAAGAATTTGCGGACCAGATCGGAGCCGACGGCTATAGTGACAATGCCAATGCAGCCGCTCATCTCGCTCAGAAACTAATGAAAGAACAATAGAAACTGAGAACCGAGAGAGGTGTATATCTCCTCTCTCGGTCTCTCCCTTAATAAAAACCATTATGATCAACACACATTTCTTTAAAGTAGAGGATTGGGTTATTTTATCCACTTACTTTATCCTTCTTCTTTTAATCGGTATTTATGCCAGCCGCAAGGCAAGCCAAGGTAGTGCCAGTTTTATGGCAGGCAACTCTCTGCGATGGTACCATATCGGCTTCTCTATGTGGGGCACCAATGTCGGTCCGTCCATGCTTATAGCCTCAGCGAGTGCAGGCTTCACCACTGGCATAGTTTCGGGCAACTATGCCTGGTATGCTTTCATCTTCATCGCGCTGCTTGCCTTCGTCTTTGCTCCTCGCTATTTAGGTGAAAAAGTGATGACACTCCCGGAGTTTATGGGTAAACGTTTTAGCAGTTCCACTCGAGGTGTTTTGGCATGGTACACCATCGTCACTGTACTCATCTCATGGCTGGCACTTACACTCTTTGCCGGAGGTGTTCTCATTCGTCAGATCTTTGACATTCCGATGTGGCTCTCTGCCACCATCCTACTCCTCATCTCCGCCTTTTTCACCATTCTCGGAGGACTGAAAGCCATCGCCTATACCAATGTATATCAGATGTTGCTCCTCATCATTGTCTCCCTCGCCCTTACTGTCTTTGGCATCTTTAAGTTGGGAGATGGTTCTTTCTTCGGAGGTATTCAAGTGCTGGGTGATCCTCAAATCATCCCGGACAACTACTGGCGTCTCTTCCAGCCCAATGAAGACCCGGCATTCCCATGGCTCCCGATCCTTTTGGGATATCCGATCTCCGGCATCTGGTTCTGGTGTACAGATCAATCCATGGTGCAGCCTGTCCTTGCGGCTCGCAGTCTCAAAGAGGGACAACGGGGTGCCAACTTCACCGGATGGCTCAAAATCCTCGATGTACCGCTTTACATTCTTCCCGGCATACTCTGTTTTGCACTCTGTAAAACCGGCATCTTTACTTCGACTCCTGCTCCGGACAATGCCTATATGACGATGGTCTCCAATCTTTTCCCCTCCGGCATGGTGGGTCTTGTCATGGCGATTCTTACCGCAGCTTTGGTGAGCACTATTGGGTCTGCTCTCAATGCGCTCAACACGGTTTTCACCATGGACATATATGTTAAAAATATCCGTCCGCAAGCTACCTCACGCGAAATTACCAATATGGGACGTCTGGTCACCGTTACCGGCTCCATCCTCAGCATCCTTATTTGTGTCTGCATTGATAACATCCGAGGGCTGGATCTCTTCAATATCTTCCAGTCCGTCCTCAGCTTCATTGCTCCTCCGATGGCTGCAGTCTTTGTGATGGGTGTTTTCTGGCGTAAGTGTACTACGATGGCTGCCAATCTTACCCTTACTGTGGGGACACTTATCTCCATCGGTATCGGAGTGCTCTATCTTTGGGCATGGCCCATCGCTTCGTGGAAACCCCACTTCATGATGCTCTCTTTCTATATCTTTGTCTTATTGGTTGTCGGGATGGTTATCATCAGTCTTTGTGGGAAAAAAGAGACGCACGAACCCATCAAGATACTCCGCAGCCCTATCTCTTTAGAGACCAAAATAGGTTGGGGATTGCTGTTTGCTGTCATGATAGGTTTATATGTGTGGTTTAATTAAGACTGAACACAAAACATACTAAAGACATCACTGCCTGCTTTTAACCACAATCGGTCATTAAAACGCAAGACAAACATACATAATAATCTAATGACCACTTAGGGTTTATCGGACAGTCCCCATTGCCCAAAGGCAAACAAAAATGTGATATAACAAACACTTAAAAAAGGGGTTGATATATAGAAGTAATAAAAGACAATATCCATAATGCGAGGGTGTGACACTATTTTCATTTTGTCACACCCTCGCATTATTATTAGTGGGTTCAATTATAAACTCCAATCGATCATTAGACAGCCAAGTCGCTTTTATTCATGTCCGATTGGCGTTAAGAACCTTAGAAATCGAGTTTCAGGCCGGCGAAGAAAGAGCGGGGCATATCGGGCCCATACATATAACCGGCATCGCGTAACTCCCCTTTATCGAAGTCTTCTTGATAAGCATTAAAGATATTCTGCACTCCGGCATTGAGTTGGAGCACTGTACCTCCTCTTAAGTCGAAATCATAACTGAGTTTGAAGTTCAGGTCAAAAAATTCGGGAGTCTCCACAGCAATGTCCTCAGGTACATATCCGGCTACGTGTTGCATCAGCATGCTTCCCGTATAAGTTCCTGACAAGGCAGCTGTCAAAGGCTTGACAGGATTATAACTCAATGTGAAATAACCATAAGCCTCCGGTGTACGGGCAATGCGTTTTTCTGCTTTGGCTGTCTCACTCCATTGTTCCGCTTTCTTGTATTCGCTCTTTTGGAGTGTGGCTCCTGCCTGCAATTGCAGCATATTACGATAAGCCAATTTACCCTCCAAAGTCACACCATAAACATCAGCTCCCGAAGCATTGTGACGCTCCAGTGTGAGGATTCCATCCTCATGACTTTTCTCTCTCAAAGCAAACACATCATTGAGAGTCGTATAGAATCCCTCAATCAAGAAATTGCCCTGAAAGTCTCCCCAACGATGATATAAGTCGGCAGAGAGGCTGAAACTGTGCGACTTCTCCTCCTGCAGATCATCAGCCAATTCGATCATCGATACACCTCCACCGACAGCCTCGATGTGAAGATCCTCGTCAAAGGCCTGTGGCGCACGGAATCCGGCAGAATAGCTGACACGGAAGTTGATGTTTTCCGAAGGGTTGAAACGAAGGTTGGCTCGCGGACTGAAGATAAGGCCATCGATCAGATTATGTTTGTCAAAGCGACCACCGATGAGGAAACTCCAACGATCATTCTTCCACTCATTTTGCAAAAAGAGACTTCCGATATGCACAGTCTGCTTCAACTCTCGACCATAACCCCACATATTATCCTCAAGGGCATCGCGATTATACTCCATACCTCCTGTGAAAGCCGCCGGCATAAAGAGACATCGTTCGAAGTTATAGACATACTGACCGCCCACTACTGTGGTGAGATCTGTGGTGGCACCATAAGCATACGGATCACGTCCGGCTCCGTAATAACTCTTACGGTCGATGTGCTGCGCTGAGGCATAAAGACTCACCCGATGCTTCTCGTTGGGACTAAAATAATCAAACTTCAGGCCTCCTCCATTGATACTATGCTCGGTCTGTTCACAGATATTCGCCTGATGAGGGGGCAGATCCAGAGAGTCTCCTCCACGACGAAACTCCTCGATGTGGTGATATTCAAAAGAGAGTTTGCTATAAAGACCGGTCTTGATATAAGAGCGAAATCCAATGGTCTGCTGATGCAACTTACACAACTCACTATATCCATCTCCATTGGCATCATATTCTTCGCGCTGACGATTTTGACCGAAAATGAAAAGTCCCGCCTTCCGATTATCTGTCACTAAGGAAGCATTGAGTGTAGAACTATGATCTATGGCTCCATCGATCGACATCGTTGTGTGAGCCAATTGTCCACTATTACGCAATGGCTCCTTTGTAATAATATTGATCGTTCCGGCAATGGCAGACGAACCAAACAATGCCGAACCCCCTCCACGCATTACCTCTACTCGATCCACCATATTGGCAGGGATTTGCTCCAGTCCATACACTCCGGAGAGAGCACTGAAGATCGGTCGGGAGTCAATAAGAATCTGTGTATAGGGACCATCGAGTCCATTGATGCGTACCTGCTGGAAACCACAGTTCTGGCAATTATTTTCGACACGCACACCGGGCTGATAGTTCAATCCCTCTGCCAAAGTAGGTGATGTAGTTGTCTCAAACAGACGGGAATCAACAACATTGATAAGAGTAGGAGCCAAACGACGGGAAGTCTCATTACGATTGGCAGAAACTACGACAGCATCCAGGGCTATCAAGTCTTCAGAGATAGTAAAGTTCTCTTCCAGTGTCTTACCCTTTTTGGTTACCACTTCACGTTCGATGGTCTCATATCCCAATGTGGAAACCACCATCGTGTATGTACCCTCCGGCAGATTCTTCAAGAAATAGTGTCCACTCTCATCCGTAGTAGTTCCGATAGTAGTCCCTTTCAGGACAACATTGACAAAAGGGACATGCTCACCATTATCGGCATCAATCACATGTCCGACAATATTCGCATCACTGCGATTCACTTTCACATGGCTGTGTCCATGATGATCTGAATGACTCTGAGCCTTTGCAACTTCTACCGTAACCATAAAAAGCAAAAGCGACCATACAATAAAATTCTTCATCTTTTCTATAAAAATTATAACCTTTTTTAATCTCTTAAATACCATTATCAAGCTACATACGCTTTTTCGGAGTGCAAAGATATAAGTTTTAACGTATTTTTTCAATACTCAAAAGTGGGTATTTTACGTATTTATCATCAATAAGACGTGGTGTGTAATACCTATTTATTAGTATCGAAAAAGTAATAATCCTATAATAATTTAAAATAATAGTTGTTTCTTTTTACTTTCCGATCGATTTACATTACCTTTGCCTCAGTGGATAAGAAGGCTCTTAAACCACCCCCTAAAACGACCCATGTGTTCCACCATGATTATATCTTGATATGAAGCCACTCATTCTTACAGTAATGTTTTTCATCCTGATTCTTGCCATCCTTGCAGACTATATATTCCTCAAAAGGATGAAACAACTTTTTGCTCATCGATACCATACGTTAGCCCGCTGGATATGTTATGCGACACATCTGTATATCGCAGGTTATACGATTTTTCTATACAGTCGGCCGGACTTAGTGGTCCTCCCTTCCACTCCGACCCTGATCACGATTGCTCTGTTTCTCTCCAAACTGCTGTTTCTGCTGTTGTGGTTACTCATTATCGTTCCACTCTCTTTCTTCCGGCATAAGAATCCTCACACCTTTTATGCGACTTCCAGCCTCTCCATCTTCCTTTGCTTCTATTTGCTGACTCTCGGTCTGACCACTAGAAACCAGATAGAGGTCAAAAGGATAGAGATCACTTCTCCCCGTCTGCCACACTCGTTTGATGGTTATAAGATCATCCAATTATCTGACATCCATTGTGGCACATTCCAACTCTCCGACACAGCCTTCATAGCTCAAGCCATAGATACGATCCATGCACTCCGTCCGGACATTGTCTGCTTCACCGGAGACATTGTCAATCATGAATCGAAAGAGATCAAACCTTTCCTCCGGACGTTCAGCCGTCTCTATCGTCGGCAACATCCCGTCTATGCCGTTCTCGGCAATCATGACTATGCGGACTACTCCCGCAGGATGAACGATGACGAACGTGCTGCCGACACAGACTCCCTGCGCAAACACATGATGGACCTCCAATGGGAATTGTTGGACAACCGGACCCACATCATCCGACATCGCAGTTTTCATCAGCCCGGTCAGGTCTTTCGACCAGAAGATCATATCGCCCTGATTGGTGTCGGTAACATCGGCGAACCGCCTTTTTCTGACTATGGAGACCTAAAAAAAGCCCTCACAACTGTGGAGGGCGAAATATCTGATTCGACATTCAGCATCTTACTGAGCCACAATCCTTCTCATTGGCGCAGGGAGGTTTTAGGTTTTGAGAAAACCATTGATCTTATGCTCTCAGGACATACACACGGCATGCAGTCTAAAATCTTCGGCATCTCTCCTGCCCAATGGATCTATAAGGAGTGGGGCGGACTATATTCGGACGGCGATCGGCATCTTTATGTCAATACCGGATTAGGGATGGTAGGATTCCCGATTCGACTCGGCATCAAGCCGGAAATCACATTGATCACCCTCCGATGTGGCAATCGTTGAGAGATAATTACCGATCACGCTCGACAAAATAATCGACCAATGCCATCAGCGCTGTACGCGCCTCATTATCCGGGAATGTGAGCAGAAGACTCTTGGTCTCATAAGCGATGCTCTTCATCTTAGCTGAGGCATAGTCAATACCTCCTCCATCGATGGCAAACTTCACAACATCAGCCACAGCAGCAGCATCCAAATGTTCATGAGTCTCCAGCAACGTCTTAATTCGCAGCGAATCCTCTGCTGGAGCCTGCTGTAATGCATAAAGCAAAGGGAGTGTGATTTTTCCCTCTCGTATATCTGTTCCTGCCGGCTTACCCATCGATTCGGACGGCAGATAGTCGAAGATATCATCACGGATCTGAAACACCAATCCTAATTTCTCTCCGATCATTTCGAGCCTCTGGCACACCTCCTCCGTAGCACCGACAGAGTATGCGGCAATCTTCATGCAAGCAGAAAAAAGAGAAGCAGTCTTATCTGCGATGACTTCCAGATAAGCCTTTTCGCTGGAGACATGCGAACGCATATTGGCCAGTTGCGCCAATTCTCCCTCCGAAAGACGAGTCACCATATCGGTCAATATCCCGGATATGGCAAACGATCGGGTGGCATTGATCCGAGCGAGGCTTTTGGAGAGAAAGAAATCACCCATCAAGACAGCCACTTTATTGTCCCAAACGCGATTGATTGTGGCATCTCCCCGACGCTCACTACTTTCATCGATCACATCATCGTGCATCAAACTGGCACAATGCAATAGCTCCAGAGCGACAGCGGCATCATAGGTCGATGTCGGAATGTCTGCGGTCAGCATCTTGGCTGTCAGCAGGGTAACGATCGGACGAACACCCTTTCCCTTACGCTCCAGGAAATAACGGATCACACCGTCTGCCAAAGGGACACGCGTATGCAACGTCCGATGGAGCAAATCTTGAAATGTCTCCAATTCCGGCTTGATACAAGCCTTGATCTGATCTATCTTGGTTGTATTATTTTTCATCATTCTGTTTTAAAATATCATTGATTAGCAAACCCGCCAAAGCAAAACCGAAAATGGCGGTCGTGTGTGCCATCGTCCCATTGATCCGGTTTTTAGTCAAAACCTGCTGTTCGATGACATGATACTCACCTCTGTTGGCTACTACCTCCGGGCTATAGACACACTGTATTTTCCGTTTAGGGAAGATTCCTGTCCGCTTGAAATACTGCCGCAACGCTCGCGCCAAAGGACAACCATTGACTTTCCAAAACTCTGCCGTTCCGATCTTAAACGGATCCAGTTTCAGAGCCGCACCCATGCTGGAAAAGACTTTAACTCCGGGCAAGGAAGAGGCATAGACGAGCAAATGTGCCTTATGTTCCAGACTATCTATGGCGTCGATGACATAGTCGTACCCTAACAGCCCGAAACTCTCAGCGGTCTCTGCAGAGTAAAGTTGTTCTTTCACCTCAATATCTGCATCCGGAGAGATCTCAAGCAGTCTGGCCCGGAGCACATCGACTTTCGGTTGTCCGACGGTGCGTGTGGTTGCCATCAACTGCCGATTGATATTGGTCACGCTGACCCGATCTACATCGACCATTGTCAGATGTCCCACACCACTGCGCACAAGACTCTCCGCACACCAGCTTCCGACACCTCCGACACCAAAGATAATCACCCGAGCACGAGCGATCGAGGCAAACCCTTCATCTCCGACCAGGAGACGAGTGCGAGCAAAAATTTCTGTATGTGGGTCTTGTATCATATTTTTGAGGTTGAGGGGTGTATTGGTTGAAGGATTGAAGAGTTGAGGGGTTGAAGAGTTGAGGGGTGTATTGGTTGAGGGGGTTGAAATAATAAACCATTAAACTCCTAAACCATTAGAATGAATACGTGTCACCTTCAGGAATCGACGCAGGAAGAAGATCGCAGCCATGGACAATCCGAAGGGGAATCCCATCCAGATACCAAAAGCGCCCCCCTCCATCACGACACCAAACAGGCAGCTCAGAGGGAGCGAAACAACGATATAGGCAATAAAGGAGTATTTCATCAATTTCTTGACATCGCCCAAACCACGTAAGGCATTGACATAATTGGCTTGAACTCCATCGCCCAATTGATAAAGAATCAACGGCAACATCATACTTGCCACCACATCTGAAACCTCCGGACTATCGGTAAACCATCCTCCGATGTCATTGCGGAAGATAATCGCCAGTCCACTCAAGATAACTCCCAAAACAAAAATCATCTGATAACCTGCATGAGCGGCATGACGCACACCTTGGTTATCTCTCAGTCCATGATAGTTACTCACTCGGATGGAGACCGCACTGCCGACACCTATATAAAACAGGAAAATAAGGCTGGAGACATTGATCATCACCTGATGGGCTGCCAGTGCAGTCGTTCCCATCCAGCCCAGAGGGATCGCCACAAGGGCAAAAGCAGCAGTCTCCATCCCCATCTGTATGGCGATAGGCCATCCCAACCGATTGAGCAAAAGCGCCTCCTTGACGGTAGCTTTATGCTCGCGCCACAGATGACTATACTCTTTAAAACGAGGCAAAAAGAAGAAAGCCAGCACATATAGAATCAGCATCACCAGACGTGAAGAAAATGTAGCCCATGCAGCTCCTTCGATTCCCATTTCAGGAAATCCGTATTTACCAAAAATCATCAAATAGTTAAAGATGATGTTCCACACATTGCCTATGATCATGATCGTCATGGAGACCATCGTCTGCGTTATGCTATCTGTAAACTGCTTAAATGTGGAAGAGAATGCCAAAAACGGGAGGGAGAACAACGAGATCAGGAAATAAGGCTTCATGAGCGGCAGTAGCTCCGCAGGCTGCCCCAAGTAGGGCAATGCGAAATAACAGATACCCATCACTGCCATCAGCAAGAGACATTGAACTCCGTTAGCAAAAAAACTACTCTTCAGGATGGAGACAATCTCTCCAAACCGATGTTGCGTATATCGGGCTCCAATCTGCGACACAGCCCCCATCGAATAACCGAGATTCAGGAGGATAATCAGCATAAAGAGATTATTGACAAAACCGGCAGCAGCCAATTCCTCTGTCGAATGTTGACCGACCATAACATTATCTGCCAATCCTTGTAGTGTCAGTCCCAGCTGCGCTACAGTAATCGGCACACCGATGCGAAACAGAGTTTTATATTCTTTCGGATAATAAAAATTGCTAAGGTTCATATTATCATATATAACACAAGGAGTGGTGGGGTGCCCAGACGGCACATCTCTTCCGTTTTAACCCAAATCGGCAGTCTAAGGCCCTATTGAGGTTAATCCCAACCTGTCGGTCTAATAACCATTTTGGGTTTATGGGCGCGAAGTTACGCAAAACGTTTGACCTAACCAAATATCGCCGCCCATAAACCCAAAATGGTCTTTAGATTTAACTCTGTTTACCTTCTTATTTCTGAGTAGATTTCTTATGTGTTTTGATGAGTATAGCGGTCTATATGAACAAAAAAACACAAGAACTATGCCCCAAAGAATAGGCAAACGTCTAAAAAAGATTTATAAAAAGCCTTGGCGGTCTAATGACCGATCGGGTTTAAAAGAGTGTGCCCTCGTCACCTTGCATCAGTCATCTGCCGGGATCACGGCTTTTCGGTTGCTTTCCGGTTTCTTGATTACCCTTTTCAGTGCTTTTATGATCATAATAGGAGTTGCTTTAGATAGCACGAGGCTCACACTTGCCGGAGTAGCATTGGCGAAGAGCGGATTCCCATTTTTGTGATTTGTTTTCATTCGCATGATTCATATCTTGAGATTAAGCCCTCTGCAGGCATTATAAGAAGGACATGAGCCGCTCTCTCCCAAAGGCGAAGACCGGCTCATGTCTATTTTCTATCATAAAACACCCTGATGGGTTAAAATGTTTCATTCCAGAGCTTGTGCGATGGCAGCAAGCTCATCTTCCGTAAACGGACGGCTCTGTAAGACTTTTAGATTGTCTTGCATCTGTGCTACCGAGCTGGCTCCGATAATCACCGAAGTGACCCGGCTGTCACGCAGCACCCATGCCAATGCCATTTCAGCCAAAGTCTCACCTCGCTCCGTAGCGATCGCTTGCAGTTTGCGGAGTTTTGTCAGCAGTTCGGGCGTAAGTACCGATGCCGTCAGATGTCGGCTATGCATCATCCGGGAGTCTGCCGGGATACCATTCAGATAGCGTGACGTCAAAAGGCCTTGCTGCAAGGGGGAGAAACCCACATATCCGGCTCCGGCTGCAGCGGCATCCGCCATCACACCGTCCTCACAGGCATCTTCCTGAAAAAGCATATTATATTTTCCTTGATAACAGAGACAGGGGACATCCCGCTCACGTAAATAACGATAGGCAAACCGGGCAGCCTCTTTCGGATAGCGCGAGATGCCGATATAAAGCGCCTTACCCACTCTGACGATATCGACCAATGCCTGCAACGTCTCTTCCAACGGAGTTTCCGGATCATAACGATGGGAATAAAAAAGATCGACATAGTCGAGTTTCATCCGCTTCAAACTCTGATCCAGGGAGGCAAACAGATACTTCCGACTCCCCCAGTTGCCGTATGGACCGGGCCACATGTCATAACCGGCCTTAGATGTGATAAACATCTCATCCCGATAGGGGCGGAAAGACTCTTCCATCAGTTTGCCGAAAGTCTCCTCTGCCGACCCATAAGGAGGTCCATAATTATTGGCAAGATCAAAGCAAGTGATCCCATGATCAAAAGCATAATGTGCCATCGCCTTACAATTGTCATAGTCATTGACCCCACCAAAGTTGTGCCAAAAGCCCAACGACAGGAGAGACATCAACACTCCGCTCCGACCACTGCGACGATATTGCATCCCGCCGGACTCATAACGCTCTTGAGAAGCCTGGTATTCGTTCATAGTATGATTTTTTTGCAAATATAGAAAAAATACTTCATATTATCTTCCGCCAAAGCTTTTAATTTGGGGCAAATATAAAACATGTGCCGTTTTCCACCAAATGTTTTCAGTGCATTTCGCCGTTTTCCTCCCAATGTAGCCTTTTCTGTGTGACTATCTTAGACTAACAACAGGCGATGCATCATTAGCCACATCGCCTGTTGTTATTAGCTATAATCGTCTTCGCATCACTCCATCAAAAATGATTTTTTTCAGTGATCAAGACTGTTTTATTTATTTGAAACTTTTTCACATTCCAATCAGCACTATCCATATTCAATGCCGGAGCCAACTCCATTTGTTCCCCTCTGATAACAGACTTACGTTGAGTTGGTTTTCCTGTCCAAGCAGAACCGGCTTCAGGTTCTGTAGGCTCAGCAGTCAAGTTAGACATATCTAACTTGAATTTGCCTTCTACATTACCGTAATACAAGCTACCACCCATGTCAGCACCTGTCCACAAAAGACCCTTAACCGGGAAAGTAATAACACCATCTACCAAAGTACCGCAATAGCCTGCAGCCTTAATCTCTTCTAAAGTAATACCATGATCAAGATAATTAGCAGCCATTGAGTAGATATAGAACTCACCTAAGCCCCAGTTTGCACCGAGAGACTGGTAAGGAACATATACTCCCTCAGGATCCTCTGCATTGATCTCCAAGTAGAAATCACCCTCCGGATAAGTAGCTCCGTTAATTTCAACAGGATATACATCCGGGCTGAGCGGGTTCAAAACACGATAGAGACCGGGTTTATCGATGTTTTCAAACACCTCTACAGAATAAGTAATCCATGTATCTGTTCCATTTTCGAACAATAATGAAGAATAGATATCATCTGTCAAGCGACCATAGCCCATAGAAACCCAAGTATCTTCTTTATCAGACACATTTGTTTGAATTACAAATGTAACATACGCTTTACCGACTTGCCAACCATCCTTATCATAGGTCACAACTGCTACTGTATTATATCCTTCTTTTGCAGGAATTATTAAATCTTTACTTTCTGTTCCTTCTCCTCCCTCGACTTTACCATTATGTATCTGATCATAAAGGATATTAATTTGGTATGATGCATCCTTGTTTACAAAACCATACTTATAAGAAGCAACGTCTGCTCCTAACTGAAGAGATACAATCGCATTGATAGTTCCGTCCGGAGAGATCTGTTGACCTTGGTACGATAATGTTGCACTATAATCACACTTTTTATATCCATCCAACTGAAGCGTCTCATAGCCATAACCGAAATAACCTAAGTCTTCAACATAAGTCAACATATAAAGTCTGAACAAACCGGTCTCCTCATTAAATACACTTGGACAAGACTGATTATTATAATCTGACAAAGCAGAGAACTTGAACGGGTTGAAACCTGTTGCATATACTGCAGAAATAATATCACCGGTCATGACAGGAATTTCAGCATCTCCGGAATTATACATATCACCGATCCAGAAAGGAAGAACCCGACAATATCCTGTAGAACGATCCAACTCGATAGTCATCGGGCAATAGTGAGACCCATTATTATACGCGTTCAGATATACCATATACTGAACGATATTAGGATTAAGTAAAGAGGAACGAGTAAATACTTGAACACCCTCATCTGTACCACTATAATAAGTATAATATGTATAAGTGTGTGTCCCGAGCACTTTGACCCATTCGCCCCAATATTCCTGAGGATCAGGTGTAGCGGCGACAAAAACGATGCTGTCCACATCCGAATTATTGTAAGTGACAACAGATCCATCTTTCAGATGGACATTAAACAAACTCTGAGCCGAAACAGAAACAGACAACAGACAAAGAAATACCGTGATCAAAAATTTTATAGATTTCATCTTTTAATAATTTTACTTGTTACACTTCCAGATTTCAAAACATAGACCCCTTGAGGCAGGTCTGCGACCGAACGGATAAGTTGTCCGTTAGCATCCAGATTCGTTCTCCAAACCATTGTGCCGGAGAGAGAATAGAGAGACAGGGCAGATCCCGGTTTTCCACCGGCAACAACAAGAGTATGAGCATTCAATTTCACCGAAGCATCATCTCCATGAAGACCCTCTATCCCATTATCTCCGAGATCTCCAAATGTAAATTTAGACACATCAGAGAGAGGATATTCCACCGTAACACTTTGTGTAGTAAGCACAAGATTCTCCCCCTCATAGGTTACCTTGGGGCGCTCGCTCAAGACATAAGCTACCTTTCCCCCATTTTTCTGATGCAAAATCAAAGCTTCCTGTGAAAACAGAAAGGCTCCATGACACATCAAAATCAGAGCAATCAATATAGACTTCATACTTTATCATAGGCTCTTATTAATACTTACAGACATTTATCGGGTAGAGCCTTTAAACCCCAACATTTATCTTCCATACGCATTTATGGCAAGCAAATATACGAATTATCCAAATATTAAAATTACCCCCCCCGATTTTAACTATAATTAACAATATTAAAGATATTTATAAGAGGTGGAAGAACAAGGAATGAGACAAAAAATTATTGATGTCCGGCAAACCCTTTTCAAGCAATTAAAACTACCTCCGGGATGAATTATAATCTATTGGGTGAGTTGATAATTTAAAATTACAAGCCCCCATTGGGCAACATATAGAGTTTTATCTCGGACTTATTATCGTACAACAATAAAATATAATCATATTCATCTCTTTACATAGATAATAAGAATGCGTAGAATAATCATGAAGAGCTCCAATTATTTAATAAATACAATGTTGTGGAGGATTATACATAATATTGTGGAGCATTATCCTAAATATTGTGTATAATTGTCCTGCGTATTGTGTACATTTTTATGAAGTCATTTTTTATCGATTTGTTTGCCTGTCCTAATACTAATAATAAGTGGAACAAACAACTTTAGATTCTTGTGCGATTCTCTTTGGAGTATGAGCCTCGTTACGGGTATAAACACCTTATAATTATAAAAAAGCGTTCGACAGCCGTCCATATAGCTGTCGAACACAACTTAATACATTACTGCCAACTTTTATCGGATAGTCCCTATTGCCTAAAGGCAAACAAAAATGTGATATAACAAATACTAAAGTTTTATTATATAGAAGCAATAACAAAAATACTATTCATGCCCTCCACTCCCTATTTCATGTAATAAAATGAAAATAAAATTATCGGTTTTCGGGGGAAAGTTACAGATTTTAAAGAGTATGCAACATTTTTCATATCCTGCCCTTCTGAAAATACATATCTTTGCCGCAAATCCATAACTTACACACCATGTCTAAAAAAAGTTTTTTATCAGTCCTATTGCTGTGTCTTTCGTTGATCGTCACAGCCCAACCCGATCAGAGCGAGGGTAAGTTGAAGCATCGAATCGTCGAAGAAGGAGGCACCGGACCATACAAAGCCATCATGCAGGAGGAGGCATCTCTCCCGGCGCACACAGTTTTTGTGCCACAAGATCTTTCTCCATTTGACTCGACACGACCTCTGCCCGTATTGGTGTGGGGCAATGGGGCATGCTCCAATTCTCCATGGGAGCATTATCGTTTTCTCAATGAGATCGCTTCCTATGGTTATATGGTACTCGCCACCGGCTATATCCCGATGAGTGACGAACCTTATCACGGCGAAATGTCCACACCACAACAGCAGATCGAATCCATCGACTGGGCAATCGCTCAAAACGAAGACCCGACGTCTCCATATCATCACAAAATAGACCTCAACAATATCTGTGTGGCAGGAATGTCATGCGGCGGTCTGCAATCTCTTTTCAACTGTGCCGATCCTCGCATCAAGACCTTGATGATCTGCAACAGCGGACTCTTTAAGACCGAAAATGCCGGACGAGCCATGCCCGGCATGCCAATGCCGCCCAAGTCCAAGTTGCAAGAGATACATGCTCCGGTGATTTATATCCTCGGAGGGGAGACCGACATCGCGTATGAAAATGGCATGGATGACTTTCACCGCATCCAGCACGTCCCGGCCTATGCTGCCAACTACCCTGTGGGACACGGAGGCACCTATCGCGAGCCGCACGGAGGAGAATTTACCGTAGTGGCACGCGCATGGCTGGATTGGCAACTGAAAGGGGATCAAGAGGCGGCTCAGATGTTTGTAGGAGAAAAGTGCCTGCTTTCCCAACGCAAAGACTGGACCATCGAGAAAAACAGCCTGGCTGCAGATGCTCCACTGCTGGAGTTTGTGATGCAGTTGAGGGTAAAACTTGGTGAGACCTATAACGTCGGTGACACCCCTCAGGGGAGACGCACCATCGTCCCCATCACAGGAGGTAGTTTTGTAGGACCATTATTGCGTGGAGAAATCCTTGCCGGAGGTGCAGACCATCAATTGACCGATCCCTCCGGGGAGCGTACGATGCTGGAAGCCATCTATTCCATCCGGACCGAGGACAACATACACATCCATGTCCGAAACAGAGGCATCATCCATCACAACAAGGAGTTGGGAGAGAACCAGAGTCCATACTTCAAGACCGCGCCCCAATTTGAAGCTCCGGCAGACAGTCCCTATGCATGGCTCAATAACTGCATCTTTATCTGTGCTCCTGCGCCGGCATCCGGCGAGGGCATCACACTCAATGTTTGGAAAGTAAAATAGTTAACGACGAGAGATCAGTTTTCCTCGCTTTTTTCGCTCCGAGATCATCAACGTCTCATCGCTCTCCAGGAACACTTGCTCTCCTATCTCGGCGACACCCTTCTTCTTCTTGTTCTCCCGTGCCCCTGCCTTCAGCAGATTACGAGCAGCCGTGATGATGCTCGGACCGGAGTCTGCAGTTGTTATCTTCAGTCGGGACATCTTCTTGATCGTGTCATTCATGCTTCCCTCGACCTCCATAAAGCGCATACCGAAGTCCTGCACACGCTCGATGATCGTATTGGCGGCATCGATCATCGCCTGCTGATTATTGAGTTGTCTCACCTGTGTCCACATCATCTCCAGGACACGGAGGTTCATATACATGGTTTGTGGTCCGAGGATCATTACCCCCTGATCATAAGCATCGCGCCAGAGGGTCGTGTCATTGAGGAGAGCCAAATTGAGCGCCCCCTCGATCGGAATATACATGATGGCAAAGTTCAGACGATTATAGCCCGTCGGGAGATAACGCGTATAGTCCTTCTTAGCCAACCGCTTCACCTGATTTCTCACACTGCCGATGTGCGCCTGCAGATAGAGGCTCTTCTCACTCTCCTCATCGCTGTTCATATACCGTTCGTAGTCGGTCAATGACATCTTCGCATCGACCACGACATGACGATTATTGGGGAAATGAAGGATGAAGTCCGGGATCAATCCCTTGCCCTCATCGCCCTTCTGCGCCTTGCCAAACTGGTCGCGCAGAGTCTCCTGCGTGTCAAACTGTTCACCCTCCTTCAGCTCCAGGTCTTCAAGCAACTGCTTCAGTTTCAATTCACCGAAATTACCCTGCACCTTCACCTCTCCGGTCAGAGCGCGAGTGAGCCGATCTGCCGTCTCGCCGAGAGCCGTACTCTTCTCCATATTGATCTTGATCGCCTCATCGAGACGGGTCAATGCTTCGCTCTGTTGCTCTTTATTGCGCAGGAAAGCCTCCTGCATCTCTTTCAGGCTCTGCTGCAGCGGATCAATGATCTTGGAGACCTGCTCCTTGTTGCGTTCACCGAGTTCCTCCTGACGCTCTTTCAAGACGGACTCCGAAGTAGTCTTCATCTGCTCCTTGATGAGTGTCAGCTGTGCCTCCACCTGCTTGGCATTCATCTCCTTGAGCGACTGCAACTGTTGGTCAAACGCCTCTCTGACCTGCGCGAGTTGCCGCTCATGCGACTCCTTGAGCGTCTTGAGATGCGCATCGGCAGACTTACTCATCTCTGCAGCCTGACTCTCCATCTCGTTTTTGTGCGTCTCTTTCATTTCGGAGATGCTCCGTTCATATCGCTCTCTTTCGCTCCGGCTTCTCTGTTCAGCCTCCTGGCGGAAGTCGGCAAGTTGCTTTTCGTAACTCTCTGCGTGCGCCTGCTGCACATCTCGTTCGGAAGTCAATCTCCTGACCTCAGCGATATAATTATCTATCGCAGCAGCCTGCTCAACATTGCGGGCAGATAGCTCTGCGATTTTCTCTGCCTGCAGTCGTTCCTTTTCTCCGCTGTCAGAGACAGCCACACGGCCTCTCTTGCCCAGCAGATAGGCCAAAACCGAAATGATAACAATGCCTACTAAGGCAATAAGTGCATAAATGTATTCCATATTTTTGGTTGAGGGGTTTAGGGGCGCAGCCCCATTATAAGGTGAAAACTGAAAGATGAAAACTGAAAGGGGAAAACTGAAAGCTAAGCCATCAGCCATAGTTTTTTTGCACACAGAACCCGCGAAGCTCATGACCAAAGGGAATAACGCACAGAAGGACACAGAACGCACATGCTCCGCAGTGCTTTCCTTCCGGATGGTAAACGCAAGCGACAGCGTGCGTTATTCTGTGAAATTCTGTGAGATCTGTGTGCGATAAAAACATATTTCAGTGTGACTTTGGGTTGAGGGGTTGAAGGGTTAAGGGGGAAAAAATAAACTTCTAAACCTCTAAACTTCTAAACCAAATAAGGGACTTCGTCCGCTATGGCTGATGGCGATGGCAATAGCTTTGCTCTTTCTCCTATCAGTTTTCCGTTTTCAGTTTTCACCTTTATTGGGTCGTGGGCTTCGCGTGCTGAGGGGTTTTATCTTTCTCCCCGAAATTTATTGGACACAATTATTCCATTTCCCCGAAATTTGGGTCTATTGATTGCCCATCTCCAAAAGCAGAGATGGGCAGATTCGGGTCACTCTAAAGTGATTTTCTTTTTCATCGTTGGAGTAGAGACTTTCAAGATGATCTTACCCGGAGTGTCGTTGCGACGCAAAATCACTTGCATTCTGCCTCGCGTCATGTTTTTCGTACAGACATCGTAAAACAACTCGTCCGTATAGTGATCATGATTGTCCAGCGCATAGAGCGCAGCACCCCCCTCCACAGTGGCAGTCAGACGTTCGTCATAGTCCGGGACAATGCGTCCCTTACTGTCGATGGCAGAGACATTGAGATAGATGAGTTCACCCGACACCTCTTCTCGCTCCACCTTCAGCTTGATGGCTTTGCCGGCAGTCTGCATCTCATGACGAGCCACCTCACGCCCCTCTCGGTCGCGAGCGATGGCGAGCACCTTGCCCCCTTTGCCATACTCCACATCCTTCCACAGCGTAGCATGGCGCATATTGCCCGTGCCGTCATTCATTTTCGTGCCGATGCTCTTGCCATTGACAAGCAGCTCCGTGGAATAAGCATTGGTAAAAGTATATAGCTGCAACTTGCTGCCTGCACCGAAATTCCAATGATCGAGCAGAGCGGTCTGCCCCACATTCACATCATTCCAGTTGACGGTCTCACTCCCTTGCGTGTCGAGCACACCGATGCGCACCACCGGTTCGTCCTCACAAAATGCAGACTTCACCAGCCATGCCTGCGGCAGAGGGCGGCAAGTGTGATCGAAAAACGAATAGTTCCAACCCTTCTTGGGCCAGCGGTTGCTCTCGCCCCAATACTCTATGGCGCCCCAGTAGGCCAATCCCACCATCCGCTCATGATCCATATTATAATAAGGAGCCAACCATCCTGAAGTCTCTGCCTCACTCTGATAGATGATCATGTCGGGACAATGCTCCAGATAGGCGGCATACTTGTCGGACTGATAGTTCAGCGAAGCCACCTCTGTGGCTTGTGCCATTTCCGGCGGCACCAGATAGTCGTTAAAACCTCGCGTCTTGCGGTCTATGGCTCCTGCACGTGCCGGGAACTGCCCGACGGTGGTCTTACGCGTCTTGTCCCATCGCTTCACCACGAGGTCCATCACCCGATACATCGTTACACCCCAGTCGTTCAGACCTTGATAGCCTGCCCATCCCTCACGGATCTGTAGTTCGTTGCCTAAGCTCCACATGATCACCGATGGGGAGTTGCGGTCACGCTTCACCCACTCCGTGACCATCTGCGGCCACAAGGAGGTAAATGGTCGTCTGCCTCCCCAGTAGTCATTATCGCTCCATTTGTCTATCAACTCGTCCACAATGAGCAACCCCACGCGATCGGCGATCCGGGTAAATGACTTGCTGTATGGGTTATGGGAGCAGCGGATATGATTAAATCCGAACTCTTTCAGACGGTGCATCATGCGCTCGATCCCCTCATCAAACGAGGCTGCACCGAGGGCGCCCATATCGTGATGATTGGAGATACCCTTGAGGAAGACCTTTCTGCCATTCAACTTAAAACCAAACTCCTTAGAGAACTCCATCTTGCGTATGCCAAACGGCTCACTCACCGAGTCCACCACCATCCCGTCTGCCTCAACCACCACATCGGCGCGGTAGAGATAAGGCGAGTCGATATCCCAAAGATGAGCTTGCTCAAGACGGACAGCAGGGAGCATCACCTCCGTAGAGGTCTGCTTGGTGTATTTGGGCATCTCCCCCCGAGCTGTCCCCAGCACGTTGCCGGCGGCATCCACCACTCGGGCGAGGATGTTCACATTCTTTCGCTTCTGCCACCCATCCACCTCCACTTGTATGGAGACCGTAGCCGAACCGGTCAGCGCCTTCTGCCCGTCGCTACCTAACGGATCGATGCGCTCCACCTCAGAGACGACATAAACACCATGACGGGCGATGTGTGTCGGATTGTCGAGTTGCAAACGGACGTCGCGGAAGAGTCCTGCACCGGTGTACCAGCGGGATCCTTTCTTCGGACCGGTAGAGGCATAGACAGCCACCACATTCTCCTCATCCCACTTCAGGTGTTTCGTCAGATCTGCCTCCAGCCCGACATAACCATAGTCTGTCGATGCCACCTTCGTACCATTGACATAGACATCGCCCTGATAGATGATACCGCCGAAGTCGAGTTGCACTTTCAGCCCCTGCCAGGCAGCCGGTGCCACGAAGCGTTTTCTGTACCAACCCTCACACGACGGTTTAAATCCGCGTGCACCCCCTCCGCCTTGAGTCCAGGGCTGTTCAAACTGAAAGTCATGGGGCAAGTCGAGTGTACGCCACCGGGCATCATCGAGAGAGGGCGAAGCAAAATCCGTCCCTTTATTCTCCGGTGTGACAAGCTGGAACTTCCATCCGTCGTTAAACGAAACATCCATCTCCGTCACAAATTCGGTCAGAGGACGATTTCCCTCAGACTTATTCGTTTTTATGTCTTGATACTGCGCCTTTGCAGTCAATGTCATGGCAAATACTGCCCAAAATAAAATCTTTTTCATGTCGGTTGATTTGGTTGAAGGGGTTATTGGTTTAAAGGGGTACTCCCTTTGGTCGTGGGCTTCGCGTGCTGAGGGGCAGAAAAGTAAACTATTATACTTCTAAACTTTTAAACCAAATAGGGGACTTCGTCCACTATGGCTGATGGCGATGGCTTTCCACTTGTCAAGGGCTGTTCCCGGTGATGGCTGTTGCCGATGACTATGATTACAATGTGATGCTTAACAGAGCAACTTTAATGGCATCTGACTTTAATTCTGTTTCATCCTCCACTGCATCGAGGACTTTATCCGCTACCCAAAGGGTGAGAAGTTCCTTTTCGTTAACATTGAAATAGTTCGCTATTTGAATAACTTGTGTGCGTTTTGCACGTCTATCACCTCTTTCGATTTTTGAAAACATCGGGGTGTCAATCTCAAGCAGAGAAGCTAATTGTCTTTGCAGCACTCCATTCTGCATTCTTAATTCTTTTATCTTTTGAGCTAATAGCATTTTAATTCCCTTTTTAACATTTACCTATAATTTCCCAATAACCTGATCTATCAGAACCGACACGCCTTATGACTCCTTGTTCTTGGAGTCGCTTCATTGTTTCTGCAACCCAACTTCTTGAATAACCAGTTTGTTTCGCAAGTTCTATCAATGTGTATTGAGGGTTATATTGTATTTGTTCCAATATTTTCAGTCCACTTTTCAGTCCACTTTTCAGTCCACTTTCGAGTGCAGTTTGCAGTGCACTTTCTGGCGCACTTTGTAGTGCATTTTTTAGTGAACCTCGTTTAGATGCTTTCAGTGAACCATCTTTATGTGCAATGTCAGCGATAATATTTCCAGCAGCTTCATGGCAAGGAATAGTTATCCTAAAGAAGGTTCGTTCATCATCTGTAACTACTGTAGCTCTGGGTGAACCATTGTTTTCCAAAACATTTTGGATTGTTGGAATACCAGTACTGCGACCTTCTGTCAAATCCAGTTCTTTCAGATATTCGCCAAGTCTGCGATTACGATAACGTTTAGATACCAAAATTTCGCATTTTGAAATATCGGCAGCCGAAATACTTCTATCCGGACCACCTACATTCTGTATGGTGATTCCTTGAGGTTCTACGGTAATAACCACAGGTTCCCATTCACGATAATCTCTATGATAAAGAGAATTTGTCACACTTTCCTCCAATGCTTGATATGGATAAGTGACAAATTTTTGACTTCTACTGCTATCCTTAGGTTTTATTACCGTCTGCATAACAAGCATACGATTCAGGTATTCCAATGTTCGGTCAATTATCTGTGTGATGGAACCCTTAATTACTGGACCTTCATATAAGTTGTTGGGATTTATCCATAGTTTCACTTTGTTGTAATTTTATTGAATTGTCAAATTTTGAACACAAAATTATAAAAGGATTTGCAGATTCACGAAGAAAACTCCGGAAATCTGCAATTCTCATTTAAAAAAGTTTGCTTTTTTATTCGTTTGCGGCCAATCTTTAGCGTTTTCGTCTAAATGATGTCATAGTATTATCATTCTCCCTCTCATCTCAGGGCATATCCGATGATGAACCACCTCCGCCTGTTTCAACATGAGTTTGTATAGGACTACCTGAAAGCTTCTCTAAAAATTTTATCGTAATGCCCATTACCGTAACGGCGGTTACGATAATGCAAAAAGTGCTGTGGTTCAGCGGATATTAATTGCAGAATGTAGGTATAAGGAACTGTTGTACTTGCTACTTATCTGCTTTGGTAATGTAAAAAAGAGCTGCGCCAAAAAAAATTTTTTAGCGCAGCTCCCTTTCATTTAATATTAACCTAATCATCTTTGCGGAGTGAGGGGGATTCGAACCCCCGAAACGCTTTTGACGTTTACACGCTTTCCAGGCGTGCCTCTTCAGCCACTCGAGCATCACTCCTCGATCATTTCGGCTGCAAAGATAATGATTTTATTCGATCTAACACATTTCCTCCCTCATTTTTTATCACTTTTATTGGGACTTCTCCTAAAAAAGGCTACCTTTGCTTCGATAAGTAGTCTGGTTTAGAGGGCAGAGTTGGTTTAGAGGTTTAAGAGTTGAGGGCTGCGCCCATAAACCAATCAACCAATCAACCAACAAACCAAAAGGCACACTGAAATATGGTTTTATCGCACACAGATCTCACAGAAACACACAGAGCGCACATGCTCCGCAGTGCTCCCATCCGGATGGTAAACGCAAGCGACAGCGTGCGTTATTCTGTGAAATTCTGTGAGATCTGTGTGAAAAAAACTATGGCTCATGGCGATGGCTGATGGCTTAGCTTTCAGTTCTCTCCTTATAATGGGGGCTGCGCCCATAAACCAATCACCCCGCGAAGCTCATGACCAAAGGGAATAACCCGCGAAGCTCATGACCAAATAAAGAGTAAAGAGCAAAGCCATAGCCATCGCCATCTGCCATAGCCGGGCGGTAGCCCTTAAACCCCTCAACCAATCAACCCTTCAACCCCAACATATGTTACCACTTTATCCACTTCTTTTTGAAGATAACTTCCACACCGTCATCTGGGGTGGAAACCGGCTCAAACCGATGAAGCAACTCCCTGCCGATGATGAACCGATCGGGGAGAGTTGGGAGGTGAGCGCCGTGCCCGGCAGTCTCTCTACGGTGAAAAATGGTCCGCTGCAGGGAAGAAATCTGGCGGAACTGACCGAGGAATATGGGTCGCTGATGCTCGGCAAGGCAGTGCAAAAGAAATATGGCAATGTCTTCCCGCTCCTGATCAAGTTTATCGATGCAGCCCGCGACCTATCGATACAGGTGCATCCCGATGACCGACTCTCCAAAGAACGGCACGGGAAGTTTGGGAAAACTGAGATGTGGTATGTGATGAAAGCCGAACCGGGGGCGCGTCTCTATGCCGGGTTTAAGGAGAGAATCTCTCAATATGAATATCAGAAACGGATCGAAGACGGATCGATCTGCGACGTGCTCGAAGCGCATGAGGTGCATGCCGGAGATGTCTTCTACATCCCTGCCGGTCGCATCCACGCCATCTGTGGAGGGATCCTGCTGGCTGAGGTGCAGCAATCGAGTGATGTGACCTATCGTATCTTCGACTACAACCGTTTAGGTCTCGACGGCAAGCCGCGCCAGCTCCATACCGAATGGGCTAAAGATGCGTTGGACTATCGGGTCTATCCCGACTACAGGACCCATTATGAACACCGTATCAACAAGCCGGTGCCGATCATCATGAGTGAGTTTTTTGTGGTCAAACTGCTGGAGGTGAATCGCGCGTTCCACCGCAAACTCTATAAATACGACTCCTTTATTATATATATGTGTCTCGAGGGGCACTGCACGATCCGTATCCAAAGTGCTAAAGGCTTTGACGATGAAATGCCTGCACCGGAGTGTCGCATAGTGACGCTGACAGAGGGCAACAGTTGCCTCATCCCAGCCGGAGTGGCAGATTTTTATGTCTCTCCACACAATGAGAATGGTATCACACGACTCCTGGAGGCATATATCGACAACAAGAATTTTGAAATAGGATAAAGGCAGACGAGAGGAAAGAGGAGAGAGAACAGAGTACAGATAACAGAGAAAACTGAAAGCCATCTGCCATCGCATGGCGCAGCCCCTAAACCCTTGATTTTTTTGCACACAGAACCCGCGAAGCTCATGACCAAAGGGAATAATACACAGAATTTCACAGAGCGCACATGCTCCGCAGTGCTTCCCATCCGGATGGTAAACGCAAGCGATAGTGTGCGTTTCTCTGTGCTTTTCTGTGTGTTCTGTGTGCAAAAAACGAGGGCAGATGGCGAGGGCTCCTCTGTTATCTGTACTCTATTATCTGTTATCTGTACCCAACTCCCAAACCAACCCAACTGTTAAAAATTGTTTCCACCTCTTGACATCGGATTTCAGATGTAGTATCTTTGCGGCAGACTGGAATGAAAGATAGATGAAGCGTTGAGACGTTGCAGGGTTTTCACCCTCCATGTTTCGATGCTTCATCGTTTTTTGTGTTCTTGTACCCGGTCGTCCGGATGAAAATTCGGTGACTCGAAAAGGTCCATTCATCGTGTATTTTTGCTTGAAGGGCCGAGGCTTTTTACTTCACGAGCGTAGCCTCATTATTCAACACGCGTACCCTCGTTGGCCGATGAGCGTACGCTCGTTGTGTAACGAGGCTACGCGTGTGAAAAATTCGCCCTGACGCGTTGCCCCACATAAGCCGGCGCTTGAACTCATGAGAGCCGATGCGTGAAAATTTACTCTTTCTCTATTTTTCACTCGAACTTTGCTATGATTTTTATGATTTACACTAGGTGTTCTGATCGCTTTTGCCCCTACCATTAAGAGTTTCCCTTTGTATTTGGCTCAAAGCCGGAGTATATGCAGAACCTTATAAAATGATATACCAAGATGACATTTAGGTGTTAATGTTTTATAAATGGCAGGGTTGGTTGAGGGGTTTATTGGTTGAAGGGTTAAGGGGTTTAAGGGGCGCAGCCCCATTATAAGGTGAAAACTGAAAGGTGAAAGATGAGCCATCTGCTATAGCCATTAGCCATAGTTTTTTTGCACACAGATCTCACAGAATTTCACAGAGAAACGCACGCTATCGCTTGCGTTTACCATCCGGATGGGAAGCACTGCGGAGTATGTGCGCTCTGTGTGCGATAAAAACATATTTCAGTGTGACTTTTGGGTGAGGGGGTGAGGGGTTGAAGGGTTGAGTGGTTGAAGGGATTGAAAAAATAAACTAATAAACCTCTAAACTTGTAAACCAAACAAGGGGGAAAATAAACTAATAAACCTCTAAACTACTAAACCAAATAAGGGGCTGCGCCATGCGATGGCTGATGGCGATGGCAGATGGCTTTCAGTTTTCTCTGTTATCTGTACTCTGTTCTCTCTCCTCTTTCCTCTCTCCTCTTTCCTTCGCCCCCTAAACCAAATCAAGAAAAATTTGGGTATAACAGAAAAAACACATACCTTTGCTTCGTAAAATCTGTATTTGCAATGAAATACCCGAAACGTTCCATCCCGGAAGACAAACAGCACATCCTCCAATGTGCCATAGATTGGGCTATGGAGGCAGGCAAGATTCAATTGGAAAAATTCCGTTCACGCCGACTCAGCATGACGACCAAGAGCAGCGAGCACGATGTGGTAACGGAGGTCGATAGCGCATGTGAATCCCTACTGATGGAGAAGATCAGCACGACATTCCCCTCACACAGCATCCTGGGCGAAGAGACCGGGGCGCATGAGAATGAGTCTGACTGGGAATGGGTGATCGACCCCCTCGACGGGACCAACAACTACAGCCAGGGACTCCCCATCTTCTGCGTCAGTGTCGGGGTGAGATATAAAGGCGAGACTCAGGTCGGTGTCGTATATGTCCCGTTTATCGATGAGGTATTTGCTGCAAAAAAAGGTGAAGGAGCCACATGGAACGGAAAACTCATCCGTGTCTCCCGAAAAAACATCCTGAATCACTGCGTCTGCGGTACAGGATTCCCCTATGACAAGGGGAGCAATCCGGATAACAATCTGAACAATCTGAATGCCATACTCCCCAACATCCGAGGCATACGACGCATGGGAGCAGCGGCCTACGATCTCTGTTGCGTGGCGTGCGGTCTGCTCGACGCCTATTGGGAACTCGATCTGAAACCCTGGGACGTCTGCGCCGGCGAACTCATCGTCCGAGAAGCCGGAGGAGTGGTAAAATCATTCAGAGAGGACAGAAACATCAGCATCGTGGCAGGTAACGAAAAGGTGGTGGACAAACTGCTGGAACTCATCCACGAAGCCAATATCGTAAAATAATTATCACACATGGAATCTAAAAAAATCGTTGTAAGCGGCATCCGCTCCACAGGACATCTCCACCTCGGCAACTATTACGGCGCACTCCGCAACTTTGTCAAGATGCAGGAGGAATATAAATGTTTCTTTTTTATAGCAGATTATCACTCACTTACCACCCAACCGGACCCCTCGATCCTCAATCCCAACGTGAGGAGCATCCTGGCAGAATATCTCGCTGCCGGCATCGACCCGGAGAAGGCTGCGGTCTATGTGCAAAGCGATGTGCCGGAGGTGTGCGAAATCTATGCGTTGCTCAATATGCATGCCTATGTGGGTGAGCTGGAAAAGACCGTATCGTTTAAAGATAAAGTGCGCAAAAACCCCAATAATGTCAATGCCGGTCTGCTCACTTATCCGGTGCTGATGGCTGCCGACATCCTGCAACATCGTGCGGACTTTGTCCCCGTGGGCAAAGACCAGATCCAGCACTTGGAGATGGCTCGCAACTATGCCGGTCGCTTCAATCGTTTCTATAAGACAGACCTCTTTGTTGAGCCCAAACCCTACATCCCGGAGGGAGAGCCCATCAAGATCCCCGGACTGGACGGCAGCGGCAAGATGGGCAAGAGCGAAGGAAACTGCATCTATCTCAACGACGACGATAAGACACTGACCAAAAAGGTGAAAAAAGCAGTTACAGACATGACTCCGACCGAACCAAACAGCCCGATGCCGGAGACCATCGCCAATCTGTTTTACATCATGAAGATCGTTTCCTCTCCGGAGACCTATGATCAGTTTATGGCAGCATGGAACGACTGCTCCATCCGTTACGGAGATCTCAAAGGACAACTCGCTGCTGACATCTTGAAAGTAACGACTCCGATCCGCGAACGTTATGAGTCTATCTATCAGGACACCGACTACCTGAACCGAGTAGCCGCACGCGGAGCAGAACAGGCTCGTGAAAGCAGCCGCGCCACACTCAAAGAGATGCGCAAGCTGATGGGCTTCAGGACATTTTAAGAGATCATCATGAACAGACACAGGCTTCCCTGGATCGACTACGCCAAGGTTTTTTCCATCTGCCTGGTAGTCTCATATCACACACCACCCCGGCCCGAAGGTTTCGGTGCCGAGGTGGTGTCTATGCTTCGGATGCCTGCGTTTTTTCTCATCGCCGGGTTTCTCTTCAAGTCCGAAAAGTTTGAGTCTCTCAAAGCATTTCTCCTCCATAGAGGGCGACAGTTACTGGTCCCCTATTTTGCTTTTTCACTCGTTTTCTATCTTTTATGGTTGGCTTTCGGCAGAGATCTGGCAGGTGACCAAGCCTCTGCTCTTGCCCCCATCCTCCAGCAGCTCTCGGGACGACCGCAACTGATCGTGGCACCGTTTTGGTTTATCGCCTGCCTTTTCACGCTGCAAACTCTCTACTACCTACTCCAGCGCATCGTCCCCCGAAAGTGGCTCTTTGCGACATGTATGCTGATGCCGCTGATCCCGGCAGTCACTGAGGTAACACACATCTGGCAATTGCTGGATGCCTTGCTCTACCTCCCTTTCTATGCTTTTGCCAACTGTTTTAAAGACCTTATCGCGTCAGTCTCTTTCCGTTCGCACCGAAAATTGATCGGCATCACTCTGCCCATCGCACTGACATTGATATACATGAGGGCATATCACACCGCTGATCTCCCTCCCGGCACCGCTAAAGATCTTTTGAGGTATGCCCTGCTGGTCTGCGGAGGTCTCCTGTTATTGCCCTCCTACATCAGCCTATGCAAGGCGATCGCATCGTGGATCGGTGCAAAATCGTGGGTGGAAACCATCGGAAAAAACACGATCATCATCCTGGCGCTGCAAAACTACTGCATCGGAATCATCAAAATCCTGGCTGACCGGATCAGCGGCACACCCCAATATCTGGAGGGGGTGCCGGGCTTGAATCCGCTTCTCACGATTTTGGTCATACTCATATTATATCTGCCGATCCAGGTCATTGACCGATGGATGCCATTCTTGTCCGGACACCCCTCTTCCCCTCGGCAGGAGAAATCGCAACCCTCCGCACTCCATCCCCAAGGGGATAAACAGGAATCATAACTTATAATGTCTCTACGCTCGCATGAAACAGTACCCTTTTAACCGCACCGAAATAGAGTCGATCATCCGCAATGCCGGCATTACTGACTTTGCCCAAATCACTATCCGAGACATCGCTGATCTCAGTCGCGCCATAGAGAAGAGCACCGGCGAATCGTTTATCCATCTGGAGATGGGTGTCCCGGGTCTGACTCCAAGCGAAATCGGCATCAATGCCGAATGTGAAGCACTCCACAAGGGTGTGGCTGCGATCTATCCCCCTACGGCAGGGATAGAGAGACTGAAAACGGCTGCATCCCGATTTATCAAAGGGTATGTCGGGATCGATGTAGCTCCGGGGAGTTGCTGTGCGACGGTAGGCTCTATGCAGGGAACTTTTGCGGCCCTGATGACACTGCACCATGCGTGCCCCGATCGGGACACTGTGCTTTTTATCGATCCCGGATTCCCCGTGCAGAAGACACAGGCAGAGGTGATCGGACTGAAACATATCGGACTGGACATCCATGATCTGAGAGGAGACAAAATGCTCGCTGCCCTGGAGGAGATCCTCCGCCCGGGAAATATCTGTGCCATCGTCTATAGCAATCCTAACAATCCGTCATGGGTCTGCTTCAATGAGGAAGAATTGGCCGGCATCGGTGCGTTGGCGACCCGTTATGACACTGTGGTACTGGAAGATCTGGCATACTTCGGGATGGACTTCAGACGCGATTTGAGTCATCCTTTTGAGCCCCCTTACCAAGCCAGCGTTGCCCGCTATACGGATCTCTACATACTGGCGATCTCCGGGTCGAAAGCATTCAGCTATGCCGGACAACGGATCGGTGTGACCGCCATCAGTGACACTCTTTATGACCGACAATATCTGCCCCTGCAAGAAAAATTCGGCATCGGCTCTTTCGGTCGCTTTTTCACTAACCGAATCCTTTACACCCTCTCCTCCGGAACGGCACACTCCGCGCAAGTGGCATTGGCCGCCATGATGGAGGCTGCGTGCGAAGGGCGATATGATTTCATCGAAGATCTGAAAGAATATGGGGTGAGGGCAAAATTTATGAAAGAGGTGCTCCTGCAAAACGGATTCTATATCGTTTATGACAACGACATGGGGCACCCCCTGGCAGATGGTTTTTATTTCACCACACAATATCCGGGGATGAGCGCTGTCGAACTCACTCGGGAACTGATGTTTTACGGCATCAGTGTATTCCCGCTCAACACCATGGGCAGTCGGCAGGAGGGGGTCAGGATCTGCACATCGTTTATCACCCGCGCACAGTTCCCTCTGTTTGAAGAACGCATCCGCGCTTTTCATACAGCACATTCTTAAGGAGGGTTTTAAACCCAAATCGGTCATTAGATAGATGATTAATGACGGAGAGTATTTTATTTTTGATGCTAAAAAACATGTTTTTAAAAGAATATCGGTGAAAAACAAGAAATTTCTGCTCTGAAAATTGCCGTTATGTTTGATAATTGCTAAATTTGCCATGAAATAAGAATCGGTGACTTAATGAAATGTAAAAAGTTTTATTTCGGTCATCGCATGACTTGTAGAAATAACCTGATAGAGTAATACCGAAAAATATAAAGCAAAATGAGTTATTTGAAATTTGACAAGACCCTGCTTACCAATTTGGAACAGTCTTTGCCGATCGAGTATCTCCGCACCAATAAGGCCGGAGCCTATTCTTGTACAACGGTGACTGACTGTAACACCCGTAAGTATCACGGTCTGTTAGTTATCCCTGTGCCGGAAATCGATGAAGACAACCACGTGTTGCTCTCCTCATTGGACGAAAGTGTCATCCAGCACGGAGCAGAGTTTAACCTTGGAATCCACAAATACGAAGGAGACACTTTTGCGCCACGTGGGCACAAATACATCAGAGAGTTTGACTGTACGACAATCTCTAAGAAGATCTTCCGCGTGGGAGGAGTCATCCTGCAGAAAGAGAGTTTCCTCGTGCATAACGACAATCGTGTACTATTGCGTTACACCTTGCTCGATGCACACAGTGAGACGACCATCAAGTTCCGTCCGCAGCTGGCATTCCGCAACGTAAACAAACTGACCCACAAGAACAACAAGGTCAATCTGAATTATGACGTAGTGGCCAATGGTATCGCGACCTCCCTCTATGCCGGCTATCCCCATCTCTATATGCAGCTCTCGAAAGAGTGCACATATACCTCTTGTCCGGACTGGAATATGGGTGTCGAATATCCTCGCGAACAGGTGCGCGGATATGCATTTAAGGAAGACCTCTTCATGCCGGGCTACTTCGAAGTGCAGATCAAGAAGGGTGAGAGCATCATATTCTCAGCAGGTATCTCAGAGATCGATCCTAAAAAGCTGAAAGCTCTGTTTACCCGTGAATTGAAACTGCGTACATCACGCGACAATTTCTATAATTGTCTCAAGATCTCTGCCACCAGTCACCTTATCTCCCGTAATAACAAAGACTATATCATCGCCGGATACCCATGGTTTAAAGTTCGCGCGAGAGATACATTTATCGCCCTCCCCGGTACAACTATTTCCATCGGTGATATCGATGAATTTGAGAAGATCATGGAGCCGGCAGCTGCCGCTCTGAGAGCCTATATGGAGGACGAGAAACTGGATGACATCATCACAGAGATCGATAGTCCCGACGTACCGCTTTGGTGCACTTGGGCATTGCAACAATATAAGGGTATCACATCTGCTCAGCAGACAGCAGACAAGTACGGCTCACTGCTCACTGACATCCTGGACTATGTGATCAATGATAAGGCACCTAACCTCAAACTGCACACCAACGGACTCGTCTATTCAGAGGAGGG
Source organism: Bacteroidales bacterium (assembly GCA_045576355.1). Taxonomy (GTDB): domain Bacteria; phylum Bacteroidota; class Bacteroidia; order Bacteroidales; family UBA3663; genus Liminaster. The sequence continues at coordinate 98,722 of JAZNGG010000029.1, forward strand.
AGATCGCCCCATCTCATGGATGAATGCCACCCTCGATGGACATCCGATCACTCCACGCACAGGATATCTCGTAGAGTTTAACGCGCTTTGGTATAACGCACTTCGTTTTGCCATCGAGTTGCTGACGACAGTCGGAGGCGATGCCGAAAAGATTGAGAAATATCAGGCTCTTGCTGCCACTTATGAGCACAACTTTGCCAAGACATTTACTGCCCCCGGAGGTTATCTGTATGACTATGTAACCCTCGGATATGCAGATCCAAGTGTCCGTCCTAACCAGTTGTGGGCACTCGGTCTGAAATATACTCCGCTCGACAAACCAGCCCGTAAGGCTGCCCTCGACATGGTGACCAAGGAGTTGCTGACCCCCAAAGGCATTCGCTCTCTGACTCCTCAGGCAGGACATTATCGTCCGTATTACTGGGGCAATGCCACAGAGCGTAACCTCGCATATCACAATGGCACCATCTGGCCATGGCTGATCGGTATCTACAGCGAAGCCTATCTCAAAGTCTTCACCCGCAGTGGTGTGGCATTCATCAAACGTCGTCTGATGAACTATGAGGCAGAGTTAGGCAATCACTGCATCGGCAATATCTCTGAGGTTTATGACGGCAATCCACCGTTTAACAGCCATGGAGCTATCTCTATCGCAATCAATGTGGCAGAGGTGCTCAGAGCGATGCAGAATGTCGAAAACTACGATCTGAAAGAGGCCCTCAAAAACAAGTCTCTAAAATAACAGCGCGAGAGTTTTCTTCACCCCAAAAGGTAAGCGCGGTATTTCTGCCTTAATTACCATCTAATGAAACAACAAAAAACGAAAATATAAAAATCAATTCATATATTCCCCATGAAAGCATTAATGTTTGGTTGGGAGTGGCCTCCTCACATTCTCGGCGGTTTGGGTCCGGCATCCTACGGCATCGTACGCGGTGTGGTGGGAACAGGCGAATGTGACGTGACATTTGTCCTGCCAAAACCCCAAGGTGACGAGAAAAAAGACTTCGTTCACATCATAGGAGCAGCCAACACCCCCGTCGTTTGGCGTGATGTCGATTGGAATTATGTCCAGCAACGTTACGGCTATTGCATGGATCCGCAAGAGTATTTTGATCTGAGAAATTGCATCTATGCAGACTTTTCACATTTGCATACCAATGATTTAGGATGCATCGAGTTTTCCGGGCGTTATCCGAAAAACCTCCTCGAGGAGATCAATAATTACTCCATCGTAGCCGGTGTCATTGCCCGCAAGGAAAAATTTGACATCATCCATGCCCACGATTGGCTTACCTATCCTGCAGGCATCCATGCCAAGCAGATCAGTGGCAAGCCCCTCTGTATCCACGTTCATGCCACACAGTATGACCGTACACGCGGCATGTGTGATGCAGGAGATCCGACATTCATCATCGAAAAAGATGGCATGGATCATGCAGATCTCATCATGTGCGTCTCCGAACTGACCCGACGCACCGTCATAGAGAAATATCATCAGGACCCTGCCAAGTGTGTGGCAGTACACAATGCTGTGGAACCTATGAGCGAGGAGATCCTCAATATGCCGGCTCAGCGTGGCACAGACGAAAAGGTAATCACATTCCTCGGACGTATCACCGCACAAAAAGGATGTGAGTATTTTGTCGAAGCTGCGGCTCGATGCCTGCAACGCGCTAAGAATGCTCGCGTCGTGATGGCCGGCAACGGAGACCTGATGGAACCTATGATCCGTCTGGTGGCTCAAAAAGGGCTGGCAGATCGTTTCCACTTCACCGGATTCCTAAGAGGCAAACAGGTCTATGAGATGTTTAAAGTCTCTGATGTCTATGTCATGCCCTCCGTTTCTGAGCCGTTTGGTATCTCTCCATTGGAGGCAATGCAGTGCGGTGTGCCGAGCATCATCTCCAAGCAATCCGGCTGTGGTGAGATCCTATCTAACTGTATCAAGTGTGACTATTGGGACATCGACGCCATGGCAGATGCCATGTATGGACTCATCACTTATCCGGAACTGCATGCCTACATGAAGCAGGCAGGTATAGACGAGGTGAACCAAATCACATGGGAAAAAGTCGGACGTAAAGTCGTTGACCTATACAAAAGAACCCTCGGTTGGGGATAATCTCCACCCTTAAACAGTATCTCACGACATATAGAGCAAACAATAAAAATCATCATAAGCTATGAAAACCATCTGCTTACTTTTTGAAATTCACCAGCCGTTTCGCTTAAAGAAATATCGTTTCTACGACATCGGCGCAGACCATTACTACTTTGACGACTATGCCAATGAGGAAATTCTCAAGCGCAATGCCTATCAAAGCTATATTCCGGCAGCTAAAATGCTGCTGGAGATGATCAACACATCCAAAGGAAACTTCAAGGTGTCTCTCTCTATCTCCGGTGTCGCTATGGAGCAATTTGAGATGTACTGTCCGGAGTTCCTCGATTGTGTCCGCGAACTCGTATCTACCGGTTGCTGCGAACTCACCGGAGAACCTTACTCTCACTCTCTCTCTGCCATTACAGATCCGGAGAACTTTGCATACGAGTGTGAACTGCACAAGAAAATCATCACAGAAACTTTTGCCTATACTCCACAGACTTTCGTAAACACCGGATTGATCTATAACGATGAGATCGGTGCCGAAATCGCATCTATGGGCTTCAAGGGTATCATTACCGAAGGGACCCGTCATGTCCTGGGTTGGAAATCTGCCAACTATGTCTATAATACAGCAGCCAAACACGATGTAGGACTCCTCTTCCGCAACCAGAAACTCAGCGAAGATATCGCACTTAACTTCCAGGGCGGATTGGATGCTCGCACATATATCAACTGGATTGCAGATAGCCCGGAAAGCGAGCAAGTCTATCTACTGGCGATGAACTTCGATGTCATCGGTGGCATTCACCCGGCATCTACCGGCATCTTTGATTTCTTCAAAGCACTGCCTCAGTTCGCTCAAGAACGTGGTTTAAGTTTCTCTACTCCGACAGAAGTATTCCATGACATCCCATCTGTAGATACTGCAGCCGTTGGACACCCAATCAGTTGGGACGGATATGACAAGGACGTTAGCGCATGGATGGGTAACGATCTGCAGCAGGAAGCTCTTCGCGCTATCTATAGCATCAGTGAGCGTCTCCGTCTCTGCAATAATGATGTACTGAAGCAAGATTTTGCTTACTTGCTGAGTGCGGATCACTTCAAATATATGTCCACTAAAAATGGTACATACAACCCATTCTCTCCGTATGAATCCTCATTTGACGCATTTACCAACTATATGAATGTAGTTAGCGACATTCAGTTGCGTCTCAAACAGGAATTCCCCGAAGAGATCGAAAACGAAGAGCTCAACCCGCTCCTTCGCCAAATCGAAAATCAGGGTAAAGAGATCGAAAAACTGAATGCAAAACTGGAAAAGGCTAATCTTGCATTAGAAAAAGCCAAAGCCGAAAAGAAAGCTGTCAAGGAGACTGCTAAGGCTACCAAGACCACCTGTAAGTCTGCCAAAAAGACTACTAAGGAAAAAGAATAACTTCAGGTCTGGTAAAAACAGTTGATTATTAAACTTAACAGGGTGTGTCAAAAAAAATTTGGCACACCTTGTTAAGATATAGTCGAGTAGGATCGAGTAAAAGGAGAGAGACAAAGAAAACAACACCTCAAACTCTTTCATACCCTTCACGCTCGAGTAGCCACCGCTTGGCAGCAAGACCTCCGGCATAACCGACAAGAGCACCATTACTTCCGATGACACGATGACAAGGGATGATAATCGATAAAGGATTAGCACCGACCGCCTGCGCTATAGCCTGCACACCTCGTTCATACCCCAAACGACGAGCTAAAGTCGCGTATGAACAGGTATCTCCATAAGGAATCTCCAATAAAGCACGCCATACACGCTGTTGAAACGATGTACCCACCAGAAGTAAAGGCAAGTCAAAGTGTCTTCTGCCACCGGACAGGATGGATGGTGTAGTCTGCAAGGGGGAAGCAGGATGAAGTAACGGATCATCGGAGGGAGGATTAAAATACTCATCCAGTTGCCTTATAGTCTCTCTGATCAGAGGTGTCTGCTGAGGTAAATAAGAAGCATTTAAAAGGCGGTACATGCGAGCGTCTATCCGCTTGCGGCGATCATCATAACACCAGTCGCAAAGGCACAACTGTCCTTGATAATCCCCCAGTAGCAAATCTCCACAAGGAGAAACATAACGAAAAGTGTAAATCTCAGACTTGATCATATATAGAACATCCTTTTTTAAATCGCAAAGATAATAAGATTCTGCTCAAAATAAAAAGCAAGGGAACATCTCACGATCTGCCCTTGCTTCTTAATCTCTTCTAAAATGAACGTAAATAAAAGAGATTAACTCATACGTTGTGTTTTCACCGCTTTATCGTCACCTTACAGCCGATATTAGATTAAGGTATGGTTGTTTTACTTAAGGTATTGTGTTATGGTTACGTATTTTAAGGTGCTGCAAAGATATAGCCAATAAATGAGAGCAGCAAATAAAATTATATGTCGTACAACAGAAATATCTATTGCACGCGCAATATTCTCATAAAAATATGTATTAAACCCGATCGAAAATTAGTCCGATTTATCACTTACAACAATCATTTTAGACATTTACCTAATCTTTATGGCCTTTTCTAATGTGGCTATTCGTTCATATCGCTTGTTATTTAATACTCATCCTAAAACATCAGGAATCTACTCAAAAGAACAAAGACAAGCAAACACAATATGTAACCTCATTCAAAACACCCCATGAATCAATTGAAAAATATAAAGACAAACATACTCCTTCATTCAAACACTATAGGAATCTTTTGAAAAAAACTTAATAATGATGTAACCTCACTCAAAAAGAATTTTACTATTGCAGCAAAGTTCGATATAAAATAGATCAAGTAAAAGTCGAGACAGTCAAAAAGTGTGCATAATGGGAAGCTTATATACATCGGATGAATACAAAGAAAAGTATTGTGAGTATTATTTCAGGTGTGTCCCGATATCTGATCTCCACATGTAACTAAAGAAATAAAATAATTAAAAGGATCAGAACTCATATATATCATCATATAAATAAAAAAATTTATCCCCTCAAAGAATCAATTCTTCAAGGGGATAATTTATAAAATGGCGGCTTCCTACTCTCCCGCTTTCGCAGTACC
>JAZNGG010000030.1:0-2872 GCA_045576355.1 Bacteroidales bacterium
ATCCAAGACAACTAAGACGTCGTTTAGAAATCGTCAGGCAGCAAGGATGGCTGCTGAGGAGGAGGCGCGTCGTAAGCCTCTGCGTGAGCGAGCCAAGGAGTGGGAAGAGAAGTTGGGTGTCAAGGTGCATCTGCATGAGGACATCAGCACCGTGGACTCCGTCAAGGCAAGGAATGCGATAAATCGCAAGAACAAAAAGGTGGGCGGATGGTATGACCGAGTGACAGGAGCGGTGCATTTGTATCTGCCCGGTATCGATTCGGTCGAAGAGATAGATGAGACTTATCTGCATGAGGTGGTCGGCCATCTTGGTTTGAAAGAGCTGATGGGTGACCGGTGGGATGCTTTGTGTGATGATGTGTGGAACGCGATGAGTGTAACGGCGCGTGAGAAGTATGAGGCGTATGAAGGTGTGGCAGACATCCAAGACGCGACTCGCAGGCATCGCGCTGCTGCGGACGAGTATATGGCACACCTGGCAGAGCGCACCGATATGAACGCTGCTGCCGAGGAGGAGCGCGGCATTTGGCAGAAGATCGTAGATGCGTTCCGTGCGTGGCTTGAAAAGATCGGTATCGCACCGAGTATTACGGATGGAGATATTCAGAGTCTGATCCGAGAAAGTTATGCGCGTTTAGAGCGGAAAGCCCGAGGAGAAGCAGAGACAGCTGCCGATCTGAGTGCGGCACTTGAAGAGAGCGGCTTTGGGGATAGCGGTCTCGCTGCGGAGTTGCGAGGAAGAGCGGAGGTTAATGAGGAGATTTCGTTCCGGGTTGCGAATCGAAATCAAGATATTTTTGTCTCCAATGCAGCTCGAGCAGTCTATGGTATAAAGCAAGAGAAAGGTACTCCACAGCAGTGGCTTGCTATGATCGAGAAAAATGCCGGTCTAAAATCGGGCGAAGATAAGTGGCTTGGGCTGAGTGATTGGCTGGCAGAAAAAGCGAAAGAAAAAGAAGAAAGAGGTAAAGATATTTCGTTGACAAAACAGGAGATACTTGACTATATCAATGAAAATAGGATTCAGATAGCAGAAGTATGGTATGGTGAAGGACTTGGAGATTTTGGCCAACAAAGACTTGATGAGATAAACGATGAGTTTAAGGAGTTGATGACGGAAGGTGAAGAGGCAACAGGTTCAGTTTATACCGGAGACCATGCCGACTATGCTTTCAATCAAATGATAGAACGCTATGGTGATGACTTTGAGCATGCTTTTGAGCTTGGTCAGAATTATGAGCTTATCCCCACGACGGACTATTATGATGAAATGTCTGATGCGGCCAAATATTTTCTTGGAGCTGGCAATGTTATCAACCCTACCCGTCTTGAATACACTACTGAAGGTTTGGAGAACAAGCGCGAGATAGCTTTGGTTGTTCCTTCGATTGAGTCGTGGAATGAGGGTGATGAGATTCACTTTGGCGATGCCGGAGAAGGAAGAGCTGTGGCTTGGGTGCGGTTTGGAGAGACAAAAGTTTATGAGATTGTAGAAGATGTGCAGGAAGTGACTGAATTTCATGAACCTTATAAGTCTGCAAACGGACATGATGTATATAAACCTGTTGGCAGCTTCAAGAGTGGAGATTATATCGTGCATGGAAAGTCTCGTAATGGAGATATGATATATGTGGTGTATATCAATGACGTTCAAATTCTTATTGCACACAATACCCTTGAAGAAGCTCGAACAGCTATGAACGAGTATTATAAAGAACATCCGAGAAGAACGAGAAAACACAAGAGGGTTCTTGTGATAGATGAGATCCAAAGTAAGAGACATCAAGAAGGAAGGGAGAAGGGATATTCTAATATGACAGACGAAAATAGGATAGCAGAGCTTGAAAAGAAAGCTAATGGAATTCCCCCCGCCCCATTCGAAAAGAACTGGCATGAGTTGGCTATGAAGCGTATGTTGCGTTTGGCTGCTGAGGAGGGGTATGACAAGGTGGCTTGGACGAGCGGAACGCAGCAGGCGGAGCGGTATAATTTGGCAGACAGGATAGATGAAATCAAGGTAACAGGCGGAATCGACAATATATTTACTGTTATAGGGATAAAAGATGGCTATAAGTCTATTGAGAAAGATGTGGAAGGAGAGCAGAGTCTTTCGGATATGATAGGCAAAGACCTGGCAAGGAAAGCATATTCAAACCTCAAAGAGGGCAAGGAAGATTATCTTAATGAAGATAGTGTTGTATCGTTTACTGGTGACAATCTCTCCATCGGTGGCGAGGGTATGAAAGGTTTTTATGACAAGATACTTCCGAGCTTTGTACAGAAGTATGTGAAGAAGTGGGGTGCAAAGGTCGGCACCGTGGAATTTCCTGACTTAGAAGAGAGCGCACAAAAGATGTGGAGTGTGGATGTTACTCCAGAGATGAAAAGGAGCGTGATGGATGATGGGCAATTGATGTTCCGCATCAGCGACATGGGAGAAGCGACACGCGTTCTGAACTCGAAGCAAAAGCGAGTCGGTCAGCCGGAGGTGGTGTTTGACCATGAGGAGGACATCGCGTTTAAGGTGAGTCGCAAAAATCGTCAGACGATCACATCGTGGCTGAATAAGCGCGAGGATCTGACGGATGCTGAGCGCGATGCGTTTATGGCTTATTTGGACGAAGAGGTAGAGGATGCCGCTACGCAGTTGGCTACAGCGAAGTGGTTTGCCAACGGCAGGATCCGTGTTCCGGAAGATATGCCTAAGGTGGAGCAGGCTATGGCTGTTGCCAAGAAAGCTAAGGTGGATGCTCTGAGGTACGGCAGTCCTATGGAGCTGATCGATGCTCATGCCGACATCAAGGTGAAAGATAAGCGTATCAATCCGGACGATGTGCCTACGTTGAGTGACCGAAGAGATGTGGGCAATGGT
>JAZNGG010000031.1:0-29770 GCA_045576355.1 Bacteroidales bacterium
AGCGAGGAGAAGATCCCGTCGATCTCTCCTCGCTAAACGATGTATGACCCCTAAGTGGGCTATAAATATATCACTTCAGCCCTTGAGGCTGTACAATGTCGATAAAAATCAAATCATTTGCTTACTGCAAAGATACAACATTGAGAAGCCGATGTCAAGAGGGGTGGGAGAAGAATATCTCTGAATCCTTAAAAAATGTTTATCTGTTCCTCCTTGGGAGATGAGGTGAAATGGGTTTTTAGGAGGAACACAATATTTTTTTCGTAGAAAACATACGTTATTCGATATATTTATTTATATTTGTCGCATGGATACTGATGTGTCAGGGCTCAAAATACAATAAGGTACCTCCAGCATGGGTCTCCTCTTTGTGTAAGACAGATATCGAAAAAACATAACCTGTATAAATCTATTATTATTATGAATTGTAATTCTCTTATGAACAAGGCAGCAGATAATATTCGTATTTTGGCTGCTTCGATGGTTGAAAAAGCTAAGTCCGGTCACCCCGGTGGAGCCATGGGCGGTGCGGATTTTATCAATGTGCTCTATTCAGAATTTTTGGAGTATGATCCGGAGAATCCCAACTGGGAGGGCAGAGACCGCTTCTTCTTAGATCCCGGTCACATGGCACCGATGCTTTATGCGCAGTTGTCACTCATCGGAAAATTCTCTATGGATGAATTGGCCAACCTCCGTCAGTGGGGTTCTGCCACTCCCGGTCACCCCGAGCGCGACTTGGCGCGTGGCATCGAGAATACCTCCGGCCCTCTCGGCCAGGGTCATGTCTTTGCTGTCGGTGCAGCCATCGCAGAGAAATTTCTTGCCGCTCGTTTGGGCGAGGAGGTCATGAACCATAAGATTTATGCCTACATCTCTGATGGTGGTGTAGAAGAGGAGATTTCACAGGGTGCAGGTCGTATCGCAGGCTTTTTGGGTCTCGATAACCTCATCATGTTTTATGACTCTAATGACATCCAGCTCTCTACCGAGTGCTGTGAGGTGACCAACGAAGACACTGAGGCAAAATATAAGGCTTGGGGATGGCATGTGATTACCATCGATGGTAATGATTGTGACCAGATCCGTAAGGCACTGACAGAGGCAAAGGCTGTCCAGGGTCAGCCGACATTGATCATCGGTAAGTGTGTCATGGGCAAGGGCGCTCTTAAGGCTGACTGTACAAGCTATGAGCGTAACTGCAAGACACATGGTGCACCGCTCGGTGGCGAAGCATTTGTCAATACGATCAAGAACTTGGGCGGTGATCCGGAAAATCCGTTCCAGATCTTCCCCGAAGTACAGGAACTTTATGCTCGTCGTGCTGCCGAACTGAAAGAAGTGGTGGCTAAAAAGCTCGCTGTCAAGGCTGCTTGGGCGGCTGCTCATCCCGACAAAGCAGAGAAACTCGAACAGTGGTTTGCCGGTGCAGCTCCGGTTATCGACTGGAGCAAAGTGCAGCAGAAGGCTGACGATGCCACTCGTAATGCATCGGCTGCAGTCCTCAGCGTATTGGCTGAACAGGTGGAGAACATGATTTGTGCCTCTGCCGACTTGTCCAATTCGGATAAGACCGATGGCTTCCTGAAGAAGACCCATGCCTTCGTGAAGGGAGATTTCTCAGGAGCATTCTTCCAGGCAGGTGTGGCAGAGTTGACTATGGCTTGCTGCTGCATCGGTATGGCTCTGCACGGAGGTGTAATCCCGGCTTGTGGTACATTCTTCGTATTCTCAGACTACATGAAGCCTGCTGTCCGTATGGCTGCTCTCATGGAGTTGCCGGTGAAGTTTATCTGGACACATGATGCATTCCGTGTGGGCGAAGATGGACCAACCCATGAGCCGGTGGAGCAGGAGGCTCAGATCCGCTTGATGGAGAAACTCCAAAACCACCATCACCGCAACTCTATGCTCGTGCTCCGTCCGGCAGATGCAGAGGAGACCACAGAGGCATGGCGTCTGGCGATGGAGAACATCGATACACCTACCGGACTTATCCTCTCTCGTCAGAATATCAAGAACCTCCCTGCAGGCAATAATTACGCCTCTGCAGCTCAGGGCGCTTATGTGGTAGAGGGTTCGGATGAGGACTACGATGTGATCCTTCTGGCATCCGGTAGTGAAGTCTCTACGCTCGTAGCCGGCGCAGAATTGCTCCGTGCTGAAGGCGTGAAGTGCCGCATCGTGAGTGTGCCTTCTGAGGGACTTTTCAGAACTCAGCCTGCAGAATATCAGAACTCAGTCCTTCCTGCCGAAGCTAAGAAATTTGGTCTTACAGCCGGATTGCCATGCACGTTAGAGAGCCTGGTCGGCCAGAACGGTAAGGTTTGGGGACTTCCTTCATTCGGATTCTCTGCTCCTTATAAGGTGCTCGATGAGAAGTTAGGCTTCACTGCTCAAAACGTTTATGAGCAAGTAAAGGCAATGCTTTGATCATTACCCGATATAACTCCCAAGAGGACTGTGCCTAAACGGAAGTTTGGGCGCAGTCTTTTGGAGTTTTATGAGTGAATGCGTTTACTTGTCTATTGATGGCCGATTTGGGTTAACGTGTGGGATTATATAAATTCCCACAGTGTAAATGAAACTAAACAAATAATTATGAAATACACAGTTGTAGGTCTGGCTTCAGATCATGCCGCCTTCCCCTTAAAACAGTTTGTAAAGAAATATTTGGACGAAAAGGGAATCCCATATAAGGACTATGGGACAGAGACTGAAGAGAGTTGTAATTATGCCACCTATGGTCACTTGCTGGCAGAAGGTGTGGAGCAAGGGGAGGTTTATCCCGGCATTGCCATGTGTGGCAGTGGAGAAGGGATTGCCATGACCCTCAATAAGCATCAAGGCATCCGTGCCGGACTATGCTGGCAAGAGGAGATCGCACGTCTCATCCGTCAGCACAACGATGCCAATGTCCTCGTTCTTCCCGGCCGATTTATCAGCGAAGAGGAGGCAGAACGCGTGCTCGACGCTTTCTTCAACACCGAGTTTGAAGGCGGAAGACACGAAGAACGCATCCAGGCGATTCCGATTGTGTGATTGGCGATGGCTTGGGGCGATGGCAGATGGCAGATGGCAGATGGCAGATGGCTATGGCTATGGCTATGGCTATGGCAGATGGCTATGGCTATGACTTTTGGGCTGCGCCTCTCAACTCCTCAACCATTATGTTTTTTCTCACACAGAATCCACAGAACCCACGAAGCTCACGACCAACGGGAGTAATTCACAGAGCGCACATGCTTTGCCATCCGGATTGGATAAAGAGAAAACTGAAAGGTGAAAACTGAAAACAAAGCCATAAGCTATCTCCAACAGCCATAGCGGACGTAGTCCACGAGCCATTGCCATCTCCAACAGCCATAGCGGACGTAGTCCACGAGCCATTGCCATCGCCAGCAGCCATAGCGGACGTAGTCCACGAGCCATTGCTATCGCCAACAGCCATAGCGGACGAAGTCCACGAGCCATTGCTATCGCCAACAGCCATAGCGGACGAAGTCCACGAGCCATTGCTATCGCCAACAGCCATAGCGGGGCGCAGCCCCATAAACCCCTCAACCCTTCAACCCCCATGCAGTACATAAGAATAATTATCACGCTTCTCTTTCTTTCCATATTGGGAGGAGAGGCACTTTATGCTAAAAAGAACAAAAAATCGGAACCTACCGATAGAGAATATTGGGCATCTTTACTTTATCACATCGCAGAACCTGTCCTTCGTCCCATGTCAGAAGGGAAATTGCAGGAGACGATGACCGTCGAGAATGGCAATCTGGAGTTATCTCCAACTTGGGATGGACGTAATCGTAAGGTGGCATATATGGAGGCTTTCGGTCGCCTTATGGCAGGCCTTGCACCCTGGTTGTCATTGCCTGATGATGACACCGAGGAGGGACGGATGAGAAAACAATTGCGTGACTGGGCTTTGAAAGCATATGCACACGCAGTAGATCCTAAGTCCCCGGATTACCTGGGATGGACCTCCGGAGGACAAACTCTGGTGGATGCTGCTTATATCGCAGAGAGTTTCCATCGTGGATGGGATGCCCTTTGGGTACCGTTGGATAGCCTGACAAAGGCTCGTTATATCAAAGAGATGCAGGGCTTACGTCGCTATGATCCCTGCTACACCAACTGGCTCTTGTTTTGCTCCATGGAAGAGTGCTTCCTGATGAAAGCCGGCGCACAATATGATAACTATCGAATCCACTCTGCCATGAATAAGGTGGAGGAATGGTATGTCGGTGATGGATGGTATAGTGACGGACCGTCGTTTGCTTTTGACTATTATAATTCCTATGTTATCCAACCGATGTATGTCGAGTGTCTGGAGATGATCCGCGAAAAGAAGGGGGATGACAAGTGGACTGTACGAAGTGTCAATCCTGTCAATTATCGCAATCAAGGTGCTAATGTCAGATATGAAAAGGCACTGAAGCGTATGCAGAAGTATTCGGTCATTCTCGAACGTTTTGTCTCTCCCGAGGGGACATATCCCGTCTTCGGACGCAGCATCCCATATCGTACGGCTGTCTTTCAACCGCTTGCCATGTTGGCATGGCAGAAAAAGTTGCCACAGGAATTGTCTGAGGGACAAGTCCGTGCAGCACTGACTGCGGTGATGAAGAATATGTTTAGAGATGCCTCAAACTTTAATAAAGGCGGATTTTTGACCATCGGTTTTGTCGGCTCTCATCCCAATGTGGCAGATGTTTATACCAACAATGGCTCACTATATATGACTACGTTGTCATTCCTTCCATTAGGCTTGCCGGCTACGGACTCTTTTTGGACTGCACCGGCAGAGAAATGGACGAGTAAAAAAGCATGGGAGGGAGACGATTTCCCGAAAGACCATAAGTGGAAAATCAATCGGGAGATACTTTATTGGGAGTAAACCCCGGAGGGTTTCTACGATGATGTGTTGATTACAAATTGATGATAATTGTTAAGTAAAATAATACTATGAAATTAAATTCAGCTGTCAAGTTTTTATCGATTACTTTAGTAGCCCTGCTCTTTATCACGGAGCATGCTTTAGGTGCCTCTCTCCCCAAGAAAGAGAAAGTCGTGGCATTGTTAGAAAAAGCCAATGATCATTGGCAACAACAACACCCTAATCCCGGTAATGCTTTTTGGGATCAAGCTGCATATCAGACCGGTAATATGGAAGCATATAAACTGACCCGCAAAGAGGCTTATCTGTCTTATGCCTTGGCATGGGCAGAACACAACCAGTGGAAAGGGGCAAAGAGTAATCGTAAGGAGACCTGGAAATATGCTCGTTATGGTGAAAAAGACGATTATGTGCTATTTGGAGACTGGCAAGTTTGTTTTCAGACTTATGCAGACCTCTATTGGATCAAGCCGGAGGGGCGTCGTATAGCCCGCGCACGCGAGGTGATGGAATATCAGATGCAAACCCCTCAAAATGATTATTGGTGGTGGTCAGATGGCTTGTATATGGTGATGCCGGTGATGACCAAAATGTATAATTTGACAGGCAATCCTCAGTATTTGTCCAAGTTGCATGACTATTGGAGCTATGCTTGCAGTATAATGTATGATGAGGAGACCGGCTTGTTTTTCAGGGATGCTAAGTATGTTTACCCCAAACACAAGACTACCGGTGGCAAAAAAGACTTTTGGGCCCGTGGAGATGGATGGGTGTTTGCTGCTTTGGCAAAAGTGATAGAAGACCTCCCGGATAATCATGAGTATCGCTCAGAATATATCGCTTATTTTTCGAAAATGGCTAAAGCTGTCAAAGATTGCCAGCAGCCCGATGGGTACTGGACTCGCTCGTTGCTGGATCCTGCTCATGCTCCCGGTCCGGAGACCAGCGGAACAGCCTTCTTTACCTATGGATTGCTGTGGGGCATGAATCATGGCATACTTGATAGAGAAGAATATGAGGAAACCGCTCTCCGTGCCTGGAACTATCTGCAGAATACGGCTCTGCAAGAAGATGGCAGTGTCGGATATGTGCAACCGATCGGGGAGAAAGCTATCCCCGGTCAGCAGGTTGATGCCCGATCAACGGCTAATTTCGGTGTGGGTGCGTTCTTGTTGGCCGCATGCGAGATGGCTCGTTATGTCGATCATAAATGATACATGTGCGATTTATAATTGTCTGATGGTGTAGCATTTTGTTCCCTTTACTATCTTTTATTATTATATCTTTATTAGTATTTTTCTATGAAGAACATTTTTTTGACCCTTTGTTGTGTGTGTATTTGCTTCGCAACTGTGCGAGGCCAGAGTTTTAATGAGTGGCAAGACCCTTCGGTAAATGAGGTGAATCGTGCACCGATGCATACTTCATTTTTTGCTTATGAGAGTTTAGATGCTGCTCGTGGGGAAAAAGAGCAATCGGCAAGATTTATGTCCCTCAATGGATTGTGGCGTTTCCATTGGGTGGCTGATGCAGAGAGCCGTCCGACTGACTTCTGGAAGACCGATTATAATGATGCTTCGTGGGCAGATTTAGCTGTTCCTGCAGTGTGGGAACTTAATGGGTATGGCGATCCTATATATGTCAATATCGGTTATGCCTGGAAGAATCAGTATCGAAACAATCCTCCGCTTGTCCCAACACGCAATAACCATGTCGGTTCTTATCGTCGTACTATCCGGGTTCCGGCAGAGTGGAGCGGTAAGCAGATAATGGCACACTTCGGTTCGGTCACTTCCTGTTTTTATTTGTGGGTGAACGGCCGTTATGTGGGTTATAGCGAAGATAGTAAAATGGCTGCCGAGTTTGATATAACCCGTTATCTTAATCCCGGAAAAGAGAACCTTATAGCTTTTCAGGTATTTCGCTGGTGTGATGGAACTTATCTTGAAGATCAGGATTTTTTCCGGTATAGCGGTGTAGCCAGAGACTGCTATCTTTATGTAAGAGAGAAACAGCACATCCAAGATTTATGTTTGACTTCAGATCTTGCTAATGACTATAAAGATGGTCTCCTGCAAGTGGATATTCAGACACAGGGAGGAGGAACGATCGAATTGCTCTTGTCAGATGCGATGGGGCAGACTCTCTTGTCAAAGACGCTTCCGGCGAAAAAAGAGGTGAAAACGGTATTAACTCTTCCTGATGCTAATTTGTGGTCAGCAGAGTTACCCTACCTTTACACCTTAACAACAATTTTGAAAAAAGGAGATCGAGTTATTGAGGTTATCCCACAACAAGTCGGTTTCCGTAAAGTCGAAATACGTGATGCCCAATTGCTGGTCAATGGTAAGCCGATTTTGATAAAAGGTGTAAACAGGCATGAGATGGATCCTGATGGAGGTTATGTGGTGAGCAGGGAACGTATGCTGCAAGATGTCTTACTGATGAAGGAGTTTAATCTTAATGCCGTGCGTACCAGTCACTATCCGAATGACCCGTATTGGTATGAACTCTGTGACCGTTATGGGCTTTATGTGACAGCAGAAGCTAATATTGAGTCTCATGGTATGGGTTATGGAGAGCATACGTTGGGTAATCGCAAAGATTATCGATTGGCACATTTGCAACGCAATGAACGTAATGTCGCTTGTCATAGAAATCATCCCTCTATCATCGTATGGTCTTTAGGAAACGAAGCCGGTTATGGTTGTAATTTTGAGGATGCTTATGACCGTGTCAAGGAGATGGATGCCTCTCGTCCGGTGCAATACGAGCAAGCAGCAATCCGTCATGGTGGTAAAAGTGATATTTTTTGCCCGATGTATTTCGGCTATGAAGGCTGTGAAAGTTTTAGCAAAAATACGAATGATATGCGCCCGCTCATACAATGTGAATATGCGCATGCCATGGGTAATAGCCAGGGTGGATTTAAAGAGTATTGGGATTTGATACGCCGTTATCCTAAGTTTCAAGGTGGCTATATCTGGGATTTTGTAGATCAGTCTTGCCGTTGGAAAGGGAAAAATGGCAAAAGTATTTTCGCTTATGGAGGTGATTTTAATCCGTATGATGCATCGGATCAGAATTTCTGTGATAATGGCTTGATAAGCCCTGATCGTATCCCTAATCCGCATATGTATGAGGTGGGCTATTTTTATCAGAGTATTTGGAGTCAGTTGAAAGATGTTACGACAGGTGAAATCGAAGTATATAACGAAAACTTTTTCCGAGATCTTTCTGCCTATCGTCTTCAGTGGGAAGTATTGAAAAATGGGGTAAAGGTTAAGACCGGGGTTATCGAAAATCTCTCAATCCCGGCAGGAGAGACTCAATCACTGAAATTAGGCAAACTCCTTTCCGATGACACTTATAGCGGAGAATGGCTTTTGAATCTCAATTATGTTTTAAAGAATGAAGAGGGGATCTTGCCAGCCGGGCATTGTGTCGCTCGTCAGCAGTTGCAGATGACTACGGACTCTGCTTACTGGAGTGAATCTATCTCTAAATCTACATCCGGGATAAATGAAACTTCGCAGGATGCTCAAAAAGAGGTAAGTCGGGTGGCAGATGCATATAAATCCAGTACATCTTCAGATCAATTACACCTGCCTCATCGGACAATGATCGTCGATGATTTTGATCATAATTATCTAATTTGTAGAGGAGATGATTTCCGCATTGAATTTAGCCGACGAGATGGATGGATGAGACGATATGAGGTGGGTAAACGTAATTATATAGCATCAGGAGAAGCGTTGCGTCCTAATTTCTGGCGAGCACCTACTGATAATGATTTTGGTGCACGTCTTCAGTCAAGATATGCAGTTTGGCGTAATCCTTCTATCCGACTAAAATCTCTAAATCATAAGATGCAAGGTGAAGCACAGGCAAAAGAGGTGATCGTCGAGGCTACATATGACATGCCGGAGGTGAAAGGACAATTATTTATGACTTACCATATTAATGTCGTAGGAGCAGTCCGGGTAACTCAGAAGTTAGTGGCAAATAAGGATGAAAAAGTGAGTGATATGTTCCGCTTCGGTATGCAGTTGCCTATGCCGGCAGGCTATGAAACTGTGGAGTATTATGGTCGCGGTCCTCATGAGAACTATGCCGATCGCAAGGAGTCTGCCTTTTTGGGTGTATGGCGCCAGAGTGTTACTGACCAATTTTATCCCTATATCCGCCCTCAAGAGACCGGAACAAAGAGTGACTTGCGGTGGTGGCGTCTTCTCGATGCTTCTCATGGAGGATTGCAGATGTTAGCTGATGTCCCATTCTCTGCCTCTGCATTGCATTACACCATCGAGTCGTTGGACGAGGGTCCATATAAGGCTCAGGGACACTCCGCTGAGATTGAGCCTCAACCTTTGACCAATGTTTGCATTGATATGGCTCAGATGGGATTGGCATGTGTTAATAGTTGGGGTGCTATTGCCTTGCCGGCTTATCGTCTCCCTTATAAAGATTATGAGTTTACATTCCTGATGCTTCCTGTAGATCATTGCGTTGATTTACATCGTTAAATTTAAAAAAGTCTGAAAGCTTTATGGTTTTTCGTTTTGTCTCATTTATTCACTGTTTGGTATTATGCCTACTTATATCTGTAAGTGATGCAGAAATACTTGTTGCAAGTGAGGAAATCGAACCTCCGTTAAAATTGCATTATGATCGCCCGGCACAATATTTTGAAGAAGCATTGGTTTTGGGCAATGGATCTATGGGTGCCACAGTCTATGGAGGAGTGAAAAGTGATAGAATTTCACTCAATGACATCACTTTGTGGACAGGTGAGCCTGAAAAGGGGGATAATGATACGACAAAATGGAGAGCTATTGAAGAGATTAGGCAGTCGCTCGATCAAGGTGATTATGCCGGTGCAGAACGCTTGCAACGCAAGGTGCAAGGGCATTTCTCTGAAAATTATCAACCTTTGGGAACTCTTTATATCGAGCAGTTGAATGTAGGAGACTCCATCTCCGAATATTGCCGCTCTTTAGATATTTCGGAGGCGGTAGCCCGTGTGGGGTATCAGACCAAAAATAGTCAATCTTCTTATTGGGGAGAGGTGAGTAGAGAGTATTTTGTTTCTTCTCCCGATTCTGTATTGGTTATTCGCATAAAAAGAAAACCCAATACTGATGGTGATAATGAGAGGTTGTCTCTTTGTTTTCGCACAGAGTCTTTGTTGCCACACTCTGTACATGTCGATAAAGACAAAATAGTGGTGGATGGGTATGCCGCCTATCACTCCTTGCCAAGCTATTACAACAAGAAGAACTTAAAACCTGAAGAGCGATTTCTTTATGATGAACATCGAGGCGTTCATTTTCGTACGATTGTACGTATTATGCCTACTAATGGCGTTTTGAGAAGTGTTAAGTACAAGGGAAACCAATGTTTAGAGCTTAGGGACTGTAGCGAAGTCATAGTGCTTGTGACCAATGTAACAAGTTTTAATGGTTTTGATAAAGATCCTGTTAAAGAGGGACGTAACTACAAGTTGCATGCAGAACAACGCATAGAGCGTGCATCCTCAAAGAGTTATGAGCAACTTCTGTCTGCCCATAAGGGAGATTATCAACATTTATTTAATCGAGTATCTCTTAACTTGGGTAATACTGCTCCGGAGATTGCCTCTTTGCCTACAGATCGGCAACTTCGTTTATATATGGAGCAACAACAGCAGAACCCGGAGTTGGAGGTACTATATTTCCAATATGGTAGATATCTGTTGATATCTTGTTCGCGTACCAATGGAGTCCCTGCCAACTTACAAGGGCTTTGGAATGAGCATCTTCTTCCACCCTGGAGTAGTAATTATACGATTAATATTAATTTAGAAGAGAATTATTGGCCCGCCGAGATAGCCAATCTTAGTGAGTTGCATCATCCGATGCTCTCTTTTATTCATAATTTAGCGGATAATGGAAAGGCGGTAGCTCGAAATTATTATGGTGTAACTCAAGGATGGTGTGCTAGTCATAATAGCGATATGTGGGCGATGGCATGTCCTGTGGGACTTAACACCGGTGATCCTTCTTGGGCAAACTGGAATATGTCCGGAACTTGGTTGGTCACACATCTTTGGGAGCATTATCTTTTTACGATGGATAAAGAGTTTTTACGCTCTTCTTATCCGGTCTTGAAAGGTGCTGCAGATTTTTGTTTAGGTTGGTTGATTGAAAAAGATGGTTATTTGATGACCTCTCCCGGTACCTCTCCTGAGAACAAATTTATAGCTCCTAATGGTAAATCCTATGCTTCTTCTTATGGTTGTACGGCTGATATTGCCATGATAAGAGAGTGTCTTTTGGATACTTATGATGCGGCAGAAGTCTTAGGTGTTGATCGACAATATAGAAAACGTATTAAACGTGTCTTAGATCAACTCCTGCCATATCGTATTGGTTCGCGTGGCAATCTGCAGGAGTGGTTTTATGATTTTAAGGAAGCAGAACCGGGTCATCGACATCAGTCTCATCTCTATGGTTTGTATCCCGGTAATCATATTTCTCCCGTTACTACACCGGATCTCGCTCGAGCCTGTGCACGAACATTAGAGTTGAGAGGGGATAAAACGACCGGATGGAGTTCCGGATGGAGGGTTAATCTTTTGGCTCGATTACAAGATGGAGAAGGTGCTTATCGGATCTATCGGAAATTGCTTAATTATGTCAGCCCGGATGGTTATAAAGGAAAGGATGCTCGGAGAGGAGGAGGTACTTATCCCAATCTTTTGGATGCCCATTCTCCATTTCAGATAGATGGTAATTTTGGTGGATGTGCTGGTGTTTTAGAGATGCTATTACATTCCACAGCAGAGAGTATTACTCTTTTACCTGCGTTACCTGCAGCATGGTCTGATGGCTCGGTGCAAGGTGTTCGTGCTCGTGGAGGCTTTGAGGTATCTATGCGATGGAGAAAAGGCAAGGTAGTCGAGTGTCAATTGAGCGTAGGAGACCATGGCGGTAAAACTACATTACATTGTAATGGTGAGACTATAAGGGTCCGATTGAAACCAGGAGAAACGAAAACATATCGTTGGAAACAATAGTTGTAGTATATCTTTTGTGTTTATTATGGATGTCTTTGAAAACAATATAATTATGGGTAAGACACCAATATAATAAAGTAAGAAACGACCCTAAGGCCGTTTCTTACTTTATTATATAAATATGTCGTTAATTTTGTTGTAGTAATAAGGGGCGATAGATAAGGGGGAGAAATCTATAAAAGGGATTAGAAATTATCATTAAAGCCCCCTCTATCTTCTCCGAATCCTCCACCTCCAAAGCCTCTTTCTCCAAAGTTGTTGCGATTACCTCTGTTTGCCCCATTGGGAGCTTGTCCTCGAGGGTTAAAGCTTTGACGTTGGTCGATAACTTTTTCCAGATAGATAATATATAGTTCATCGCCCATGATTTTTCGGAGTTCTGACCGATAGGCTGCCTTAAATGCTTGACGCTGTTCAATCATTTTTGCCCGAGCCTCTTTACTCCGTCTCTGCTCTCTGTTGCCATTTTTCCTCATCTCTTCCATTTGAACTTTCTGTTCTTCTTTTTTGGCAGCTTGCAATGAGAGGATTTCTCCTTTCATTTTTTCGTCTAAGTTCATTCGATTAATAATGGCGGTATCTACTACTGCATCCCTCTCTGAAGAAAATCCTCGACGAGAAGCTCTACGGCTGTTGTTTGAATCCTGGGCCATTACATTCATACCGCAACAGATGATAAGGGCGGATAAAATAAATTTTAATTTCATAATTGTAAGTCTATTAAGATTATTAAAATAAGAGTTTAATTTGTAGATCATAATGATGCGCATCAATTATAATGATTACGCTTTTAAGACATGACATAAGTGTCAAAGTTTAATTGCTGTGTGACAAAAGTGTGAATGAAAGAAGAAATTACGATATTATGAGAAAAATGTTAAGAAAACTTTGTTGGGTTTCGGAAAAAATCTTATCTTTGCAACCGCAAATCGGGAAGAGACCGATAAGCCCTGCTTGGATAAGCGAGTATTAATCATTTAAACATTTTGCTATATGGCTACTAAAATTCGCCTTCAGCGTCACGGTCACAAAGACTATGCTTTTTATTCTATCGTTGCTGCTGATAGCAGAGCGCCACGAGATGGTAAGTTCATTGAGAAACTCGGTACTTACAATCCAAACACAAATCCTGCTACTATTGAGTTGAAGTTTGATCGCGCTCTTTATTGGCTTGAGGTGGGTGCAATCCCTACTCTTACCGCAGAGAAAATTTTGTCTTACAAAGGTGTGCTTTATATGAAGCACCTTCGTGGAGGTCTTAAAAAAGGTGCTTTTACTGAAGAAGTACTTAATGCTAAATTTGAAGCTTGGAAAGCTGCTAAAGAGGCTAAGATTGCTGCTAAGGTAAGTGCTTTGGCAGAGGCTGCTAAAAAGAAAGTTGCAGAGAATGCTGTAGCAGAGGCTGCTGTTAAGGCTGCAAAGGCAGAGGCAGTTGCTGCTAAAAAAGCTGAACTTGCTGCTAAGGCTGCTGAAGAAGCTGCTGCTAAGGCTGCTGAGGAAGCTGCTGCTACCGCTACAGAAGAGGCTGCTACTGCAGAATAATTAGAGTATAAGATACTCCAAATTAAAAGTTATAAGAAAGAGATTGTGCCTAACGCGCAATCTCTTTCTTTTTGTCGAATATTTTTAGAGGTTTATTCCGACATCGTTATTATTCTCTAATAATTGCTTTTTCAATCTTTATTTGGAGAATAATGGCATAAAATGTAATAGGTAGGATATAATTATTATTCTACATCGATTTGTTTAGCTACTCTTACTGCTCCAGCAAGTTTTTTGGGGAGTGTGATTGTTAAAATTCCATTTTTAGCCTTTGCCATAATTTGATCACGATTAACATTGTCCGGAAGTAATAAGGTCTGTCTGAATTGTGAGTAACAGAATTCTCTACGAAGGTATTTGCTTCCATCTTTTTTAGTGTTTTGAACGTTACATTTCCCCATTAGAGAGGAATCTTTCTCTTTTTCATTTTTGCACTTTTCGCCATCTACTTTATTATCACATTTTTCTTCTTTACACTCTTCGTCATCATTTTCTTTTTCGCTCTCACATTCTGTATGAACACTGATAACAAGTCGGTTGTCATCATCAACATATACTTTAAGATCTTCTTTTTTTAAGCCAGGTGCAGCGAGCTCTACAGTATAACATTTATCACATTCTTTGATATTGATCGCAGGCATTCGATTGGTAACAGTGTCAATCCAGGGATTACCGAAGAAATCGCTAAATAGCGATGGTAACCAGTGCTGTGTGTTTCTTTTTACAGGTAGCATAGTTTTCTAGTATTATTTTAGGTTTGAAGGTTTGTTTAGTTCCTATATTGTTTATTTTAAATTGAAACAAAAATAGGAGTGTTATTCTTTTGTATATTAAACATTAGATGTGAGAAGAGGGTTTTATAAGAAAATATAAATATTTGTTTAAACATGTATTCTCTTAAATTTTTGATTATGTTGCAAATGATATTAATTCATTCATTTATCCGGTATATAAACGTGTTAAAGATGACAGAAAAATTATTGCCGTTTCGGTTCTTTTGCCGTTCTTAAGGAAATTATTATCTTTGCTGCCGTAAGAGGAGAAATTTTTATTGTATGTATATTCTGTTAGTACCAATAGTTGTAGTTGTTTTAGCAATATTGAGTGTTGTTTTTGTCATTGCTCGTAAGTGGATGTGGAGTATTGTATTGGGTGTTGCATGTTTAGTATTAAATGCTTGGTCAGAAACCTTTGCTTTGAATTTTCCTTTTTCTCGACATTCTATCAGAGGAAATCAGAGCGATATCCGGATAATGGAATATAATGTATTTGGGCAAAGTGAATATTTCCTTTCTAATGAGGATCACTTCGTAGGAATTCTTTCTCTTATAGATGAAGTTAATCCGGATGTATTACTTTTGGCCGAGTATAATCATGTGTTTAATAAGGAATTTGGAGACTCTCTTTATCTCCGTTTCCCTTATACAACCAAGAGTGCTTTTCCTAAATATGATGGTAATGATTTTATTTTTAGTCGTTTTCCTATCGAAGATGTCCGTCAGTATATTGTCTCAGAGAAAGATTCTCTTATAGAGAAATTGGTTGATCCTATATCTGATGTAAAACCTCCTAAAGTATTAAAGACGGGAATATATGATGTTGTTGTGTCGATAGGTGATTATCCTATACAACTCTTCTTTTGTCATTTGCAGAGTAATAATTATTCTATTGCTCGTAAAAATATGTCAGATAGTCTCTCATGGATAGATGGTTTGGAAGAATATGTAGATCGGTTGCGATTTGGTTATAGTGCTCGGGCAATACAAGCAGATATTTTGAGAGATAGCATTGAGCAAAAGATGTTGGCTTATCCAAATAGACCAATAATTGTGGCTGGCGATTTTAACGACTTAAGTGGTTCTTATGTGATGCGTACTATTCAAGGCGATAATTTAGAGGATGCATGGTGGCAAGGGGGCTTTGGTTTAGGATTTACATTCGATGCCTATCATCTATTACTTAGGTTGGATCATATATTGTATTCTCCAAAAAGTTTAGAATTATCGCAAATTAGCGTTCTGCATCCTTATTTTTCAGACCATTATCCTCTAGTCGCGGATTTTTCCTTTATAGAGAAATATGATGGAAAAAACTGAAATGAACAGCACCATAAGTTCGCATCTCTATAAATTCTAGTAAATGAGAAAAGTCATTTTTTTTGCCATGCTCCATGATGAATATTCCATCATCTTTAAGCAATTTGCTTTTGAGTATGGTCTGTGGTAATTGTTCAATTTCGGGCAAATCATACGGAGGGTCTGCGAAAATTAAATCAAATTTTTCATTGCAATTTTTAAGATAACGAAATACGTCGGTGCGAAATAGACAATGTTCGTTGCCTAACTTAAGTTGATTGTGTATGCTCTGTATGTAGTTTTGCTGGATAGTGTTTTTTTCGATGCTAATTACTTTTTTTGCTCCTCGGCTGACAAGCTCAAAGCTAATGCTGCCTGTGCCAGCAAAAAGATCGAGGGCAGAGATCCCTTCAAAGTCGATTCTATTTGTAAGAATGTTAAATAATGCCCCTTTAGCCAGGTCTGTTGTAGGTCGTGCTTGTAGGTTTTTGGGTGTGTCAAAACGTCTGCCACCATAGATTCCGCTTATTATACGCATGGAAGGATATTTATTTGGAGGTTGATGAAATATAATTGTTACAAATCGCCTCGAGTGAAATAGATAATTATTTTACAAATTTTTGCTTAAAGAGTTATGTGAAATTGTAGTTAATAAAGCCATGTCTAAAGGAACTGATAATGTATCTGACCCTAATTTGAAAATTTCCATAGGGAATATTGCTGGTTGTGTGTAATGTATGAATTGTGCTAAAATAGGAGTAATAGCAGCAATCAATGGTTTACTCCCTGCTAATTGTAGTATGTCTTGGCTATAGTCAAGTTTACAACATTGCCATGTATTTAAGATAAAATAAGCGATGTTGTCAGCTTCAGAGGTCGTGGTGTAATTATTGGCCAACTGAAGTTTTCCATTGCGATATATTAGAATGGATAATTCATTACCAAATACATGTGCAAAAACTTTGGCATTATTTCCAAATTTGCTTTTCTCTATAAAATAGGTGTTTAAAATATTGATGGGGTGGTGGAAAACTATGTTAGGTAATGTTCTTTGTAAAAATAGATAGAGATCCTTGTTTATGGCATATGACAATTGAATCTCTGAATTAGAATAATTCTCAATAATAAGATGCTCTTCTTCGGCTTGCGGGGCATGATTCAAATAGAAAATATTCTTTTCTATTTCATCACTATTGAGTTCTTGTATTTCTTTGATAGCCTTTATCATTTCAATAGGAGAGAGAAGAAAGCGTTGAGTGGCAACTATCACATTTATCTCTTTATATTGCTCTTGAAGGAGAATATTGTTGTCCAGTAGCTTTTGTTTTAATCGCTCTGTATAGTCTTTGCCAGGAATGATTTTCTCCTCTCCATAAGTGAAAGAATCATCTTCCAATCTATTGTATGTGGCCCAAAAAAAACCATCCGACTGCAGCCGGATGGATAAATTGTTTTCTATGAAATTCATAGTTTGATGTTTGGAGTTTTATTCCCAGTTACCGGCGTTATTATTAGCCTGCTCGCAGTCTCCAACTTTAAGACCCGGGTATTTCTCTAATTGCTCACACTCATCAATAATATTATTTAACTCTTGGTCGTTGAGCCCTTGGAGATATACTTTATATTCAACACGAGCTTCGAAGAGTGACATCTCATAACCTGAAGCTGTTGTTACACTACCTAACTGCAACTCAAAAGTATCTTTGTTGGCAGCAAAAGGTACATAACGAAGTTCATCAATGTTAAAGTCCGGACGCGATGTGAAAGTGGAATCTTTTTGCAAAACACTTACATAAGTAGTGTCGCGACTAAAGGTCTCTTTAGAAAGTTCAAACTTCTGAATCTCTTTTTTATATTTTTTCTCGTTGCAAAGATACTTCCATGCATCTTTTTCATTGAGACCTTGCTCGAGCTGTTTGTCTGTAAGAGATCCTACTTTAATGACTACGGGGAGTGAATCATTTTTTGCAAAGTTAATCAATACATCCCAAGTAGGAGCGTAGGTTTGATACTTATCTCGATAACTTTCTTGAAGTGTACGAATATCTTTCAAACGCTGCACTACGACATTTTTTCGAATATCAGCTTGATTTTTGAATTGAACCGGGATTTGAATACTTTGGTAGCACATCACCACCAACAATGCTGATGTAGCAAGCAAAATGAGTTTGAGAACAGTTTTCATGATTCTACGTGTTATTTTTTTATCTGTTTTTTATTTTTATAGGGGCAAATATACACAACAATTTTGGAAAAGATGTATCTTTGACCAAAAAAACAATGAAAAAGTGAAGATATTTGATGTTTTTGTTGCAAAAGTTGTTGAAAAATTGCCTTTTAAACCGAATGAATCTCAGATAAAGGTGATAAGTTTATTAGCTGATTTTTTATTTGCTCCAAGTCTGAGAGATAAAGTTTTTGTTTTGAGAGGTTATGCCGGTACGGGTAAAACGTCTCTTGTCGGAGCTTTGGTCAAAGTAATGTCAGATGCTAAAATGAAGTTTAGACTTATGGCTCCTACCGGTAGAGCTGCAAAAGTTTTTGCTTCATATTCAGGACAAACAGTTTTAACTATCCATAAGACCATCTATCGTCAGGCTCGTTTCAATATAGATTTCGAAGGATTTCAATTGATGGATAACCTGCAAATACAGACTCTGTTTGTCTGTGATGAAGCCTCTATGATTTCTTCTTTTAATGATGGGAGTCCCTTTGGAACCGGCAATTTGCTTGATGATCTAATAGAATATGTTTATAGCGCTCAAGGTTGTAAACTCCTTTTGATTGGCGATACTGCTCAGTTACCTCCTATCGGACAAAAACGTAGTCCGGCATTAGATATGCAAAAATTAGAGAGTTATGGTTTGCAAACATTGTTTTTCGAATTAACAGAAGTGGCTCGACAGCAATTAGATTCCGGTATATTGTCCAATGCAACGATGTTGCGTAATATATTGAATGCAGGAGATGTGAATCGCTTACCACGTCTTCTATGTCATGGTTTTCCTGACATTATTCGAATAAATGGTTATGACTTTCCAGAAGCTTTGGCTCAGTCTTATTATCGTCAAGGGGTCGATGAGACGATAATAATTACTCGCTCTAATATAAAAGCAAATCGTTTTAATGTTGAGGTAAGAAATCGGATATTGGAACGAGAAGAGGAACTCTCTCCTGGAGATAGATTGCTGGTGGTAAAGAATAATTATTATTGGGGAAAAGAGATTGAAAATTTACCTTTTATAGCTAATGGTGATGTTATACAAGTACGTCGTGTAAGACATTATATCGATCTTTATGGTTTTCGATTTGCCGAAGTGGCTCTTACACTTCCCGATTATGATTATGATGCAGAAATGTTGTTGCTTCTTGACACTTTATCTTCTGAAGGCCCATCACTTTCGTTGGAGTCTCAACAAAGGCTCTTTTATACCATTATGGAGGATTATGTCGATTTACCATCTCAACGAGATCGAGTTAAAGCAGTAAAAGCCAATAAATTTTTTAATGCTTTGCAAGTTAAATATGGCTATGCAGTGACTTGCCATAAATCGCAAGGAGGACAATGGAGTGATGTATATTTAGATCTTTCTTATATAAATACAGATTATTTAGGCATTGATTTTTATCGTTGGCTTTATACTGCTGTTACACGTGCACGAAAACATCTCTATCTTGTTGGGATGAGTGATGATATGGAGCATATCAGTGATGTAAAGTTTGAAGATTAAGAAAAAGTATAGCATTTTGTGAAAAAAAATCGACAAATGCGTAAATTATTTAAAAGAATTGTTATCTTTGCCCAAATTATTACGTATTTAAGGAACTAATTTAATAGTACGATGAAGGTATTAAAGTTTGGTGGCACATCTGTCGGATCTGTTGAACGTATGAAAAATGTAGCACGACTTGTCTTGGCAGATGGACAGTCTAAGGTTTTGGTTTTGTCTGCAATGTCGGGAACCACTAACACATTATTAGAAATAGCTGACTATTATCGTTCGCAAAATGCTGTTGGTGCTACAGATATTATTGCGGGTTTAGCAGAAAAATATAAAGGAGTTATTAATGGACTTTTTGCCGATGGTCCATACAAGCAAGAGGCTATCAAAATCGTTACAGGGATTTTTGATTATCTTCGTTCATTTGCTAATAGCCATTTTACATTGTTTGAGGAGAAGTGCGTGGTTGCTCAAGGAGAACTTCTTTCTACCAATCTGTTTAATTTATATTTGGCTGAACAAGGTGTAAAGACTGCGCTCTTGTCTGCATTGGATTTTATGCGTATAGACAAGAATGGCGAGCCGGATTTCAAGTTTATTGAACCGCATGTGTGTATGCAGTTAGATAATAATCCTGATTGTCAAATATATGTGACGCAAGGGTTTATTTGTAGAAATGCTTATGGGGAAATTGATAATTTGCAACGTGGAGGTAGTGATTATTCGGCTTCAATAATTGGCGCTTCAATAAGGGCTGAGGAGATTCAGATTTGGACGGATATTGATGGTATGCATAATAATGATCCTCGTTTTGTCGCTAATACAAAGCCTGTGCGTAATCTGAATTTTGATGAAGCTGCAGAGTTGGCATATTTCGGAGCAAAGATTCTTCATCCCACTTGTATCACTCCTGCACGTATGTATGGTATTCCTGTTAGGCTTTTAAACACTTTGCAGCCGGATGCACCTGGAACTTTGATTTCTAGCCAAACAGAAAAGGGAAAGATTAAAGCTATTGCTGCCAAAGATGGTATTACCTCTATTAAGATTAAAAGTGGTCGAATGTTGATGGCATATGGTTTTATGAGAAAAGTGTTTGAAATTTTTGAGCAACATAAGACCGCTGTTGATATGGTAACAACATCTGAGGTCGGTGTTTCTCTTACAATTGATAATGACAAACATCTTGAAGAAATTGTAGCTGATTTGAAAAAATATGGAACAGTTACTATAGATCGAGATATGGTTATTGTTTGCGTTGTAGGCGATATGGAGTGGGATAATTTAGGGTTTGAAAGTCGCGTTATTGATGCGATGGCTGATGTTCCTGTGCGAATGATTTCGTATGGTGGAAGTAATTACAATATTTCCATGTTGATTAAGGCTGATGATAAGCAACGGACGTTGACTGCACTATCTGCACATTTATTTGATTAAGGAATCTTATTGATATTTATATATGTTAATGCTATCATTGTCGTCTGGCCTTTTGGGGAGGGCATGTTATAGTTTGAGCATAATTTTAACAATAGCGAGAGTATCTAAATATCCTAATGTGCAGATAATTTTTAATTAAGGTAGAAAAGATGAACTTCCCAATAGATAAGTTTCAGAAAATAAAGACGCCTTTTTATTATTATGATCAGAAATTACTGCAAGAGACACTTGATGTCATTGTTCGTGAGTCTGCTCGATATGAGAGGTTTAAAGTTCATTATGCAGTTAAGGCTAATGTCGATCCTGGTATATTGTCTATTATCCGGAGATCTGGTTTAGGTTGTGACTGCGTTAGTGGCGGAGAGATACGTTCATGCCTTAATGCAGGTTTCTCTCCTTCTAAGATAGTTTATGCAGGAGTGGGCAAGGCTGACTGGGAAATTGATTTGGCTTTAGTATCAGGTATTTCGTGCTTTAATGTTGAGTCTTTGCCAGAATTGGAGGTGATCAATGAGAGAGCTGCTCGATGCAATGTCGTTGCAAATGTAGCTTTTAGAGTTAATCCTAACGTGGATCCTCATACTCATAAATACATCACTACCGGGTTAAACGAGAATAAGTTTGGTATTGACATGAGTAGTCTTGATGATGTAATGACATTTGCGTTAGGGATGAAAAATGTTCGCATTGAGGGATTGCATTTTCACATCGGGTCTCAATTATTGGAGATGCATCCTTTTGAAGAACTTTGTGCTCGCATCAATGAACTTCAAGATAGAATAGAGCATCGCGGTATAGTATTGCATAGCATAAATGTCGGAGGAGGATTTGGGGTTGATTATGAGGACCCAGATGCTCATCCGATACCAGATTTTTCTTCTTATTTTGCGACTTATCATCGTCATTTGAAACTTCGCCCTTATCAAGAGTTGCATTTTGAATTGGGAAGGTCGATTGTCGCACAATGTGGTGCATTGATAACTCGTGTCCTTTATGTCAAAGAGGGTATAAATAAGAAATTCGTTATTCTTGATGCTGGGATGAGTGATTTAATTCGTCCTGCTTTATATGGAGCGCATCATAAAATCGAAAATCTTACATCAGAATCAGATGTGCAAGAGGTCTATGATGTGGTAGGCCCTATATGCGAGTCTTCAGATTGTTTTGGTGAAAGTGAGAAATTACCTGTGACTAATCGTGGGGATTTATTTGCTCTTAGAAGTGCAGGTGCATATGGACAAATAATGGCAAGTCAGTATAATTGCCGTACGATTCCAGAGTCAGTGATTTTATAATCTTTAAACTGTCTTTTGAAATCATATTTATTATGGTGTTTTAATAATATAGTTATTCTGATGTTGGTAAATAAAATCTTTCGTGTCATCTTGTTATTGATTGTGTTTCTGCTACCGTCTTATATGTATGCAGAGATGCAAGATATGACTATTTATAGGCATGCAGATTTTTTTGATACCGAACCAATAATTTCAAATTCTCTTTTTTTAGACTCGAAGTTGCAGAATAGACAACAAGAAGATTCTTTACTTTTTGAAGATGTCCCTATAGTAGTGCCTGGGGATTCATTATTGACAGAGGAATTGCTTATAGAAACAACGAATTTGCAGACAAAGCAATCTGAAATTAGTACTTCTACGGATTCTATTTTAATAACAAACCAACATATAGATTCTCTGCTTCAGCAAAAATTAGACTCGATAGATACTGAACGAACAAGAGATTCGTTACGTCTTTCGGCTTCTCTTATAGCCTCGCTATTTCGTTCTTGGGATTCTTATAATCGCACTCATCCTTTTGACTCCACCTTTTGGTCATTGATGCAGACAATTAAGGTGCAAGAGAATCCGAACTTAAAAAAACAGATGGAAGAAGCTGATAATAAGAGTAAAAATCAAGCAGCCTTTGTGATGGATTCAATCCTATTGGAGGTTGATAGTATGCCCAAAGATTATTGGCTCTGTTATGCTCAGCCATCATTCCTATTACCTGTTATTGCATATCAAGAGGTGCCAGGTAAACGTTTTGAACGGATGTCTTTTGAATTTATTCGTTCTGTTCCTAAATATGATTTTGGCTTTGATAAAAAAGAGAAGATTTTTGAGCGGCAACAAGAAGCTGCAGATATGCGTCGTATGGCTCTTCATAATTTTTTTATCCAATATCCGTCTCGAGTTCGTTTTTATTATGGTACGATGGCAAAGGCTCCTGAGAAGGAACGATTGCCTAAGGAACATGTTTTAGATGGGACACTTGTAGAGGTTCCAGACTATGTCTTTGAGTTCAAACCATTACCGGCACGAGGTGATTTTTCTGTAGATAAATGGCATTATCGCGGACAGAATATTTTACAGATGACGCAAACGGCTTTGTCTGATAATTGGTATCGTGGAGGTGAGAATAACACCAATTTACTAAGCGAGCAAAAATTGGAGATCAAACGTTATGATGCAAGTAAAATTACAACGTTTGAGGCTGTATTTGATTTGAAACTCAGTTTTTATTCGACTAAGAGTGATACTGTCCATCCCATGCGACTGAATGATAATCTTTTTCGCATGGACCTTAAATATGGTTATAAGGCTTGGAAATTATGGTATTATTCAACTTCGATGACATTTAAGACGCCATTATTTAATCTATATGGAGCTAATAGCAAGACTATTAAGACTGCCTTTTTATCTCCTGCCGAGTTGAATGTCAATGTAGGTATGGATTATAAATATAGTAAGAAGGGGAGTGTCACCTATTCTCTTTTACTAGCACCTCTCTCTTATAGCCTTAAGTATGTCCATTCTGAGCGTGTTAATGTGAAGAATTATGGCATTGATGAAGGTAAAAGATCTGTCAACCAATTTGGTTCCTCTTTGACAAGTAAATTAGAGTGGGTCATAACCAATGATATAGCTTGGACATCGCGACTCTATTATTTTACAGATTATGATGTCAGTTTAGGAGAATTTGAAAATACATTCACATTCAAGGTTAATCGTTATTTTTCAGCACGAGTCAGTTTGTATCCACGGTTTGATGACTCAACGGATAATAAAGATTGGCAAATGAAAGAGACATTGACATTTGGATTTGACTATGTATGGTGACAGCTTTTTGAAAATGATTTTCTAGAAGTTCATAAAGATTATTACTAAGGGAAAAATATGAGCAATATGCTATCGGGAAAAAATAAAATGAGCCGCGAGGATCTTGCCTCGTCGATGTCAGAGTTTTGGGGGTATCTTACTCTTAGAGAGCAAGAAGAAGTTTTAGACAATGCCTTGGTAAAAAATATCAGAAAAGGTGAATATATCTATCACACAGATGAGGAGCCTGTCTATTTGATTTGTATATATAAGGGGGCAATTAAGTTGGAGAAAGCTGGAGTTAGTGGCCGTATACAAATTATGCGGATGCTAAGTCAGACACAATGTTTTGGTTATAGAAGTTATTTTGCTGAAGAGTCACATGTGACCCGAGCTGTTGCAATGTCTGATTCTATTTTGGTATATATTCCAATGCTTTTGATAGAGAGAATTGTAAAAAATAACGGCTCTCTTGCTTTATATTTTATTCGTGACTTGGCTCACGATTTGGGTGAGTCTGATCGGCGTACTGTAAATATGACACAGAAACACATCAGAGGACGTTTGGCTGATAGCATCATATTTTTGATGGATAAATATGGTTTAGAGTCTGATAATTGTACACTTAATATTTATTTGTCGCGTGATGAACTTGCCGGTCTTTCAAATATGACGACAAGCAATGCTATTCGTACATTAAGTGAATTCGTCAAAGAAGGAATTCTTCTAGTCGATGGACGCCGTATTAAAGTACTTCAACCAGAAAAACTCCATCGTATCAATGCTTTCGGCTAGGATTGTTTCTTCTAATCTTTGGGCAGAGAGAACATTCTGTCATATATCCACTTTATAAAACTTCTTATCAATAGAAAAATGATTTCCATTGACAAAGAGTTCTGTTCCGATTTGCTAAAGAAGTGGTCGTGTTAAGATTGATTAATAAGTTTTCTAAGTGCCTTTGCGAGTTGATCTGGGCAAGATGTGGGTCTTCCTCCACAACTGATTCCTTCGATGTCGGCAATGACATCTTGAACTTTTCGCCCTTTGACGAGTCGGCTAATGCCTTGTAAATTCCCATTGCATCCTCCAATGAATGATACCTCTTCTATGATGTGATTTTCATCTATCCGTACATAGATCATCTTGGAGCAAGTGCCGGTAGTGAAATATTGTAATTCTTTCATAATTTTATTGTTATTATTGGATGTTTGACTCGTGGCAATTGACATCCTCAAAGGATGTCTTCCTCAAAATTATTGCCAAAGATAAACTTAAATTTGTTAATCGCCTTGTCAGACCAAGAAAAAAAGCTAACTTTGCACAAAATTCTGTATAACGAATGATAATTAGACAATGAAGCATAAAAAAAATCTCTTTTTGTTTCCCTTTCTTTTTGCTTGGTTCCTATGTGGAATGTTGCATCCTGTAGAGGCATCCTCGTCTCCTAATATCGTTATTCCAAACATCCACTTGGAAATGCATCGTCAACTTCGGGACAGGCAAGACGAGTCTCTCTCATTTCATGCCTATCATGACTCACTCCTTCATGTCAATGATGTTAAGGAAGAGGTTTTTGAGTTATATCCGTCGCTCAATCTTTATCGGGATTGGGATGATGCCCATGTTGATCCTTTACGTGGCAAGACTGGTATTGCCATTCCGGATACGATGGATATTGACATATCTGGTTTTTGTGCTCCTTGTTATGGTCGCATTACTTCTTCTTATGGATGGCGTAAGCGTCGCATGCACAAGGGGACTGATATAAAGGTATATACAGGAGATACTATTAGGGCTGCTTTTTCTGGTCGAGTACGTATCAGAAAGTATGATCGTAGAGGCTATGGCTACTATCTCGTTTTGCGTCATAATAATGGCTTAGAGACTGTATATGGTCACCTTTCTCGCTTTTTAGTGGCTCAAGATGATTTGGTAAAAGCCGGAGATCCAATTGCTTTAGGAGGCAATACCGGTCGTTCTACAGGAAGTCATTTGCATTTTGAAACACGTTTTATGGGCATTGCTATTGACCCCGCTGCAATGATTGATTTTTCCAATTTCAAACCAAAGTCGTCTGTTTATAAATTTCGCTCTAAGCATGCTAAATTGGCGCAAGAGGGTCTTGCTGCTCCAGCGGGGGGGGCGCTTTATCATCGAGTTAAGAGTGGAGACACATTAGGTCGCATAGCTAAGCGATATGGCACAACCGTTTCTCGTCTTTGTCGTCTTAATAATATTCGATCCACTAAGACTTTGAGAATTGGTCAGCGTATTCGTTATCGGTAATACCTTTAGAAGATAAATAATTGCGAGAAGAGGAACGCCATTTATTTATGCCATGAACCGCATTACAAATTTTAAGACTGAGAGCCCTATCGCAGCCATTCCACTATAGAGCCAATAAGTATCGTTAAGCCCTTGATATTTTGCCAATAACCAAAATATGATTGTTGCGGCTACAAAAATGTAAAATAAAATACGGATTACTTTAAGTATTTGATCATTATCCATAGGTTGAAATGTTTTTGTTGTTCACGATGGATTAGTATCGTCCTGCGAAGATAATCTTTCATACAGAGATAAACAAATAAATGTGTAAAAATGTCTATTGAGACTGATGATAAATACTATATGAGATTGGCTTTACAGGAGGCTCGTTTAGCAGCAGCTAACGGAGAGATTCCTGTTGGTGCTATTGTTGTCTGTCGTGACCGGGTTATTGCTAAAGCTCATAATCTGACTGAGACCTTAAACGATGTTACAGCTCATGCAGAGATGCAAGCTTTGACTGCTGCATCTGCAGCTTTAGGCGGAAAATACCTTCTTGATTGTACGCTCTATGTCACGTTAGAGCCTTGTGTGATGTGTGGGGGAGCTATTGGCTGGTCACAACTCTCTCGTTTAGTTTATGGAGCAGATGATCCGCGTAGAGGATATGGTAAGTTGGCTCCCGCAGCTTTACATCCTCGTACAATTGTGACATCTGGTGTGATGGCTGAGGAGGCGCTACAACTAATGACAGATTTTTTTAAGTCGAAACGGAATTAAATTTTATAATAAATTTGACTATGAGAATGCGTTACATGCTTATTTTTCTTTTTCTCTTATTGCCATCTATAGCTGGGGCACAAGAGATACGTATGGGACAATCTTATGTCCCTTATGCTTCTGCAGATTCGGCTTATCTATTTGTTTATAGTTCTGGCAAAAACAAAGACCATAATGGTTTACATTTTGCTTGGAGTCAAGATTGTATTACTTGGATAGAAATCGGTCCTGAACATTCTTTTGTTAAGAGTGATTATGGTAATTGGGGACCTCAGAAGCGTATGCTTGAACCTTCGATTCGCTCCCTTGCGGATGGTACTTGGGAAGCCATTTGGAGAGTTAACGAGAAAGAACAAGTAGTAGCTCGTTGCACTACTCCTGATTTGGTGCATTGGCATCCTCAGGACTATTTTAATGGGCATCTTGGAGATTTTTTTACTCAGCCTAAGAGTGAAGCCCTTCTTCCAACGGCAGGTCGCAGGGTTTTGGGGGAGATTCATCGTGTCTCGTGGTCGCTTATCCAAGGTCTCATCGATGAAGCTCAGCGTGCTCAGCGTCAGGCTATCGCTGATGGAGAACGGATCACTGGTGATGGTAGAAAATTTTCTAAACTGAAGCCTCAGAAACTCTCTGTAACGCTTCTTCCTGAAGGAAAAAAACAGATTAGTGATAAATTGATAGGAATCTTTTTTGAGGACATTAATTATGCTGCTGATGGAGGCCTCTATGCAGAGTTGGTTCAAAATCGAGACTTTGAGTATCATCCGCGCGACTATCGTTTTCGTCTCCCAGAATGGGATAGCGACTATGCTTGGGAGGTAAGAGGTAATGGAGTAAAATTGAAGATTGACTCTTTAGATCCGATACATCAGCATAACCCTCATTATGCTGTTCTAACATATGATCCTACTCTTGGCGATGGTGATTTTAGTAATTTAGGCTATGATGGCATCGTGATACGAGCGGGAGAACAATATGATCTCTCACTCTATAGTCGTCTTGCAGAGGGTAATAAGGGATCATTAAGAATCTCCCTTGAGGGTAAAAATGGGGAGATCCTTGCATCTACCTTTGTTACTCCAGGACGAAAGGGATGGAAAAAACAGAGTCATCTTCTTCGAGCTAATGCATCGAGTGATAGTGCACGACTGGTTATCACTCCCCTTCATGCGGCGACCTATCATTTAGATATGGTTTCACTTTTCCCTAAAGCAACATTTAAAGGTCGTAAAAATGGTATGCGTCGAGACTTAGCACAACTATTGGCAGATATGCACCCTCGATTTGTACGTTTCCCGGGAGGATGTGTGGCCCATGGAGATGGGTTGGACAACCTTTATCGTTGGAAGAATTCCATTGGTCCTTTAGAGGCTCGTGTCCCTAATTGGAATATATGGAAATATCATCAGTCACTTGGTTTAGGATTTTATGAGTATTTCTTATTTTGTGAAGACATAGGAGCAGAACCTCTTCCGGTTATAGCTGCAGCCGTCCCTTGCCAGAACTCCTGCGTTGGAGGCTATGGCCAACAGGGAGGTCTTCCAATGGAACAGATGGAGGCTTACATTCAAGATATATTGGATCTAGTGGAGTGGGCTAATGGAGATCCAAAAACTTCTCGATGGGCGAAAATGAGAGCTGATGCCGGTCATCCCGAACCATTTCATCTTAAATATATTGGTATTGGCAATGAGGATCTCATCAGTGATGTTTTTAAGGAGCGTTTTGCAATGATTTACAATGTGTTAAGTAAACGTTTGCCTGAGGATATAACCCTTATTGGTACCGTAGGTCCGAGTAGTGATGGTTCTGATTATGAGGAGGGATGGCGCTTTGCTCATCAGCTTGGTCTTCCTATGGTTGATGAGCATTATTATCGTTCTCCTGGGTGGTTTATGGATCATCAGGATTATTATGATCGATATGCTCGAGGAGGAACTCGTGTATATTTGGGAGAATATGCAGCCCATATTCCTGGCCGAACTAATTGCTTGGAGACTGCTTTAGCCGAGGCTATGCACCTTTGTAATGTGGAACGAAATGGAGATGTTGTTGCTATGACATCTTATGCTCCTTTGCTTGCCCGCAAAGGACACACGCAGTGGAATCCTGATCTTATCTACTTTACAGGTGCAGATGTTATGCCTACGACAGGCTATCAAGTACAGAAACTCTTTGGACAACATGCTGGTGATTACTATATCCCATCTGTGTCTATTCTGGAAACCCCAAATGCAGATGTTCAACGACGCATAGTGACTTCGGTGGTAGAAGAGGAACAGAGTGGAGATCTCATCATTAAGTGTGTTAATATGCTCCCTGTTACTACGTCGTTTGAACTGCTTTTTCCCGAGAGTGCAGAGTGGGAGGTTTCGTTCTCTAATGTGCTTACAGGTAAACTAGGTGATACCCAAATTGTTCCTACTGAAATTTCTTCGGAGATAAATAATAGTTCTTTAAAGGCAGAGTTGCCATCTTATGCATTTGTGGTATTTAGAATTAGGAAGATAAATCAACGATGATTCTGGTATATACAAAAAAATCGTTGTAAAATGAAATTCATATAATATGTGTGAGCACGTTTTTTAGTGTAGTGTAAGGCTCTAAGCATTATTGAGATTTGTAATATAATGGTGTGTTAATAAATAGTAATGCACCATTATATTTTTTTATCTTTTGAAAAAAAGCACGAAAGTTTTCTGACTCATGTCAGAAGACGTATGCTTTCGAGTTGAAAGGGAAATTAGTAAAAGAATTATTACTGTCCGCTAAACATAGACATCCTCATCCCAACTCTTTGTAACATAGGAGTTGGGATGTTTTATTACTTGCGACAAGGCCCTACTTCAGTTTTCTTAGGTGTCTGGAGGCGATTCTGCCGCATCTTCAAG
>JAZNGG010000032.1:0-8235 GCA_045576355.1 Bacteroidales bacterium
TTTTTGCGGCTCATTTCAACAATTTTATCACGGTCGAGTGATTTTATCAGCTGACCATACACCGGCTGTCCGAAAAAATGTGTACTTTTGCCCATGGTTACGTTTGATTTTGTTTTGCGACTACAAAGGTAACCATAAGGGCTGACACCGAATCTGGTATCAGCCCTAATTTTATTCTAATGACGAAAGTTTAGCGGACAGTAATAGATGAAAATACATACTTGAAAATACATGCTGATTCGACCTACGAGGTTTGGGGCATTATTTAACGAGGCTACGCTCATTGTCTAACGAGGCTACGCTCATTGAGCATAAACACCATGCCTTTTTAGTCCTGATAACTTGATTGGGATAAAAATATAGCGAGGATAGACGGATCTACCCTCGCTATATATCTGAAATTAATATTTGTCTAATACATCTTAAAATACTCTCCAAGGGCTTGGAATAAACCCCTCTTGGTGCATTCTTTGGTCATCGAAATGCTACAAACAGATGATTTCTTATTGTTCTTAATGCAAAGATACAACATTCAGAGGCCGAGGTCAAGAGGCATAAAGATATTTTAACATAGATCAGAAACAAGCCAAGAGTGCGAGTACCAGTATGGTCGCAATCAAGGTGGCTGAGAGATAGTGCGGCTCAGCCGGATAGATTTCTGCAGTGGGGATAAGGTGGTATTTGGTTTCTAACCTAGTATGGATGTATCTGTAGAGACGGATGCAGCACCAGCCGGAGAAAAGTCCTACTAAGGTGCCTCCTAAAATGTCGCCTAAATAGTGGACGCCGAGGTAGATGCGAGAGTAGCTGTTGCCTACTGCCCATGCAAATAAGAGTGTACGGATCCCTTTCCCTTTGAAGAGAGCCGAAGCCCACAGAGCAATGGCGAAAGAGTTGGCTGCATGGCTGCTGACAAATCCAAATCTTCCTCCACGATAACCATTGACAGTGTGCAGGAGGTCGGCAAGGTCGCTGCGTGAGGGACGAGGACGTTCGACAAGAGGCTTGATGATCCCTGATGAGATCTGGTCGGCGAGCAGGATAGCGAGGGCGGTGATCAACACCACAGTGACTGTTTCGCGCCACCCTCCTCGTTGGCGTATGAGGTAGTAGAGCAGAACTGCTGCGCAGGCTACCCAGGCAAGCTTGCTGGAATAATTAAACCAAAAGGAATCTGCCCATGCGCCTCCATCGTGATTGAGCCAAAGCATGACTTGCTTGTCCCATTGGTCTAAAGTCGAGATAATGTCTATCATTGTGAGGCTGTTATTTAGTAAAAGAAATGAGTTTCGTATAATCGTAAAAGGACTTAAAACATCTATGGGTTATGCAGGAAACCTCAACGACCATCTACCACCCAGCGGGGATTATAGATCGGGAAAGAATTTTTCTTGCCATACTTCATGTCTTCCTTGAGAGGAATCAGTATTTTATAGAGTTTGCCGCTTTTGTCGGGAAGGGTATTGCTCCGCATCCAGGGATTGAAGTCCTTGAGTTGTGCGTAGGTTAAGCCATGCTTATTGGCAAAGGCCGTGAGATCGTTGATGGTCGAGGTGACTTCGATGGTTTGGGTCCTGATCGGGCGATAGAGTTGGTCGCTATAAATGACAAAGCCATACCGATAGGGATCGCTCATGATCTCCTTGAGCGCCATGATGCGAAACATGTATCGGGAGGTCTCCTCAACGAGCAGCAGGTCTAAAGCTGTCTTAACGTTTTGAACTTCCAACTGACGGCTGATGCGAGCTTGTCCGGCATTGTATGATGCTGCCACGGTCATCCAGTCTCCATATTTTTCGTATGCCTCCTTGAGATAGCGGCAGGCCGCACGTGTAGCTTTTTCGATGTTATATCTTTCGTCGATGTCGGCATTGACTTCCAGTCCATATCGTTTGGCCGTCTCTGCCATGAATTGCCAGATGCCCGCAGCCTTGACGGGAGAGAGGGCGCGCGGATTGAATGTACTCTCAATCGCAGCGAGGTAAATGAAGTCGGTCGGTACTCCCTCTTCTTTTAGTATTGGGATGATCATGGGGAAGTAGCGATTGGCTCGCTTGATGGTGAGCAGTGTGCCGCTGTGGGTGTAACACATCCCGGTCAATTCGCGATCAAAACGTTCGTAACGGCTGACATCAGAGAGGTCTATACGGTGTCCGAAGACTTCGGTCTCGGGTTTGAATCTAGGGATGGCAGAGTAGGTCTGGAGAGTCGGAATCTCAGGATGCCTGTCTCTGCTCTCTGTCGCACAGCAAAAGAGGAGGGTCGTTCCGGCAGTAACGAGGGCAGAAAGGAGACTTATCAGAAGTGTTTTCATAAGGGGTGGTGATTGAGGGGTTTAAGGGTTTAGAGGTTGAGGGGTTGATGGGGTTAGAGGTTGAACAAATAAACCTTTAAACTTCTAAACTTTTAAACCAAACAAGAGGTTTAGAGGTTGTGGGGTTAAACCCATTATTGTTCCGGCGATTAGTCATAGATTAAAGAAACATCGTATTACACATCAATTGCTTTTTCTGGTGCGTAAAACATTGATATCACCTTTTTTTTCATATTTAATATTGTCAGTCCCTTCTGCTTTGATGAGGTAATAATAGGCACCGGTCGGGACTGTCTTACCATTGTAGGTCCCATCCCATCCCTCTTCAGGATGCGTCGTGTGGAATAGTTCATTTCCCCATCGATTGAAGACCCACATCTCAAATTTCCGTAAGGAGCGGTATTTCACTTTAAATACCTGATTGCTGCCTGACGGAGAGTCCGGGGTGATCAGATTGGGAACATCAAGTTGGGACTCGGTGACAGTGATGGTGTATGGTTCACCATAGGTCTCTTCGGTGTTGTCGGTATTGCTGGTTACAAAACGGGCATAAAACGTACCGGCATCGTAAAACTCATAGTCCACATCCAGTTCTCGATATTGTATCTCCAGATCTTTAAATCCATTGTCATGAGCGATCTCCCAAGCAAAATATGTGGCAGACTGCGGAACTTCCGCTCTGAAATGGACAACAAACGGACCGGGTCCGGTGAATGTCCTGTCGCTGCTCACGAGTGAGTCCACCCTGTTATTGGCAGGAGGCATGGCATCTACATAGGCTGTGTCAAAAGGTAAAGTCCGGTTGTCGTCGGCTCGCAGCAAAGTGGGTAATGCCCATAAAGATGTCATAACCCATGCTATACGTAATATAAGTTGCAGATGCACGAAGGATCTCATGAGAAGTTTGCGTATTATAAGTATGATGAAGTTAGATTGTGTCACTGACGCGAGCATATGGCGCTACATCTGACGAACAGAAGTCTTTGTCAAAATATTTGTAGAGACCTACGATAGCTACCATGGCGGCATTGTCTGTCGTAAAGGAGAATTTGGGCAAATGTATTTTCCAGCCATAGCGTCTGGCATGATCCTCCATAGCATTTCTGACACCGCTGTTGGCAGAAACACCTCCTGCGATAGCGACCTCTTTGATTCCGGTCTGCTTGACTGCTTCGCGGAGTTTTTTCATCAGTATCTCAACAATTGTGGCTTGCAGTGAGGCACACAAGTCGTTTTTGTTTTCCTCGATAAAGTTCGGATTCTCTTTGATGGCATCTCGCAGTGTGTATAGGAAAGAGGTCTTCAGTCCGGAAAATGAGTAGTTTAACCCTTTGATGTTCGGACGACTAAAGGTAAATTTTTTGGGGTCACCGAGTTTGGCCAGTTTGTCCACAATGGGACCGCCGGGGTAGCCTAATCCCATGACTTTGGCACATTTGTCAAAAGCCTCGCCGGCAGCATCATCTATGGTCTGTCCGATCACCTCCATCTCTTTGTAGGATGAGATCTTTATGATTTGCGAATTGCCTCCTGAGACGAGAAGACAAAGGAATGGGAATTGGGGTAATTGCTTCTCTACCCCCTCTTCTCTGACGAAGTGCGCCATAACGTGTGCCTGTAGATGATTGACTTCAATCATCGGAATATCGAGAGAACATGCTAATCCTTTGGCAAAAGAGAGTCCGACCAATAGAGACCCCATCAAGCCGGGACCACGAGTGAAAGCTATAGCAGTAAGGTCTGACGGCTCTATGCCGGCTCGCTTAATGGCTTCGGAAACGACCGGGACAATGTTTTGCTGATGAGCTCGGGATGCAAGTTCCGGCACTACACCTCCATAAGCCTCATGTACGGCTTGAGATGCGATGACGTTGGAAAGTAAAATGCCATCCCGAATGACGGCGGCTGAGGTGTCGTCACATGAAGATTCTATACCGAGTATGATTGTTGCCATTGAAAAAAACGTTTTAGATGAATATAAAACGATAAATTCTTTTATTTATTATCGGGGAAACACCCCGCGTATCGTTGCACTCTCTTTTGAGGGGCGAAGTTACATATTTTGTCGTTTATAACCAATAGATAAGATTTTTTTCGCTTTAAGTTTTGTTTTAGTGACAAGAATATGTTACATTCGTCCCTCGATCAAAAGAGTGTATAGGCATCATCTGTGCTCTATTGCCCTGTTGGTGATAATTATTTGTTTTGCACTCAGTGAATTAATGTGCATGTATGTAGAGAGCATTATCCTTCTCTCCTCCAATTGGCCGGACAAGCTTCGCCGTCCTCTTCATAGTGTCTGAGTGCATCGATCATGCGTATGGCCTCATCAACATTGCGCCCGAGAGGCAAATCGTTGACTAACATGTGCCGGATT
The DNA here is from genome assembly GCA_045576355.1 of Bacteroidales bacterium. Classification (GTDB taxonomy): domain Bacteria; phylum Bacteroidota; class Bacteroidia; order Bacteroidales; family UBA3663; genus Liminaster. The sequence continues at coordinate 4,692 of JAZNGG010000032.1, forward strand.
ATCCCTTCTCGATCTATGATAAATAGTCCTCGGTAGGCTACGGGGAAACCACAAAATTCGACATCACCATGTTCGTTATATTGGTATTTTCCGGCGAGGACTCCATAGCTCATAGAGATGGTTTTCGAATGATCGGCAATGATAGGAAACGTGATTCCCTCTATCCCACCTCGGTTTTGAGGCGTTCGAAGCCATGCCAAGTGGGTGTAGATGCTGTCTGTAGAGCAAGCTACGATCTCGGTGTTACGTCTTGCAAAGTCGTCTGCACGATCCTGAAAGGCAATTAGTTCTGTCGGGCAAACAAAAGTAAAGTCCATTGGATAGAAAAGCAGAAGAACATATTTGCGATTGTGAAACTCTTTGAGAGAAAAATCGTCAATGATTTTATGCCCGTCTATCACTGCTTGTGCTTTAAATACCGGAGCTTCTTTTCCGATAAGAGGTTTTGAAGTCATAAGATTTGAAGTTAAGTTTTAATAATAAGTATATTATCTAAATGTATAACAATGAAGGATAGTTTTAGTTGGGAGTTTCAGCTGCTTAGATCCCCACAGGATTCCGGATATGAGGCTTGGGAGAAAATCTTTCTCACATCATTTCCTGAGAATGAGAGAAGGCCGTTTGCTTCGATACATCATCTGATGCTTCATGACTCACGAGTCCACATGGAGTGTGTGATTATGAGGCAAGAAGGAACTTTTCCGAAGTGTATTGGGTTGTTGGTATGGTGGGATTTAGAGTCGTTTGTTTATGTCGAATATCTTGCGATCGATCCTGATTATAGAGGTAAAAAGATAGGGTGGGAAGTGATGTCTGCTCTTTTAACTGCTCAACATCGTCCTGTGGTATTGGAGGTGGAGTTACCGATTGATGATCTTACTCGTAGAAGAGTCTCTTTTTATCAACGCTTGGGTTTTAATCTCTGTCCCGATGCTTATGAGCAACCTTCTTATGGAGTAGTGCCCGGTTTGCCCATGAGTATTATGGTGGCTCATCAAGAACAGCTTTCGATTCCTATCGCCTCTGTCATTGAGAAACTGAAAATGGAGGTTTATGGAATTATTATTAGAAATATTAAACAATAACATTGTCTATAAAAAAAATATCTTATCTTTGCAAAAAATTAAAAGGGTCAAAAATAATAATAAATTTTATTTGCCTATGAAATAATATTGTTAAAGACATATTGATAAAGAAGCGTTAGCTTTATTCTTGTTTTCAGAAAATCGCCAATTTGAAGAAGCAGTCAAGAGTAAGTTAATGTTCATGCTGTTTAGCGTGGACTTTTACTCGTTTATAACTGCTATGGTGTTTGGCGATACCTCTGAAAACGTAGACGAAGTTTTAGTCCGCGTTTTTTTATTGTCTATATTTGGAATAGGACTTGTGAAAGATTTTAAATATTAATGAATAAATAAAAGAAATATAATGAAAAAAATATCTTATAAACTATTATTTTTGATAGTCTTGTTTTTATTTAGTATAAAATCTTATTCTCAAGGATTATCAATTATGTCTGGTAGAGAATATGCAGCACAAGTAATCAATTCTGTTTCTTCTAATGTTGCTAAATGCTACGTTGATAAAAACGGTCGATATCGTATTGATTCTAAAACAGATTCGTACATCATAGCTCCTTTTATTGAGTATAAAATAGATGAATCTAATGATTATTCAATAGATGTTATGATAGAACAGGTAGATGCTAATGATGAAAAAAATTTTGGATTAATATTTGGTTTTAAAGATTGGGATAATTATTCTTATTTTTTGATTGATGGTAGTAAACATTATACTTTTGGACGTATAGTAAATGGATTAAGATTTCCTATATCTACAAAATATTGTGCAAAACTTGTTTTTGGAGATTATTCCAATAAATTAAGAATTTGGAAACATAATGACAAGTTTTTATTAATAATCAATAGAGAAATTATTGAAACAATAGATGCTTTCCCTTTATCGGGGAATGGGATTGCTTTTTCTGTTCATGGGAGAGGAGAATTTGCCATTAATAGTTTAATTGTTAAGGAGTTTATAGATGACTCAGGATTAAATTTAGAAGAAACATCAAATAATAATATTAGTAAAAATAATAATATTAGTAAAGAGAAACAAAAAGGAGAGTCTCCTGAAATTGTGAGTAGTGGAACAGGTTTTTTAATTGATAAAAATGGATATCTTGTTACATGTACTCATGTAATAGATGACGCCTCTGCCTTTTTTGTATGTTTGCAAAGACGTGGTGAATGGAAATCATATGAGGCGAAAGTGATTAAAAATGATCCAACTAATGATCTTTCTATCATAAAGATTGATGATAAAGATTTTGTGCCATATGATGTATTGCCTTATGCGATTTCTACTGAAACAGAAGATATTGCCGCAGACATTTTTACGTTGGGGTATCCTCAGGTTCATGTAATGGGTGTGGATGTGAAGTATACAACTGGAGTTATTAATGCAAGATCAGGAGTGCAGGGGGATCCAACTCATTATCAGATATCTGCATCTATTGATTTTGGAAGTAGTGGAGGACCATTATTTAATTCTAATGGATATATTATTGGTATTACAGATGGAGGTTTAGATAAAGCAACATTTGGAGATATTAATTATGCTATTAAATCAGCTTATTTAAAAACTCTTACCGAATCATTGCCTCATGAATTAGACCTCCCAAACGATAAGTCTGTTTCTAAAATGAAGCGAATAGATCAGATAAAAACGATTGCCCCCTATGTAGCTCTAATTTTAGTTGTCAAATAGTTTAGCTAAGATTCAGATTGTATGTACATGTTACCAATGAAGTATTAAGTCAATATATTAAAAAGCATGAAAGTTAAATAAATAATTATGAAGTATAGTTATGTCAATTTAAATTTACTGCGAAACTTTTTATTTATCTTGATTTTAATTGGCAATTTTTGCTCTCTTGCTTTACTCTTTGCTCAAACTCCAATATCTATTTGGAAGAAAAGTGAAGTCCGGTTTGCCTCTGTTTCGCTTACACCCTTCTTATCAGAGAACACCTGTGAAGGACTGGACACGGCTGTTATTGTTTGTCCCGGAGGTAGTTATAGTTGGCTGGATTGGGAAACAGAGGGAGAGGGTGTTGCCCGGTGGCTTCAATCTCAAGGCATATCGGCATTTGTTTTACGCTATAGAGTACAAGGTGTTTTCTCTTTTTTGAGCCGTTACAGATACCTCTTTAGAGGTCGGCAATATCCTGATGCTTTACAAGACCTGCAACAAGCCCTTTTGCATGTGCGTCGCAACGCTTCGACTTATGGCCTGGACTCCTTAAAGCTGGGTGTTATGGGATTTTCTGCCGGAGGGCATTTGGTTGTCTCTGCCGGAGCTTATTGTCCGAAGGACTCTTTGCGTCCTGATTTTATAGTTGCAGTCTATCCTGTGGTCACCTTCAGTCAGGAGGATTATGTCCATAAGCGATCCAGGCGAGCCCTTTTAGGCGAGTGGCGTAAACATAGTCAGGAGTGGAAAGACAGCCTTTCGCTCGAAAAACATGTCCATGCCGATATGC
>JAZNGG010000033.1:0-5029 GCA_045576355.1 Bacteroidales bacterium
ATTCGAACCAACGACCCCGAGATTACAAATCACGTGCTCTGGCCAACTGAGCTAAAGAGGCAAGTGCGCTCCAAGATGGGCTTGAACCAACGACCCCATGATTAACAGTCATGTGCTCTAACCAACTGAGCTATTGGAGCAATTGCATTTTATGCTTTCCTTGTGACCCCCACAGGATTCAAACCTGTAACCTTCTGATCCGTAGTCAGATGCTCTATTCAGTTAAGCTAGGGAGCCATTCTTTATCAAAGATCTTTTTCTCAAACGAACTTCCTTTTTGGTCGGGGTAGCGGGATTCGAACCCACGACCCCCTGCTCCCAAAGCAGGTGCGCTAACCGGACTGCGCTACACCCCGAATTTGATTTCGAAATTGTAGTTTTTTCGATATCGCTTCGTTCGTTCTCGAAAGCGGGTGCAAAGATAAGGCATTTAATATTTACCACCAAATTTTTTAATCACTTTTTTCAAAGAAAAATTGAAAAAAGAGTTTTTTATGACTTTTTTGCTCGCGAAAACCTAAGCATACATCTTATAATACATGCGCGCATGCGCACACGGATTAATCCATATTAATTACTTCTTTTTTTACTCTCTTAAAGTAGCTCTCTATGACAAACGTCACTCTCTATAAAAATATTTTTTTGCAAACTTCATATTTCTCGCTCCTTTCTTCCTATCTTTGCAGGGTCTGTACAAATAAAATGTCAAATTAGACCGAATAGTTTATTACACGACTCGCGGCTCACGACACAATTCTTTCGTTAAACATAACCAAACATGAACTCTATCTCCTCAAAATGGACCGGACATTTAGCAGTCCTTGCAGTCAATATAATATTTGGCTTTAATTCCCCCACCTCCAAACTCATTGTGCCGGAATGGATCTCCCCTCAGTTATTTACCTGTGTCCGACTTACATTTGCCACCCTGATGTTTTGGATCGTGGGAGCATTTTTTCCTCGAGAGCATGTTACCCTTAAAGATAAAGCCACGATTTTTGTTGGAGGGGTATTCGGATTAGTTGTAGTGATGTATTCCTTTGCCGAGGCACTCAGATACACCTCCCCCATAAACATCACCCTCATTGCCGCACTTACCCCCATCATCGTCATGCTCCTTGCAGCTATCTTCTTAAAAGAGCCCATCACCCTTAAAAAAGCAGGAGGAGTATTATTAGGCTTCATGGGTGTCCTTACCTTAATCATGCCACAAATAACAGCCGAAGGGTTAAGTAGCCTATCTCTCAAAGGAGACCTTCTCTGTTTTGCCAACATCACTGCTTACGCCATTTATCTCATATCGACACGCAAAGTGACTCAGAAATACAGCACCATCACCTTAATGAAATGGATGTTTCTTTTCTCCTGGATATGCAGCCTTCCACTCTGCATCGGACAAGACTTCTCTGCCATCCCCATGTTTTCCTCCGGCATAGCCTGGAAGCCATTGCTACAACTCTCTTACATTGTTATCTTTGCCACCGGCATCGCATATTTTTTGACACCTTTGGGACTAAAACGATTACGACCGACCACCGTTAGCATGTATAGCAATCTTCAGCCCATCATTGCCTCTTGCATTACCATCGCATTAGGACAAGACCATTTCAGCCGGGATAAATTACATGCCACGCTTTTTGTCATTCTCGGAGTAGCTTTGGTCACTCGCAGCAAAGCTCGTGATGAGATCACCCCAAAAACACCGGAGACGCAAAATAACGGGCAACCAAACTCTCAAAAAACAGAAAATCAAAAGATTTAACCCCTATATTTCATATTATTTTGTATCTTTACAGCGGCAAAACTAAACAGTTACAAAAAAACATAACACTTTAATTATATCTATGAAAAAAATCTTTTTTATTCTTGCCCCAATGCTGGCTCTCACAGCCTGCACTTCGACACCTAAAGAAGAGACTGCGCCATGCTATTCTCAGTTGATGATCGAATCTCACGGATTAGGAGATTTCTATTGCAACCGCAAGCATCATGACTCCCTTTCCACCGTCGGGTGGGATTATGTTTCCGGTCTGGTAGCCAATGCCGTTCTCAACACTTGGTGCGAATATCCCGAAAAAAACATTTATTACGATGCCGTCAAAGCCTTTGCCGATGGAGCCACCACTCCGGATGGCAGCATGATCCTCAACAAAAAAGGGGCAGATGCCTTACGACCCTCAAACATCGACGACCTTCCTGCGGGCAACGTTTTCTTCACTCTATATAAAGAGGAATTAAAACGGGGCAATACACAAGAAGCCGAACGATATAAAACAGCAGCTACGGTGATCCGTACGCGACTCAAATACAACCATTCTCGCATTGCAGAGGGCATGCCGGGAGCCGGAGGATTTTTCCATAAAGCAGTCTATCCTAATCAAATGTGGCTCGATGGTCTGTTTATGGGTTCTCCCATATATGCCCGTTGGCAACATGCTTTTGGCTCGGCAGACAGCTTGGACAACATTGCGTCATGGACCGACATTGCACACCAGTTTAAAACGATCCACCACTACACTTATAATGCCGAGAAGCAACTCAACTATCATGCTTGGTCTGCCACCCCCGAAGACGGCAACTCTTTTTGGGCCAACAAAACAGAGCCCTATAAAGGCTGCAGTCAGGAATTTTGGGCAAGAGGAATGGGCTGGTATGTTGCTGCTCTCGTAGATGTCCTCGAATTGATGCCGCAAGACCATCCGGACTTCCCGGCAGTTCATCTCATCCTCAAGCAAGTGGCAGACGGATTGGTGCGTTGGCAAGACCAGGAGTCTGGTGTCTGGTATCAACTCCTGCAATATGACAATACCAAAACAGCAGATGGCATCGGAGATGAAATCGATGGAAAAACCTTCAATGTCGGCACCCAGGCCAACTATCTGGAGGCTTCTGCATCCGGCATCTTTACCTATGCGCTGCTTAAAGGCATCCGCTTGGGTCTTTTAGCTCCCGAAACCTATATGCCCTCAGCCGAAAAAGCCTACAATGGGCTTGTTAAAAACTTCATTCGCCCACGCGAAGACGGCAAGATCGATATCGTCCAGACTTGTGCCTCAGCAGGATTGGGTCCACAGAAAGATCCGTCTCGCACCGGAACTGCCAACTACTACTTAGCCGGCAAAGATGTTGCCGTTGTCGAAAATGAAGGCAAAGCCATCGGCACATTCATCATGGCTTCACTCGAATGGGAGTTGGCTCACAAGAAATAAAAATCGACAATCATTAAACACTTTTTAAGAATTACGACATTCTATACAAAGTGCCCTCTTGACTTCGGCATTAAAAAGCATTATCTTTGCAGTAGTTATTGAGGAAACAATTAAACTCACATCGATCCTTTACCGATTGTGAAATATATTAGAAAAACATAGCAGGCTTATTAGAAGCCTACCATCTACGTGCGAGGGAAGATAACGTAAAGATTCTTCCCTCGCACGTTTCGTTTTCTATGGTAGTCACATGTAAATCAATACATTTTGTCTAAAACACAGCACGCTAAACAACCCTACACAGCGTGCTGTGTAGGTCAACTCAGTGCGCTATGATGGCAGACACAGCGTGCTGTGTTTGGAGTTTTTCCACACAAAGAAAGAAGACAAAGCACCGAGGTCCAAAAGATGCATGACGCTGCCGTGTGACGTTAATGACGGCGCCGTGTAAAGAAATTCAGGGTGCCGTGTAACTTCACACGGCGGCATCGTGCACACTACACGGCGCCGTCATGCAAACAATCCCGATAAAACTTTAATTTAATGGATATAATACCCAATGAATTATATAGGTTGTAAACCGGAGGTTTCCTGGGCAACAATCTTTCCGAAGACTTTTACTAAAATACAACCAAAGAAAATCCTCCCCCAAACCCCATAGTGTCTCGGTGGTGGAGCCATTTACCTTAATTATTTCGCATTATTTGTCAAGTGTAGTTTTCATTCCAAGGTTAATAAAACATAATACAAGCGGTGTCTGATCATTCAATTCAAGTATTATATTTCATTATTTGGACTCATCAGACGGCAATATTCCTAAAACATAAAGATAAAACAACTTTCGAGAACAACTTTTAGGAAATAGAGAATATTTTTTGTAACTTTTGCAAGAAAAGATAACTCGCTTAGAATAAATCGGTTGGTCGGATTGCTTGAAAATTGGGTAACGAGATGGCAACCGTTCGTATTTCTGAGTTCTTCATCGTTATGCTCCAATGCGATAACTCTGATGCTGCAAAGGTACAAAAATAAATGCAGACAAAAGAGAATGATGATAATTTTCTTTCGTCTGCAATTGGATTATAGTAATTTTTTCAATTCTTCAATATCGGGTAACGCATTGCGTAATCGCTCGGGCATATCTTTCGTTGCCCTATAAGTTGCAACACCCATAGGCTTGTCATAGTCTCGAATAGCAAACTCAACGAACGACTGATTCATATCACGACACAGCAAGATGCCAATTGCTGGGTTTTCGTGCGGTTTTCTTACATATATGTCAAGAGCCGACAAATATGTACTCAATTGTCCCAAATATGAAGAACGGAATTTCCCCGATTTTAGCTCAACGGCAACAAGCGAGTTAAGTTCTCGATTGAAGAAAAGCAAATCTACAAACATTTCCTCTCCCGAAACCTCCAATCTGTATTGGTTGCCTACGAAAATAAAATCTTGCCCGAAGGTCAGGATAAACCTTTTGATGTTATCTACAATGGACTTTTCGAGCACACGCTCGTTCAAATCTTCATCTTGTATATCAAGTTCTTCTACATTTATAAAATCCAGTAAGTATTCATCTTTGAATACGTTTACAGCCTTTAATGCCAGCTTTGTGCTGGGCATTGTGGTAGTAAAATTATTGGGGAGCGTTCCTTGGTGGTTGTACAAATCAGCCTTGAGATAATCTCGCAAAACGTATTTATTCCAAAACCGTGTGGCTGATTCGTGGATATAGAACAAGCGGGCTTCTAATGATTTTGCTTTTGTTATAATCTCAATATGATGGCTAAAGCCGATAGCAATAAAATCCGACCAATTAA
>JAZNGG010000034.1:0-3516 GCA_045576355.1 Bacteroidales bacterium
TCGGAAGCCTCAGGATCATGAAGGATCTTGGCAACCATCTCGTTATGTTCAGGACGAAGCATGAACGAAACATCACGGAAAGCCGTATTAGCCATCACTGTGAGACCTTCCTTCTCGATCTTCAGGATCTCATGTCCCTCAAAATCGCCTGTACTCACATACTGCTCCGAACCCGGAATCTTGTAATATTCAGTCTTGTCCTCGCCAAGCTGAAACATTGGTGCATACTTAAATGAATTACCCATAATATACCACCTTTTTTAAGGTATTTTAATGGTTTAACTTATTGATATTTATTGTTTTAATTTTATAATTTCCCTATTACAAGCCGGCCTTTTCATCCGATTATTCAAGCATTATTTCAGAAATTATTCAAAAATTAGCTAAAAAATATCTCAAACCCTAAATAATTAACTACCAAACGATTACATTGTCCCCACAAAGTAAAACTCCATCAAAATTGTCAATTATTTCCAACCGACTCATAGACTACAAAGATAATGTAATTTTAGCAAACATTCATTGCGATACAATGAAAAAAGAGAAGCCGTGATGACTTCTCTTTTCTCTTATATATGGAATTAATCTCATTTAGCGATTAAGGACTATAATTCCAGGCTGATACTTATAGTGTTTAACGAAGAATCTTTCCAACATAGCAATTGTATGCTTTACTGCGGCTGAAAGAGTCTGATTAGCAGGAATGTCTATTGCGAGTATCTTCAATCTATAATCGAGAGCATCATTGTAACTTTTCTCATAATCTTCGTTTGACAATTCTCCTACAACTCCATTGACTACTTTTGCATGGTAGTGAAGAAATGAAGAAAACCAGTTTCCGGCTCTGAGATCAAAATGTCCTCCCAACCTTTCAACAAAGCAGCGGCTTGATGCCTTGCCGACATAAACAACACTATCATTTGGGCTCACAAAGAAATATATGCCATTACATTGATTGGCAGGAAGCACTAAATCAGTCAACTTCAAATCACGAATCTTCACGCCTGGCAAAGCGCTGATTTGCTGTATTAATGGTTGAGGTAAGCTATTAAGTTGAGATAGAGCCGCTGTAAATTTCAACAATGTAACTAAATTTCTATTCATAGATTATCGAGTTTAGGAGTTATTCTTTTATGCAACGGACTGATGCTCCAACATCTTTGCGTACGTTGTGCCTTTGAACGATGTAACAAACGTTAGAATAAGAATTTCTGGTCATACAGTAAGGGGTGGTGGACGCGTGCTCCACTGAATGATCATGAGCCGTCCAATAATATGTAGTGCCTTCTATCGAACTACTACTAAGCTCGCCTGCATTAAAATTGGTCCGGAGAGAAGCACATGGATACCAAATGTTGGAGGCAGAGCCAAATGTGTTGGAAAAGTCCCAACCATTATTGGTTTTATCCAATTCATATTCAAAACCAATCTCTTCTTCAGTAAGAGTCTCAAATAAGCCCGATGCTTTTGCCCACACACCATTCTCTCCTCCGTCAGGAACTCGCCAACCAGCTGGACAGGGATCATAAATCGACTTATCCTTATCAGAACTAGGCCATAAATCCAGTAAATAACCCTGCATCCACCTGTAGCTGTTATCGGATAATATGGCTGTAGTTGGGTGAGATATTGCATCCTCCATTGACCCATCTTTTATGTATTCATAAACTGACCATGACCAAGTTATCGTCGACTTTGCTTCTACTGCCTTACTAATTGAAGATGAAGAAAGAAACGGATCCTTTCTACCCCACTGATAGAGCAGACCGAGAGCCCCGACATCGCCGGGAGTTGCAGATGTTGCTCCGAGATTGCGGTCCATCATAGTCCCTGCATCGTTGAAATACACCTGCTCCTGCGGCTTATCAGTCATCCAAATATGCCAAGACCATATGATATTACCTTCTGCATCTTTTGCATGAATCACAGCATTACCCTCTTTGAATGTCTTGTTTACCTCAAATGCGATATAGCCATCTTTATGACATACTCCACTGATAAGGTCACCAGCTATTGGGGTCACATCAGAGCCAAATGTTTCCCACAAGACATCAGCAGTCGCAACATTGCCGACTGACTCATTGCTGTTTCCCTTAACGGCCTTAAACTTATAAGGTCCTGTTTCAGATACGATATAACAGTTTGCAGATTCTGTTGATGAGAGATCCGTTGCAGCAGATACATCAAGTGCTTCTTCTGTCAGATAAGGATGTTGCAAGGTTGTAAAGGATTGGATTTCACCATATGTCTCCTCTGCTGATTTCTCCTTTACATAAAGACAATAATTATACTTTGTCAGGTATTTAAGATCTGTCAATGTAACGGTAAAATTTTGCTCTGCATCGAAAGAAGTGATAGATATGCTTGTCGCTGTAACAACATTAAAGGTTTCTGCATCAGAGTATAACAAGGTAACCTGTGTAAATGGAACCTCTGATGCAGGGACATTAAGATGACCTGTAAATGTTGCGGAGTAAAAGGTGACTTCGCCAAGACTTAGAGCAGCCGGATCCTCTTCTTCGGGTGTCTCCTGCCCACCCTCATTCTCATTGCCATTGTTTTCATTGCCACCCTGCTCGGTTTTGTTATCATCGATTGGGTCGGTTTCTTCGCAGGAGGTCAATGCCACTCCTGCTGACAGCAGAAAAACGCAAAGCATTCTGCTGAAATAGTTGACTGTTGTCTTCATACTTATAGAATTTATTGGTATTCAACAAGTATCTGCAACTCCAACAGACTGTTTAAGGGTCATATACAAAGAAAGTGTGGAGCTGACTTTCGTTTATCTACATGAAGGTTGTGGTAAGACCCTATCTGAAATAAACGACACAATACCCCACACTCGGATAGATATGGGATATCGGAGACACAGGATGCCCCAACCACAATTATCTATACGAAAGTGAGTGTTGTTTCGTATCGCCCTTCAGATAAGAAAACTACCACATTTTCATGTAAGGACTTGCGAAAAACACTTTCACAAATATGTAATGTCAACGGTTTACACCGCCTGACACGACAAAGTTAAGCATTTTTCGATTACTGACAACACTCACAGGGGTATTGCTACTGGAAAGAAAAGCTGTATCTTTGTCTTGAAGAAAGATTACAGGATATGAAGTACAAAGATTTTGAAAACATCATATCTCCGGAGCGAATGAGAAAATACAATGTCGCGTGTGGAGGGAATACGTCGAAGGCAATGACATTATATCGTTATAATCTGCGCCTGTCGCAAGAAATGTTTGTAGTGGTCAGTTGTTTTGAGGTGGCTCTTAGAAACAGAATTGATGCTGTGATGAAAGCGCATCTTGGCAACGACTGGCTCAGAGACCTGATTCTCCCTGGTGGAGCATTGTATTGTGACAAGAGAACAGAAAAGACCAGAAAGATCATTGAGCAAGCATATAACGGTCTGATGCGTAGCAGGACATATTCACACGCAAAACTTCTTTCTGAAATGGAGTTCGGTGTATGGAAATATATGTACAACAATATTCAGTTCTTCCTTACCGG
>JAZNGG010000035.1:0-50476 GCA_045576355.1 Bacteroidales bacterium
CCCTCAAGGAGTGTACCTACAGAGTTAGTTGTAACGTCATACTGTGGATTCTTTGAGTCTCCACCACCATTGATAGAGGTCATGAAGTTAGCCTTACCACTGTTAACGATGATGTTGTTCTGGATAACATACTTCAACCAAGTCTGACCGTTCTGACGGTGTGTGAAGAAGTTCTTGTTGTAAGTGATGTTATAAAGTGTAGTGTTGATGAAGCTGATGGTCTGAGGAGCTTCGTCTGTAGCACCACACTCTGAACCCTTCTGTCCTCCCTGGCTGCTATATACAGACTTGGAGGTAGCTGTCGGTGCATAGAGGGTAGAGTTGCTTACTACGAAGTTCATCGCTACACTTCCCTTTGTGAAGTCGAAGGTAGTAACATCCTTAGTAAGTTCGATCACGGAGTTATCTACTACTAAGTTGGTGATGTTGTACTGCTTCTCTGTACTATGGAAGAGAGGCTGTGTCAAACCGTTGATCACAACGCCGCTAACCTTGATGTCGGAGATGGTCTTCCACTCAGGAGTAGCTGCTGTGTCATGTGCAAGTGCGATCACAGGTGAAGCAAGTGCAGTAACATCAAGAACTGAGCTGTCTCCCTTAACGATGAGTGAACCGGAAACAACCAAGGTAGTATCCCATACACATGTGGTCTTAGCCGGGAGGTTGAGGGTAATGCCACCCACCTTATCTACGGTAGCAGCAGCTGCAGCAACAACTTCTGATACTTTCTGTCCGGCCTCAACATTGACTACGATGTCCAAAGGCAGAGCCTGGGCAGCATCGTAAGCCACTAACCAGCGCGGGTCGCCGGTAGCATTCTTAGCCTGCTGTGAGCCGGCATGGATGGTGAAGTTGCCCGTAGCAGCATCGGCAAAGGTCGGATTGGTAACGAGGATGTTACCGCCTTTGTCATAGCTAGACTCGCTGGCTGAATTATCAGCATCGTTAAAGAAATAGGTATTCAAAGAGAAGATCATCGGGTTGTTGCCGCTGAAACGACCTCCTGCCATACGGCGGATAATGTCCTTACCGCAGTTGTACCAAATATTCTTTTGAACATCAAACTTAGAGTAGTTCTGACCTCCGATACCATTATAGTTACCCCACTGACCATCGGTCTTAATAACGTTATAGAAAGTATTGTTCTGGTAGTTCATGGTCTGGAACTCAGTGTTCTTGTCATAGCCGTAACGGTCAAGACGGGCATTGTTGTTATAACGTACAAAGTACTTGGCAACGCCATTACCATAAACGGTAGAGTTCAACACGTTCAAATCCTTAACACCACCCTCCTTGAGAGAGATGAGTGCATCATTCTGAACGGCAGCAGTAGCAAGATTCAAGACAACATTGTCCAATGTGAAATCTACGATGCAGTACTTAACTCCATTGTCATAGAAGATGGAGTTCTTGATGCTATCCACGCGTACGTTAGCGATCTTCACCTGGTCAACACGATAGTGTGAACTGATGAGCTCTGCACTTGGTGTAGCGCTCATCAAGATGAACGGATCAGCGCAAGCTTTGGCATCAATAACGGCACCATTACCATTGATTTCAAGACCATTGGGAGCCACGATAGAACTGCTTACGGTGTAGGTCACACCCTCAGTCAAGTTAATAGTGATCTTACCGATATTTTCGATACCAGTAGTAGCTACAGTAAGCGCTGCAGTAATGTCACCCTCAGCAGGAGCAATCGTTATAGGAGTCGGAGGAGCAACAACAGAGATCAAACGGTTACCGCTTGCCATCTCCATCGTACCATTATAGTTCAAGAGATTGCCATAAACGACCACCTTAGCACCCTCAACAATTTTGCCCTGAGTCTCCTCGGTGAATTTAACACCCTCGAGGTCAAATCCACGGAAGATGGTAAGATCGTTAGTACCATCAGTAATGACATAAGTGGCATTACCATAAGATAAGTTCATCTCAGTAATGCTCTTGATCTCGCCCTTGACATAGACTTTATTTTCGGCATGAGCCAATGTAGCAGCTTCGTTACCATTGATAAGTTCGATAGCCTTAGCAGCATCGTAAGCAGTCTCTGCAGTATTGGCAATGCTTGGAAGGATGGTGTAAAGTGCAGTAGCCACCTTACTGGTGTCAGTGTCCTTAATAGCGATGGCAGAAAGTGTAGCAGTCTCACTGATGGTGATCGGCTCACTATATTGCAACGCGTTAGGATTCTTATCCATAATCGGAGAATTGCCATCGAGCGAATAGCTGATGACAGCACCCTCAGTGGCACAAGCAAGCGTCACGGTCTGTGCGCCTACATAAGTTCCTGCCGCGGGAGTGATGGTAGGAGTCTTTACCGCAACATCACCCTCCTCGAGTGTCACTACGATCTGTGTAAGACGAACCTGATTATTGGCCGCTGTCAAAACCACACTGGTGGAAAGACCCTCCCATGTGCCGACAGCGTTGTCAGCAGAAAGTGTGTAAGTACCATCAGTAACGGTAAATCCACTTGCATAATACTTAGAACCACCGGTAGATGTCAGAACGATCTTCTGAATGTTACGAGTAGAACTGATCGTCAATGTTGCACTTTTGTAAACACGCAAGTGTGCCTCTACTACACCACCGGAAATAGCGGATGAGGATCCGGCTTTGTCATAAGTAAAGGTTACATCGCCAGCTGTGGCAACATAACTTCCACTTTCAACCGCAGAAAAAGTAGAACTATTGGTCTCAATAGTAACCTCCTCTGCAAACACTCCTCCTACAAAACATAGGAAAAGAGACAAAAGCGATAGTAGCTTTTTCTTCATAAGGATTTAAAATTTAAGTTAGTAAATAAATGTGTTGTTAGTGTTTATGTGTCAATTAGTAATTGGTATTTTTCAAGACTTACACCTTGGCTTCGGAAGGCGGTCTTTTAGGGAAATGTGTTTTAAATGTATGTTATTATCGTGTGTTAATCCGTGTATTTGATAATATTATTGTGCGGCAAAGTTAAGATTAATTTTCATAATAATCAAATAATAACCTTAATTATCACCACAATATCAACAACTTTAGTTAATGTATTGCACAACTTGTCAAAAAACAATAAAGATGGGAGATCCAAGGTCCAATCGGATTCAAAGAGAACGAACGATAATGACCAAATCAAGATCTGCTATAGTCCGAAACGCTCGTAAAACTCCCTTTCATCGATAATCTCCACCTTGAGCTGAGCAGCTTTATCCAGTTTGTTTTGCCCGGGAGCATTGCCCGTGACCAAGTAATCGACCTTACCGGAGACAGATCCGACATATTTGGCTCCATGAGCCATGAAAAAGGACTTCAACTCTTCACGCTTGAAACGATATGACGTTCCGGTAAAGAGGATGGTCTTTCCCTCTAAAGCGGAACCTAAACGAGAGGTCTTCTCAAAGGTTGTCTTAAAATGAAGGGCAGGATGCTCCAGGATGCTGTAATCCTCGATATGTCCTCCGGGAGCTAAGAACTCCAAAATATTATTGGCCATAACTTCTCCGATGCCCTCTATCGACATCAATGTTTCAGAAGTTGCCTTACGGAGAGACTCTAACGAACCAAAATGAGCCGCAAGAAGCCGTCCGGTAATCTTGCCGACACCATCGATGCCGAAGCCTCCAATGATTTTGTCCAAAGTCAGTGTCTTCACACTCTGCCGGATGCCGTCAAAAATCATATCGACACTGCGCTTGGCATATCCTTCGCCCAAACGGAGGGAGATTCGGTCTCGATAAGAGGGACGAGCAGATGTGGGCATTTGGTAAAAGAGTGTATCGGGAGCAAAACCCTCTGCATCGGTACTCAGACGCAAAAGTTCCTCGCTCTCATGCTCATAAGCATCTTCATCCAGGATGAATGTCTGATAGAGATCATTGATGGATGAGATGCCAAGTATGTCCACAAAGTCCGCAACGATGTTGCGCCCAATCCCTTTGATGCCGGCACAATCCTTACCACACCAATACTCGAGACGCTGTATCACCTGTTCGCGGCAATGATGGTTGGGACAGACCCAATACTCACCTTTCTTGATCAGAGAAGTATGACAGGAAGGACAATATTGTGGGAAAGAGATCTCCGTCAATAGGACTCCTTCACTTTCGTTTCTTTCGGTATCCGCTTTCAAGACCTGAGGGATGACCTCTCCGGCTTTTTGCACGAAGACATAGCTTCCCCGACATAAGCGGAGAGAACGTATATAATTCTCATTATTAAGTGTCGCCCGAGAAACTAACGAACCACTGATCACCGTCGGTTCCAGCTCTGCCACAGGTGTGATGTGCCCGGTCATCCCGACCTGGAATGTCACATCCAAAAGGAGTGTAGAAGTTGCCTCTTGCGGAAATTTGCGAGCTTTGCACCAGTTTGGGAACGTCGTGTTAAGTCCCATATATTGCTGATGCTTCCGATGATTTAGCTTGATAACTACTCCATCACAATCATAAGGCAGGACTTTATTCTTGCGCAAGAGGTTGAAAGCATTGATCTCCTCACAGAGGGCATCGATATCGGTGAAAGCCTGATCCATTTTGTAATAGGCAAATCCCAAATCACGCAGAAGATGCAATGTTGCCACCTGAGAGGGCATGACCTGCTGCACAAATGACTCATCGGTCGAATAAGCAGCAAAGGCATTGATGATCAATCCCCTTCGGGCAGTAACTTTTGGATCTAATTGTTTAAGACTGCCTGCCGCAGCATTACGCTTATTGGCAAAGGGTCGCTCCCCGGATCGCTCTTTCTCTGCATTGAGCCGAGCAAATATCTCTTCGGTCATCAAGACCTCTCCTCTTACTTCAAAATATGCGGGCAGCGAGGGACAGACCTCCCGATCGAGGAGCAACGGGATGTTGCGGATGGTCTTGACGTTCTCAAAGACTGACTCGCCCTCAATCTGATTGCCACGGGTGACGGCATCGGTCAAGATTCCATCCGTATATATCAATGAGATAGAGACACCATCATATTTGGGTTCGTAGGTAAACGATATGTCATCTGAGGGAAAGGCTGCCCGCAATGTGTCACGTGTAGTCTCAAGCCAGGACTGCAACTCTCCATCATCATAGACATTCTCGATGGACTGCATCGGGATGATGTGTTTTCGCTTCTCAAACCCTCCCTGAATGTCACTACCGACACGCTGAGTAGGGCTTCCGGGAAGGACAATGCCCGAAGCTGCCTCTAAGGCTTGCAACTGCTTAAACTCCATGTCAAACTCATAATCCTCCATCGGGGGATTATTCTCGACATAGTACATCCTCGATGCCCAAGCCAAAGCTTCGGTCAAAGAGCGCTGGTCATCCAACTTTCTCTGTTTGAATTGCTCTAAACTATACATTTTTGGGGTTATTAGTTGAAGGGTTGAGGAGGAGGGGGGGATAATCCCTCAACAAACATTGGCAAACGTTCACCCTCAACAGTGCGAACATTTGCCAATGAATTAAACGTTGATTAAAAATCGACGTAGTTTATTTCTCATCTTCAAGCTCTGTCAGAGTCTTGTTATTCTCTGTCACATCAACAACCGGCTTGCCGTCACGCACAGGAACAAAGTAGTTTACCTTATTGGCCTCACAAAGTGTAGTAGCCTTAGCCTCTGCCGGATAAGTGTAAGAGATAGTCACAGACTCTGTCTTCGGACGAGTGATGGAGAGACTTTGTGAGAGGAGCAATCTGCCCTGCTCATCATAGCTATTGTTTGTCGCAAACTCTCCTGTCTGCTGTTTGGTCTTGGCAGAATATTTCTGACGATCAAAATAAGTCAACTGACCTGCCTCATTATAATCGAAATTATAGATACGAGAGAGGATCGGTTCACGCTTGCGTGTATTCTTATGACGCTCTACAGAAGCCTTAATGAGTTGACCTTTTTTATTATACTCATAAGAAGTCTTGGAGTCATGTTTTTGACGGCCCTGCTTCACGTCATAGAAATAGAAATTATAAGTCTGAAGCTGACCATTTTCATTATATTCGTAAAGTTCCCAACGAGACTGCTTACGCTCCATTTTAGAGTTTACCTCTTCATAAGCAAAGTCTTTACGATCTACCACTTTACCATCTTTATAGGTATAAGTCCACTCATAAGAATCCATCCAACGTAAATTC
The DNA here is from genome assembly GCA_045576355.1 of Bacteroidales bacterium. Lineage (GTDB taxonomy): Bacteria > Bacteroidota > Bacteroidia > Bacteroidales > UBA3663 > Liminaster. The sequence continues at coordinate 6,100 of JAZNGG010000035.1, forward strand.
TTGCATACAGTCTCCTTGATGCTGGCAATATCCTGCTGCTCGTTATATTTATAAACCAACTTTGCAGACTCCATCATTTTCTGACGCTCCACGTCAAAATCCTTGGTGAGGACCTCTGTCAAACGGCCATCTGTATAGACATAAGTCTCCTCATGGTTTACAGCACCTTTCTCATCGAGACCTTTCACATAAGCCAAAAGACCACCCTGATAGATCTTCTGCTCGGCTAAAGTCTCTTTGTTATCCTTAACATCATAGATATCTACAACAGCGAGTTTGCCCTCTGCGTTGTATCCTCTGATCTCAAGGCAGTTATACTCATATTTACCATTCACATAACGCAATGTGTCAGACCAAGCCACTGCCTCTGCTGCAGGTACGGCTGGAGTTGTCTCTTGCTTTGCTCCACAACTTGACAACAATGCAGTCGTGAGGCAGATAGCACTAAGTCCAAAAACTTTTTTCATAGTGTTTGTTAGTATTATTAAGATAGTTTTGATTATAATAGATTCTGTCGGCGAAGATACATCTTATTGCTGAAATTCACAACATTTAGCAAATAAAAAATAATTTTTGTCTCACAAAGCAAATCTCTGTAAAACGTTTGGAATAACTACATCTCAAAAGAGCGACAAAGTCTCTCACAACGAAGACTTATCAAACTCCTGAGGCATACAGACAGAGAGAGTATGATCATGTATGTGCCACAACCGGTCACAAAACTCAGTAGCCATATCAAGGTCATGTGTAGAGAAAATCACAGCTTTGCCCTGCCGGTGAGCCAATTCCTGAAGCAGCCTCATCAAATCCTTTTTAGCAGGATAATCCAAAAATGCAGTAGGTTCGTCTAATAGAAGCAACCGAGTCCCTTGAGCTATTGCCTTGGCTATATAGGTCTTTTGCCGCTCGCCATCACTGAGTTTATCCAATGTACGGAAAGCAAGATCTGTAATGCCAACGATCTGCATCGCTTCCAGGCATTTTTCAATATCAGTGGCAGAGAGGTTGCCTAATAGTCCGGTATATGGGATTCGCCCATAAGCGACAAGCCGCGTAACGGTCGTGTGATATAAGATCGGCGAAGCGGTAAGGACGATGCCTACAAGTTTTGCCAACTCGGAAGAGGAATAATCCTGGATAGGCTTACCATCCAAAAGAATCGTCCCTCCGGTAGCAGGTTGCAGGGCTGCTATGGTACGCAGAAGAGAAGATTTACCACATCCGTTACGCCCGACAAGAGCCACAACCTCCCCGGCACGAAGTGTCTCTGACAGTCCGTCTATCACTCGATGATAACGACTGCCCTGCTGATACCCAATGTGAGTCTGTTGAAAAGTCAATAAAGACATTGTTGGTTGGAGGGGTTGAAAAGTTGAGGGGGTTAATGGTTGAGAGGTTACTCCCTTTGATCGTGGGCTTCGCGTGCAGAGGAGTTGAAAAAATATTAAACTTCTAAACCAAACAACGGGCTGCACCCGAGATGGCTCGAGGACTTCGTCCACTATGGCTTACGGCTTTTTCCTCTTTCATCTTTATCCTGCCCACCACTCAACCATCATCGGATTGAGTAGTTGATCAGCCGGGCATCACGCTCTTTACCGGCTTTCCACCACAATTCCGGAACCACTTTCCAGTCCCCTCTCTGACGAGGCACGATGGTTTTGACCTGGCGGATATAGTCTGCCACATATCCACGGACATCCTTGGTCGTAGTAGTCAACGTACGGGAAGCAATCATCTTTTCATCCCATTTCAATCCGACCGGAAGGAAGCCTCCTCCGCCACTTGCTTGATAAGAGTTGATTGCCACAACGTAAGTGGCATTAGGCACAAAAGGTTTGCCATCACTCATCTCATGTATGGTGACACGATCTCCGACTGGCTTACTGACATCGACCGTATATCTGATGCCAGCAGCAGAAGTAAAGTTGAACGTTGGTGTCAAAAGTTGTGCTCCCTTCAGAAGGTTGCCTTTCTCATCCGACTTGAAAGCCAGCAAATGATCCTGTACAGAACGCATCTCGTTAAACTGCAAGGAATAACCATGCTCCAGATATCGACGCACCTCATCCCCGGTCATCTGCATCTTGTACATCAGATTCTCATATTTATAAAGAGAGAAGAGCTGACGCATCGTGAGCGGACCGGCATCCACTACCGCATGAGATGACAGAAGGCTGGCAAAAGAGATGTCCGCACCAGTGGCCCACAACTGCACCTCATGGATAAAATCCATAAAGTCTGAAGGGCCGAAAAGAGCGGGGAATGCGCGCAAAGTCGATGTCAATGTTCCCAAAGGTTGATCCACATAGCGATTGACCGCCTCCACCCGATCGGCAAAAGTCTCTGCAAAGAGAGTATCCACCGGCATCTCTCTCATCGGTACCAAAGAGGTTTCAATCTTCTTTTGGTACTTATTGCCAACACGTTTGAGCGTGATATCTGCACGACCCACAAAAGCCGCCTGCGTAAAGGCATCCATCACCCGGACCGTATCGCCTGCCACATTGACCACCTCCTTGAGGCCTTGCTGATGGTCATGTCCTAAAAGAATCAAATCAAAGCCCGGCACCTTGATCGCAGCCGGTATGCCTCCATTCTCATTTTTATATGTGTCCAGCGTGTTTCCATTGACCATATAGTCACTTCCGGAGTGGAACAGACCAACGATAAGATCTGGTTTTTCCTCCTTTTGTATATAAGGTATCCATTGAGCAGCACACTCAACCATATCCTGAAATTCCAAATTAGCCCACAAAGCCTTGGGAAGCCAGGCATGAATATTGGGTGTAATCATACCTAAAACAGCCACCTTTATCCCTTGCCGCTGAACAATGGCATAAGGCGTAAACATCGGTTTGTTGGTACGCGTATCTATGGCATTGGCACAGATCCACGGCATCTCCAACTGCTGAGGGAGTCTGTCATAATAGATCGCTTCGCCACACTCAATGTCATGATTGCCCACACCGATAGCATCATAGCCCATGTAATTATAGACATCTGCAACGACGTGTCTTGAAGTAGTGTCCACAAAGTTATAATAATACATCGAAGGCTGTCCCTGGAGGATGTCTCCTGTGTCAAATAGCATCACGGCATCCGGATGCTTCTCCCGTTCCTGCCGAAGATAACTGCTCACATTGGCAAGCGATGTCTGCGCCGGTTCGTTACGATTAAAATCATAAGGGAGACATGCCCCATGAATGTCTGTCGTATAAAGCAACACCAAATGAGCTTCGGCAGGTTTCTCCGGGCTACATGCTGTCAACAAAGTCACCATCCCACCAGCAACGGCCTGTATGGCTTTGCGATAAGTTTTAATCGTCATATCTGTTTATAAATTATTTAGCAATCTCTTTATAGTTTAGCAATCTCTGCCATCACCTCTTGAGCCGTACGCTCAGCCTCCTCTACGGTGGCAGCTTCAGCGTAAACGCGAATAATCGGTTCGGTATTGGACTTTCTGAGATGAACCCATCTGTCGGGGAAATCTATCTTCACTCCGTCGATATCTGTCACCTCAAAATCTGCATATTTGGCTTTCACCTTGAGCAACAAAGCATCGATGTCGATGTCCGGTGTAAGGTCTATGCGTTGTTTGGCAATGTAATAAGGAGGATAGCTCTTTTTCAGTTCGCTCACAGTCAGTCCGGGTTGTTGCCGGCGCAACTTGGCAAGCTGAGTCAAAAAAAGTGCTATGCCCACCAATGCGTCACGACCATAATGAGCCTCCGGATAGATCACACCTCCGTTACCCTCACCTCCAATGACCGCATTTGTAGCTTTCATTTTCTCCACCACATTCACTTCGCCCACAGCTGCGGCATTATAGACTCCGCCACGAGCGCGGGTCACATCACGAAGCGCACGAGAGGAAGATAGATTAGAACAAGTGTTGCCCGGTGTGTGCTGCAATACATAATCGGCACATGCCACCAATGTATATTCCTCTCCAAACATCGCACCATCCTCACAGATAATGGCCAAGCGATCCACATCCGGATCCACAACAAAGCCGACATCCACATGAGCCTGCTCCATGTGGGCCGCTATCTGAGTAAGGTTTTGAGGGATCGGTTCCGGATTGTGGGCAAAATGTCCGGTCGGATCACAGTTTATCTCGCTAATTGTCTCCACACCTAAAGCCCGCAACAAACGTGGTATTACAATTCCTCCGACAGAGTTGACACAATCTACCGCTACACTAAATCCGGCCTGAGCGATTGCCTCCTTGTCCACAAGTTTGAGATCCAGCACCTGGGCGATGTGATGATCGGTATAATCCTTCTCTACGATTTTACCTAACTGCATCACCTCTGCAAAAGAGAAATCTTCAGATTCAGCGATTTTAAGCACGTCTCCCCCTAAAACACTATCAAAAAACTCACCCTTATCGTTAAGGAGTTTAAGGGCATTCCACTGGATCGGATTATGACTGGCCGTAAGTATGATACCACCATCTGCATTCTCTGCAGTGACGGCAATCTCTGTCGTCGGAGTCGTGGCCAGGCCAATGTTAATAACATCAAAGCCCATGCCGATCAGCGTCCCGCTGACACAGCGGAAAAGCATTTCTCCTGAGAGTCTGGCATCACGACCCACAACAATTTTACCGCTTCCCTCGGGACGGCATCGACGGATGACAGTCGCATAGGCAGCGGTAAACTTAACGATATCAAGGGGATTCAATCCCTCACCTGCACGGCCACCGATCGTGCCGCGTATTCCTGAAATAGACTTAATGAGTGACATAACTGTTTTCTTTATTCCGGCAGATAATTAGGCCGGGTATATTTGACACTGCCGTAGTAGCAAGTGAGATAATAGCTTTGTTCGGCTGCCGAAGAGAGCGAGAACGGAACGATCAGAGCAGCCTCGCCTCCATTCCAAAGAAAGCGCACCGGGAAGCCCAAGCCTCCACTCGTACACTCATAGGCGGAGCCGGTGCCATAATAGGTGCCATAATAGGTAGAAGCATAATAAGCCGAGTTCCAACTATAGATGATCTCATAATTATTGGGTTCAAGGTTACTACCCTTTCCGGTCTCAAAGTTTTCAAACGTACCTAAGTTATAGCAACTATCATAACGGACCAGAACATTACTTCCGGTGGTAAATTTTCCATCCTCCAGATCCTCTTCCTGACGATTACCCCAGCTTTTGATTTTGAAATACAAGCGTTTGAAGTCTCCTTCTGAGATGGCATACCACTTACCCAACTCTATGTAGTCTGCCGGATCTTCCTTACGAGTGACAACCGCATCTGTGACCTCATCAAGCCAATCCTCATCGACAGTTTCGGCTGTAATGTCTGCAAAACTACAAAAACTAGTGATATAGCTTTTTTCGGCATCAACAAGATCTGCATAAGTCTCCGTATCAGAGCAGGAAGTTAACATACCTATCCACAGACTCATTATAAGAAACGAAGCAATTGCGAAAAAGATTCTTTTCATTCTATATATTATTTGGTTGATTGGTTGATTGGTTGAAGGGTTGATTGGTTGAAGGGTTGAGGAGTTGAAGGGTTGAGGTAAGAGGAAAGTGAAAGGAAAAAGGAGTAAACGCAGCCATCTGCCATCGCGGACGAAGTCCTAAACTCTCAAACTTTTAAACCTCTAAACCAACGCAGCCACCACGGACAAAGTCCCTAAGCCATCGTGGGGAGCAGCCCCTAAACCTCTAAACCAACACTACCATCGCAGGGCATAGCCCATTAAGCAACGGCGAAGATAGCAATAATTCTCTAAACGTACTTCCTGCCTTGTCCAATTTTATAGTTTTTTGGCTACATAAACCCTTATAAAGGGTTATTTTGCATTCTCGACATCATTATTGCAGTATTTGTCAAAAAGCGGAAGCACTTTCTGGAAGAGTTGCTCTGCTTGAGACAAAGAGCCATAAAATTCCCCTCCAGCAGCATTAAGGTGACCTCCGCCATTAAAAAACTTCTCTGCCATCAGATTCACCGGATAATTACCTTTAGAACGCAAAGATACCTTGACAAAGTTCTGTTCCTCCCTAAAAAAAGCCGAACACATCACTTCCGGTATAGCGAGAGGAATATTGACAAAGCCCTCACTATCTCCCTTCTGATGATTATATTTTTTGATTTCGGCTTTAGAGAGAGAGAAGTAAGCAGCATGATGCGGATAGTTCACTTGCATTTTCGTCTCCATGACATAACCTTTTAGACGGATGCGACGTTCCTTTTCGGCATTAAGCGCACGATGGATCTCCTCCTTGTCGATACCGGCCTGAAGCAGACGAGCCACGATCATATACACCTCCGGGTTATCACTATTATAAGAGAGTATCCCTGTGTCAGTCATCATACCGATATAAAGGGCTGTCGCAGTTACCCGATCCAGCAGATGATCATCTGCTGACTGCATGATAAAACGTGTTACCAACTCGCACGTAGCAGACATCTCCGGATAAGAGATCACCACGTCAAAAGCCTCTCTGTCCGGGCCCAAATGGTGATCCAAAAGCAGACGGCGAGCAGAGGTTGCCATCAGCACCTTAGACATCTCTCCCACTCGAGAGAGCAGATTAAAATCCAGGCATACGATCACCTCTGCCTCTTGTAGCAAGGCAGTGGCATGGGCGGTCATCCGGTCATAAGCGATGATCTGATCCACCTCCGGCATGAAAGCGAGATTCTCACCGGGCGTATCGTTGACAACAATGTTAGCTTCTTTTCCCTTCGCTCTTAAGTATCGCGCCATCGCCACGACCGAACCCAACGCATCTCCATCGGGCGACATATGTGCCGTAACAACAAAACGCTGATGATCTGCTATGAGTTTTTGAGCTGCTGTGATCAAAGAAACATCGATTGCTGAAGAAATCTGTAAATTCATATATATTGGTTAAAGGGTTGAGGGGTTGAGGGGTTGAGGAGTTGAGGGGTTGAAAAAAACTTTTAAACTTCTAAACCAAACAGAGGAAAAAATAAACTACTAAACCTCTAAACTTCTAAACCAAACAAGGCTTATGGCTTTTCTTTCTTCTTTCAGTTTTCAGTTTACACTTTCATCTCGCCAGTTAAGGGGGTTAAATTTTAAAACTCTTAAACCCCTATACTTCTAAACCACCAAACCAAACCGATGGCAAAAATAGTATTTTCCGATGAATTGGCAAAATTTTCATCTTCCGAACTTTTTTCGTTTTTTGTCCGAACTTTTTTATCTCCCCTATGTTATAATGTCGAGAACAATCTAAAATAGACTGGCTGTTTCAACAAAAAAGGGAGTTTCATCGTGAGATGCAGCTCCCTTGACGATTACCAATGTAATTGTTCCAGATCCACCATCATCAGATTAAGTCGTTTGCCATCTGTAAAGTGTCCGGACTGGAACAACAGATAGCGACCACAAGGGCTGAAATGAGGATGCGCATGATCGGGCTTCATGCGACAATCTGTCGCGATCAGCCGCCTTTCTCCGGTAGCGACATTGATGACATAGACATTACCGGCAAAGGTGTCTCCTGCGGCATACCGGCCGTCTCTTGTAGAGTTACAATGCCAAAACCCTCGGCCTCCCAACAGCGGTTTGCCGTTGACGTTCTCTCCCGACAACTCCACATTTCCCAGACACTCGACATCATCATTGCGGAGATTGATGCGCATGATACCGGAGGCTTGCTTCCGCAGGCGATCCTGAAACCCAAGTATGTTGAAATAGACATGATCCCGAGTCTGAAAAGTTTCGTGGGTCACCCAGTCCAGTGGGGTCTCTTTATAGATGGGGCGAAACTCCGAACCATCGGCACGCACAAACCAGATGCGTTGATGCGCATCCCCACCCGTCTCGTTACAGAAAAGGATCTCATCATTGACATAGCGACTTGCCTGGATGTGTCCCACTTTAAATAGCGTATTGACCACAACAGAGACCTCTCCGGTCTTAAGATCGATCTTTCTGACACCGCCCAACGAGGGTTTTATCTTGATCGGCTGATTATTGGCAGGGCGAAATGCCTGTGCCAACATCTGCTGCTCTTCCTCCTCTGTTCCCTTTCGTGAGACTACAATATAGGCAAAATCATCCTCGCAACTGATGCACCATCCTCCCGGACGGCCTAAAACAGAGTCATTCATAGGCATCGAAGCGACGTGCTCTTCATACGCATCCGCAGCCTTGACTTTCCCCGCTAAAGCATCCTCCCACAGCCGGTCAATATTCAGCTTATAAAGATTCCATACCTGCTCGCCCGTCGGCTTTTGGTTTTCGTCTGTCACATCCACCCGGCGATTGATAAAGAGATGATTGCTGCGATTGGCCATAAAGAGACTGCCATGTTCCCCCTCTGTGATCTGCAACATACGGCCGGAAGCCATCTCCATCAGGAAAAACTGCCCCTGACGTTTCTCTCCTCCGGCACGCACCCCGGAACGGAAGAGGAGAAATCTCTGGTCTGATGACCACATCGGATCGGTCTGATAGACAAAAGAGTCGTGTGATGTCGTGTCTGTCAGCACCTTGATCTCAAAGCCGGAGACAGCATCCTTATAAGAGGTCCATTCCGCAGGATATATCGTGCCCAACGGCTTGGGTTGTTTCTGTAGTTCCTCTTGCTTGATGTTCTCATATAGACTTTGCACCTCCTGCTCAGATAGGGCTGCACTATACATCCGCACATCGCTGATGCTCGTCCCTTTCAGATATGAGTCCCCCTTAAAAGGAGCCCGTCCCATCCAGTTATATGTGGGCGCCTCAGCCGGGAAAGTTGTGGACAAGGTAAACATGCTGTCATTGGAAGCCACCAAACGGCCATTGAGATAGAGCCGACCGTCAGCCTCGTCTTGCGTATAGACGACATAGAGCCACTCCCCTTTGTCTGATGCCCTACCTATGTCCATCAGCGTCTCGCGCTTCCATCCTCCGATGGAATTTTCTGCCCGTTGCACATTCAGTTTGTAGGCATGATAACGCCCTTCAGTCTGAGTGTTGAGAGGCAATGTAGAAAATGCCCAAAGGAAATATCCCTGCCCCTTGAGAGAGGCTTCGCGATCCACCTTATAATGCACCGCGATCGTAAAGGCATGGAGCTGCTGCAATCGCTTGCCGACCGCCTCTCCCATGTCGATATAACCACTGTCATAGCAGAGATAGACCATCCCATTTTCCAATGTGGCTGATCCTTTCAGAGCTGCATCAAAGTGTGAAGCACTCTTGTCACGCACCATCCGACCCTGATCATCTTCAAAGTCATAGTGCAACATCAGACTCTCCTGCGCCATAGCGCTCATGGAGAGACAAGTCCATAATGTAATTAAAAGTTTTTTCATATATATTGGATGATTAGTTTAGAAGTTTAGGGGCTATGCCCTGTTTAGTTGAGGAGTTGAAAGGTTGAGGGGTTGAAAAAATAAACTTCTAAACCTTTAAACTTCTAAACCAAATAAGGACTTCGTCCGCTATGGCTTTTCTTTCTCTTTTCTCCTTACACTTTGTTCTTTGCACTTTCCTCAACCAATCAACCCCTAAACCCCTCAACCATTACCCCCTTTAAACACCAGACGGATGTGGAAACCCTCATCGCCTGCCTTGATGCGGATGTTGTCCGGTTGGCTCTGAGGACCGAGTTGTTCCAGAGGTTTATAACTCTGTATCGGAGGGATCGAAAGCAGGAATGAGATGTCCCCCTTCGGGAAACGCACCATACTTCGCTCCTGCTTGCGCGGTTCGGTCTCTTGCAGTCCCCCCATCTCACCGGGAGTCTGATCCACAGCCTCTTCGGGAGTGAAGAGACGGAGATAAAGACCCTCGTTGAGCGTAGCGACACTCCACGAACTTCCATCCTTATTCTGCATCTCCATCCGGCGGAAATCGCTCCTGTAGCCCTTAAACTCCGGATAGAGAGGAGGTGTCGGCGAATTGTAGTCACCGGTCACCGTGTTGTTATATGCCAACGACCAGGCGCCAAACTGCTGCCCTTTCAGACGATTGCGCCACACGCGATAAGGTCCGCGACCCACCCAGTGCACACTATCGACCATCCCCTCCGGATAGGAGAAAGAGAGACCTATGGTCCATTTGCTCTCATCCGTAAGGAACTGACGCATGCCGTGTCCACGCTCGTCATTGAGCATCACGGCATCCATGTGGAGCAAACCATCGGGAGTCTGTCGCCAGCGGATACTGTCGATACCCCCTTTATACCAAAACGTGTTGACCACCGTCCCGTCGGCTTCTTTATATTGTTTATGTTTGATCACCTCAGCCTTCATCCCCACAGGGAAAGGTCCGACCAGACTATCCATACGCATCATTCCCTGCTCATCAAAGACAATAGTCTCACGAGCTGCCACGCCGCTCGGAGAGACCACCTGGACATCTGCCCGATGTATGGGAGCCGTCCAGCTGCACACCTCTTCTCCCTGACTGTTATATGCCATCAGCTCCAGCACATCCCCCTTACGAAAGTCTGCCGGCAGATCAAACCGGGCATATCCACTCTCACCCGGAGCCGCAGCCGGCAGGATCACTACATCCTCGCAGAGGATTTGTCCGTCCAGGCCCTTGACCCGATACTTCATGCTACACTCGCTCAGGTGTGTAAACAAATAGCGATTGGAGACCAACACTCGGCCATCAAACGAAGGAGAGACATACAAGCGGTCGATATAGATCGGACTCCACACCTCCCGGATGGTATAGAAACTCGCTTCGGGCTGACGATAGGGATCCATACAGCCGTCCGGACCATGTCCGCCATCACTGTCGAGGATACAATCCTTGATGTCAAACCCTTTCTGACCATAGACCTTCCCCACAGACTTACCGGTCGGGAGATCGGTACGGCGCACAGCCTCATCCACATAAGCCCAAATAAACCCTCCGGCAAAAAGCGGTGATCGGGTCCAGTGATCCCACATATCCTCCAGTGCGGCACCCTGCCCCTTATCATACTTGCCATGCAGGAACTCAGTGGGCATAAAAATCTTTTGTCCATTGTGCAGGCGATAAGCTCCGGTCTGATAAGCCGGATAGTGATGCGTATCGATGTCGCCAAAGTCGCTCCATGGGTGCACCACGTGTCGGCGCTGGATGTCCAATGCGGCAAAAAGCGGATCTGCCTTGCGGTTCCATCCCCCCTCATTGCCATTGCTCCACAGGAAGACACACGGATAATTGACATCCCGCATCACCAGTTCCCGCACCATTCTCACTGCCGTCGTGTCGTCATAACGGGTCTGCCATCCTGCCAGCTCATCAAAATAGAGCAAACCGATGGAGTCGCATATCTCCAAAAAATGTCGATCTGAGGGGTAGTGACAGCGCACGGCATTCATATTCATCTGTTTCAGTAACTCCGCATCTTTCAGGCTCATCGCCGGACTGAGAGCACGCCCGGTCTCCGGATGGAAACAATGCCGATTGGTCCCCTTCACCACGAGCTTGACACCATTCAGATAGATGCCATCGTGCGGACGCACCTCCAGGGTACGGAAACCGATCTTCCGGCTGACACTGTGCTTATTATCGCCCAAGACAAACGTGGCAGTATAGAGATTCGGATGCTCAGGATCCCAAGTGCGTGCCCCCTCCAGGTGCCAGCAACCCTTCTCCCGGTCGTAGGGGAGTTGTGTCCCATCGATATAGAGCGTTACCGGATCGTCAGACGTTGCCTGTACATCGGCATAGAGATCGCCATTGGCTCGTGCATCGATGCTCACATGAGAGATGTGCTCCTGAGGCAACACCTCCATATAGACCGGGCGATAGATCCCGCCAAAGAGCCACCAGTCTGCACGTCGCTCCGCGGAGTTCACGCTGTAGTTGGCAGACTCCTTGCAGACCAGCACTTCCAGTGTCTGCCGTTTGCCTGGCTTGACATAAGGAGTGACATCGTAAGCGAACTCCGTGAAGCCGCCTTGATGCACCGGGCCCACCTGTTGTCCATCGATCCAAACATGCGTATCGGTCATGGAGCCTTCAAACACCAGCCTATAGACATCACCTTTGGGCATCTTAAACGTGGTCCGATACCTCCCGGTCTCAGTCGAGGGCTTCAGCCCTTTCGTCTTATAAAATCGGCCATAGGTGTAGGCGCCATATCCCTGCAGTTCCCAGCAACTCGGCACCTCGATCTTGCGCCATCGGCCACTCTGCTCACCCTCTGAGCAATAGAAATCCCATGTGCGCGTATGCTCTGCATCCGTTCCGCTCAGATAGATGCGCCGCGTGGCATTAGAGGTCTGAGCTACGACACTCATAGAGCAAAGCACAGCAAGCAGTGTAATCAATCGATATTTCATATTATATTATTGGTTGAAGAGTTTATTGGTTGAGGGGTTGAGGGGTTGAAGGGTTGAAAAAATAAACTTCTAAACCTTTAAACTTCTAAACCAAATAAGGGGCTACGCCCGCTATGGCTGATGGCAATGGCAGATGGCTTTGTTTTCACCTTTCAGTTTTCACTTTTCAGATTTCCGTTTTCAGTTTTCACCTTTATTGAGTCGTGGGCTTCGCGTGCTGAAGGGTTGAAAAATAAACTCTTAAACGTTCAAGCCTCTAAACCAACACTGCCATAGCAGGGCGGCAGCCCCATGCCATCCTTGTATTCTGCCGATTATGTTTCCCATGAAACCTCGTTTATTCCTCCGCAAATATACAAAAAATATCAATTACGGAGGAATAAAGCTCTATTTATTGACATTTTGGGAAGTTTTTGCGAGAGCGGGTTTGGTTGAAGGGTTGACGGGTTTAAGGTTGAGAGGTTGAAATAATAAACTTCTAAACTTTTAAACCACTAAACCAAACAACGGGCTCCGTCCGCTATGGCTTCTCTGTTCTCTGTACTCTAACCATAAAAACCTATGTTAAAAACCGTGAGCTAACGTGAGAAATCCTCTAGCAACAAAGCATCCCCGAAATGAAAGAAAACGACAATCCAATTTTATTTTTCTGCCACTCTAAAGCAAACTAACCACTCAAGGTAACTTCAGAAAGGAGTTTTCAAGTGTAACCGTATAATTATACAGCTACCCATAATTGATAAAGGCAACACGGTTATAATATAACAGACTCGGCTTTAAGAGAATTATAAACATCTATTAACACGCCCTCTTGACATCGGCTTTCGGATGTTGTATCTTTGCATGGTGGGTTTAGGGGTTTAGGGGCTGCGCCTTGCGATGGCTGATGGCAATGGCTTTTGGCTTTGTTTTCTCTTTTCAGTTTTCAGCTTTCCTCTTGCCTCTTTGCCCTTTCCACTGCCCTTTAAACGACAAATAGCGAGGATAGATCATGTCTATCTTCGCTATCATTGTTTTATAACGCATTTATTTCCATTTACTTACGCATTACACATTGTTATTTAACGCAGTCGGTTATCGATGCATAACGCATCGGTATGTGTTATAACGCGCGTAGCCTCGTTATTAAATGAGCGTATCCTCGTTGCGTCATGAGGGTACAAATAACCCCTAAACCAACCTACCATAGTGAACTTTGCTCATTCCTCTTCTCTCAAATTTCATTAAGCAAACTTTGTGCTTAAGAAATAATTACCTAACTTTGCAGCCGTTAAACTCAGAAAACTCATTACTTACGATGAATTATCTTTTTACCTCCGAATCGGTGTCAGAAGGACACCCGGACAAAGTGGCTGACCAAATCAGCGATGCACTTCTGGACGAATTTCTTGCACAAGACCCCACATCTAAAGTGGCTTGTGAGACATTGGTAACTACCGGTCAGGTCGTTTTGGCAGGAGAAGTCAAGAGTAACGCATACATCGACCTTCTGGAAACAGCTCGTCGGGTAATCAACCGAATCGGATATACTCAAGCAGAATATAAATTTGACGGGGACTCCTGCGGTGTCTTTTCCGCGATCCATGAGCAAAGTGCAGACATCAATCGTGGGGTCGAACGCGAAAATCCGGTAGAACAAGGTGCCGGGGATCAGGGCATGATGTTCGGTTATGCTACAGACGAGACACCACAGGCAATGCCGCTAACTTTGACTCTCAGTCATCTGTTGCTCGAAGAGTTGGCTGCTATCCGTCGTGAAGCAAGTCAACCGATGCCTTATCTGCGTCCAGATGCGAAGAGTCAGGTGACGGTGGAGTATGATGATCAGCATCGCCCTGTCCGTATCCATACAATCGTAATCTCCACTCAGCATGACGAGTTTATCTCTCCGGCTGATACTACTCCGGAGAGCATCGCTGCAGCCGATAGTGCTATGCTCGAGAAGATCCGTGAAGATGTGCGTCAGATATTGTTACCCAGAGTGATTGCACGTCTTTCAGAGGAGGTGAAAGCACTTTTTGATGAGCAACTGATCCTGCATGTTAATCCGACCGGCAAGTTTGTGATCGGAGGTCCTCATGGTGACACCGGACTCACCGGACGAAAGATCATCGTGGACACGTACGGCGGTCGTGGAGCGCATGGTGGTGGTGCATTCTCCGGCAAGGACCCTAGCAAGGTGGATCGGTCGGCAGCTTATGCAGCCCGACACATCGCCAAAAACCTTGTTGCTGCCGGAGTCTGCCGCGAGGCCTTGGTGCAAGTGGCTTATGCCATCGGTGTGGCGCAACCCGTGAGTCTCTATGTAAATACGTATGGCACAAGTCTGGTCCCAATGAGCGATGCAGAGATTTCAGCTCGTGTCGAACAGATATTCGACATGCGTCCTAAAGCCATCGAAGAACGTCTTAAACTCCGTTGCCCCATCTATGAGGAGACAGCTTCTTATGGACACTTCGGCAGGGAGCCTCGCATGGTGACCAAGACATTCTCTTCTCGCTATCTACCCAAACCCATCGTTTGCGAAGTGGAACTCTTTACTTGGGAGAAACTGGACTATGTGGAGAAGATCCGTACAGCTTTTTTCCAATAATAAAGGTGAGCCAATCTAAGAAATTATAATCTTAGAATAACATTATATTACAGAGAAAAATTATACCGGGCACCATTAATAAATATATCGGTGTCCGGTAATTTTAAAAAGGGCTGTATCAAAAACTATTATTTGACACTGCCCTTTATGTGTTATTATAAGTTCTCTCTATATTCGGTCAAGGTTATTTAGCCTGTTTTCTTGCCTCAATCCGTTTATACCACTCCTCGCGCTCTTTAGTCAGATCATACCCCCTTTTGGAGAGATAATTATTGATCCTTCCTTTGTACTTACCGAAGACCTCATGTTTCTTTTTTGAACTTTCGGCATCGACAGCCAATTCGCGAGCCTCTTTCAGCCATGCCAGGATCTGAGCCTTCTCTTCGTCAGTCAGCGAGGGGATCATGTCTATGGTGGCATCATAAGTCACCTTGACAACACCAAAAGTCATCCCGTCCTTGACTGCTTCTACTTTATCTTCATCCAGGAAGAGAGACAGAGCTGCCGGGAAAGCAAAGTGCGAACGATAGAGACGACTGTCTGCCTCCATACGAGCAGCCTCGATAGCAGCTTTTTTGGCACTGCCGGTCAAAGAGTCTTTAGCAAATTTCTCCTTGGCATCACGAGCGTCGTAGATGTCATTCAACTCGAAATAACGATTGGCGATGATGTTGCAAACCTGTTCTGCCACTTTAGCATCAGCTATGTCGAGTTTATCAACAATTTTTGCCGAACGGCCCACGATGGTACGCACATAGGCAGTGTCTCTGCCCTCAGTCTTTAGAGCCACTTCTTGTGCGTGCAGAGATGCGCCGCACAAGAAGGTTATAAGGAGAAACGAAAGAATATGTTTAACTTTCATGTATTTTTCTCTTTAATTCTCGCTATCATCAGAGAGATCCGCGAGCGCCCAAAGTGTCGTAGTTGTTGTTGAGATCTGTCCAGTCGATGCGAGTTTTGGTAGAAATACCATTGATATACTTCTCGATATTGGTATAACCATCACCATTGATATCGCCGTTAGCATCAGAAGCGTCGTTGGGGTTCAGACCATTAGCAGTCTCCCAAGCATCCGGCATACCATCACTGTCGCTATCCAAACGTGGTTCACCCTTATACTCCGGATAACCACCCATCTGAAGAGGATCAGTGATAATACCTAATTTATAAGAATCCTTAGCCATACGACGATACTTGAATGTGCCATCCTCTGCTTGAGACTTCGGATGCAATCCGGATACATCACCGTGATGCTTTTTAGCCAACTTCTCGTCATAATAAGGCTTACCGGTGCGTACCTCTTCGATAATGCGTTGATCGACAATGTCTCGACATGGGATAGTAGCACCTGCATTATTAAGAACATAGTCATAAGACTCTTTAGCAGACATGATGCGAACATAAGGCATCTCAAATGGCTCTTTAGAGCGCATCAATGCCGTATATCCATCAGTATTACCTTGAGACTCGATCTGGATACCTCCGGCCCAGTTGTCAGCAGAGATTTCCGGATGACCCTCCATGATGTTACCATCTGCATAGACACGTCCATAAACCTTGCGATTCAACTTGCTACGTCCTGCCTCCGGCTTTAAGATGCGATGACCTACGGAGTTATCTTGTGTAGCAGGACCCGGCTTGTAATAGTTGTTGATCATGTTATACATAGCAGTGTAGTCGCCACCATCAGAAGAACGATGCACCCAATTGTAAACCACATTGTTTACGAAGTTGAAAATACCATTCCAACCGATCGAAGGATTACGTCCGGTATTGGATGACCAAAGGTTACGCATGAAAGCACAATTCTCTCCACCGAGTGTGCTACCGAAAGAGTGGTTATAAGTATCCAATGCCTTGGCTGAAATAGTGTTCTGGATAGTAACATTGACTGTCGGATACTTCTCTGCCTTAGCTTCATACTGACCTTCGCTTGGATCATACATATGGCGATAGAAGGAGATGTTTTCATCGAGACCCCACTCACAAGAGCAGTGGTCGATCATAATATTGCCCACCGGATTGCCACCGAAAGAGTCCTCACGATGCCAAACACGAGTATCGCCGCGACGGAAACGCATGTGACGCACGATCACGTCATGAGTATTAACCTGGAAAGATTCGCCAGCGATGCAGATACCATCTCCGGGAGCTGTCTGTCCGGCAATGGTAATATAGGGAGCACGCACATTGATCGGTGTCTCCAAACGGATGATACCGGACACATTAAAGACTACGATACGAGCGCCACCGGTCTCACAAGCCTCACGGAATGATCCGGGTCCACGATCGTTTAGGTTAGTAACCGTGATCACCTTACCGCCACGGCCACCTAAAGTGTACATACCGCCACCCTCTGCTCCGGGGAATGCCGGGATCTTAGCCTGCGGAAGGTCATAAGGGCGCTTTGCCCATGGGATATAAGGACGACCAGCTTCAGCCTCCTGCATGATAATCGGATAAGCTTTCTCCCAAGCTTGATCAGACAAAGTTTTTTCACGATCTTTCATGGCCTTCAATTCTGCGGCTGCCTCATCTGTCAACTGCGGATATTGAGCATAGACCATCATAGAAGATGCTGCAAACCCACAAGCAACAAGTAAACTCTTTAGGATTTTCATAAGTATAGAATTTATTTAAAATAGACTTCGCGCAAATATATATATATTTATTTAATTTCAGCACATAAGTGATTACTTTTATTAAAAATTTAACATATTGATTTATAATTCTGTCCGCACACTCACTTCTCTATTCTATCCGATTAAAGCCCAATCGGTCATTAGACCAGAATTAAAACGTAATGCAATCCCATACGCAGATTCCACAACAAGTGTCATCGGATAGAAAAACTCGGTGCGTGGCGACATACCACACACCGAGTTTTTTACAATTTTTGGCTTATATACTATTTCGGTACCCTTCATTATTATGCCTGGCGGATATAATTGACGATCCACTCGCCCACTTCCTTCGTGCCATATTGCGCACCACCTTCCACCTGTATTTCCGGAGTACGGACATTTTGGTCAAGTGAGGCATCGACAGCCTGTCGGATCAATGCACCCTCTTCACGAAGATCGAAATGCTCAAACAGCATAGCACAAGAGAGGATCTGAGCTAAAGGATTGGCAATATTAAGACCCTTAGCCTGAGGCCATGAACCATGGATCGGCTCAAAGACAGGAGTATGTTCGCCGGTAGATGCGGACGGGAGCAGACCCATCGAACCGGTAATAACCGATCCCTCGTCTGTCAAAATATCTCCAAAGGTGTTTTCAGTCACCATCACATCAAAGAATCCCGGATCCTGAATCATGCGCATCGCTGCATTGTCCACATACATATAGTCCGTATTCACCTCCGGATATTGAGGAGCCATCTCCTGTGCGATCTGTCTCCACAGACGGGAAGAGGCAAGAACGTTAGCCTTATCCACCACTGTGAGATGTTTACGACGACGCATCGCATAGTCAAAAGCGACGCGGAGGATGCGTTCGATCTCCGGACGAGTGTAGTAATTGGTGTCGTATGCCTTCTCGTTATCCTGATATTTCTCTCCGAAATACATTCCTCCGGTCAACTCGCGGATGCAGATAAAGTCAGCTCCACGGACAATTTCCTCCTTGAGAGGGGACTTATGGATGAGACAGTCAAATGTCTGCACGGGACGAATGTTGGCATAAAGTCCGAGACGCTTACGCATAGCGAGCAAACCCTGCTCAGGACGCACTTTAGCTGTCGGATCATTATCAAACTTAGGATCACCCACCGAAGCAAAGAGGACTGCGTCGGCATCCATACAGGCTTGATAGGTCTCTTCGGGGAAAGGATCACCGACGGCATCGATGGCAGCAGCTCCACAGAGAGCACGCTGATAGCTGAGTTGGTGACCAAACTTGTCGCAGACAGCTTGCATGACAGCCAAGCCCTGCTCGATGATTTCCGGTCCGATACCATCGCCCGGAAGTACGGCTAATTTGAGTTTCATATCTGTATAACTGAATTATTTATTATCGATCTGTCTTTCGTTCTCCAAAATGTTCAGCATTTTGATGGTAGCCTTAATGGCAGCCTCTGTCTGGTCAGCGTCAAGGCCGCGTGTGCGATAGACCTTTCCCTCAAATGACCAGGTGATCGCTGTCTGAACAAGCGCATCAGTGCGTCCTCCGGGAGGAATCGTAGTGGCATAGTCGGTAAGGAAAGGGAAACTGCGCTGCAAGCGATCCCGATAAATGTGTCTGACTGCACGAACAAACGCGTCAAACTGTCCGTCTCCCGAAGCATTTTCTTCATAAGCCACACCATTGATCTCCATCTTAACACAAGCCATCGGTTTGAGCCCGAATGCCGTAGAGACCATATAACTCATCAGCTGGACCTTATCTGACGGAGTGTCATGATGCAGCACGTCTCCGATGATGTACGGGAGATCTTCGGGGGTGACAAGTTCCTTTTTGTCTCCCAATTCGTTGATGCGTCGGGTCACCTTACGCATGGACTCATCATCGAGGTGAATCCCCATCGCCTCTAAGTTACGCTCGATATTGGCTTTACCGGACATCTTACCCAAAGCATATTCGCGAGTTCTGCCGAAACGCTCCGGGAGGAGGTCGTTATAATAGAGTTTGTTTTTCTTATCTCCATCAGCATGAACACCTGCGCACTGAGTAAAAACGTTTTCACCGACAATGGGTGCACCTGCCGCACATCGAATGCCGGAGTAAGACTCAACCATCCGCGAGATGGCATTAAAACTCTCCTCTTTGACTTGGCTTTTAACCTTGGCTAAGTCGTGAAGGACCGCGATGACAGATGAGAGAGAGGCATTGCCTGCCCGCTCTCCGAGACCATTGACCGTGCAATGCACCCCTTGACAACCGGCTTCGACAGCAGCAAGGACATTAGCAACCGCTAAATCATAGTCATTATGGGCATGAAAATCAAAGTGAAGGTCCGGATAACGCTGACACATCTCTCCGAAGACACTGCGCGTAATGCGGGGGGAAAGGATCCCTAATGTGTCCGGGAGCATAAACCGACGAATCGGAAGATCTCTCAGGGTGTCAATCATCTCATAGACATACTGCGGAGAAGCCAAAATCCCGTTGCTCCAGTCCTCCAGATAAAGATTGACCATCAGTCCCCGAGCAGAAGCAGCAAGAACATCGCGGCGCACGTCGTCCCAATGCTCGCGTGGGCTCTTTTTCAACTGTTGTTCGCAGTGTTTAAGCGAACCTTTGGCCAAAAGATTGATCACCTTACAACCAGCCTGACAGATCCAGTCGATGCTGGCTCCATTATCGACAAAACCCAATACCTCGACGCGCTCTAAATATCCATGCTCAGTGGCCCAAGCTGCCACTTTGGAGACACTTTCAAACTCCCCTTGTGACACTCGGGCAGAAGCGATCTCGATGCGATCCACTCCGACCTCGACCAAAAGTGTCCGGGCAATAGAGAGTTTTTCCAAGGCAGAAAATGCTACACCGGAAGTCTGTTCGCCATCGCGAAGTGTGGTATCTAAAATCTCTATGTTTACCATAATTATGGTTTTAGAGTGTCGGGGATTAGCCCTTCGACTCGTATCGTTCGATATCTTCTTTTTTGCTGAGCAGATAGTCGATGTCGTCATATCCGTTGCTCAGACAATACTTTTTATATGCATTGATCTCAAACTTCTCACTGCGACCGGTGGCATTGTTGGTCACAGTCTGCGCCGGAAGATCTACGGTGACAGTTGTCTTCGGATCCGCTCCGATAGAGGCAAACAACTCCGCGAGAAACTCTTCACTCACCACAACTGGGAGAACAAAGTTGTTCAACTCATTATTTTTATGTATGTCAGCAAAAAAACTGCTTATCACCACACGGAATCCATAACCTGCTATCGCCCAGGCAGCATGCTCGCGACTGCTTCCACTGCCGAAGTTTTTACCTGCCACGAGGATGGTGGATTCGGCATAAATGGGATCGTTGAGGACAAACTGCTCATTGAGAGAGCCATCCGGATTATATCGCCAATCGCGGAAGAGGTTGTCACCGAAAAACTTCTCGTCACGCGTTGTCGCTTTCAGGAAACGTGCCGGGATGATCTGGTCTGTATCCACATTCTCCAAAGGGAGTGGAACACAGGTAGAGGTAATTATATCAAATTTCTGTTTCATTGGTTTTCTGAGTATATTTATATAATGTTTGATCCGATCTCAATTTATAATCATTGGACAGTGAGACTCACCCTCAGACATTTCACGAGAGTAACTCACGAGGATCGGTGATAACACCCGTCACGGCGGCAGCGGCAGCTACAAGAGGAGAAGCGAGCACTGTACGGGCACCGGGACCCTGACGTCCCTCAAAGTTACGATTGGAAGTCGAAACAGCAAGTTTACCTGCCGGGATCTTATCATCATTCATCGCCAGACAAGCAGAACAACCGGGCTGACGGATCTCAAAACCGGCTTCCTCTAAGATGCGATCCAAACCTTCCTCTCTGATCTGCCGATCCACCATCCACGAGCCCGGCACCAGCCATGCAGTGACGTGAGGAGCCTTCTTTTTGCCCTTGACAAGACAAGCGAAAGCCCGGAAATCTTCGATGCGTCCATTGGTACAAGCACCCAGGAAGACATAGTCCACACTCTTACCGAGCATGCTCTCTCCGGGCTGGAATCCCATATATTCGAGTGATTTGAGATAAGAGGGACGACCGGCTTCATCGATGGAGTCAATACTCGGGATTGTCTCGCTGATGCCAATGCCCATGCCGGGATTGGTGCCATAAGTGACGCGAGGTTCGATCTCTGCAGCATCAAAGGTCAGTTCCTTATCATATTGCGCATCGTCATCGCTTTTGAGGGTCTTCCAGTAGGCGACAGCCTCATCCCATGCCTCCCCTTTCGGAGCATATTCACGTCCTTTCAGATAGTCAAAAGTCTTCTGATCGGGAGCAATAAATCCACCACGTGCACCCATCTCGATAGAGAGGTTGCAGAGAGTCAGACGCCCCTCCATGGTCATGTCACGCACCACTTGACCGGCATACTCCACAAAATAACCGGTGGCACCGCTCGTCGTGAGCCGAGACATCAGAAAGAGGGCAACATCCTTGGCGGTCACACCTTTACCCAATTCTCCCTCGATGTTGATACGCATAGACTTTGGCTTGGACTGCAAGATGCACTGAGAAGCCATCACCATCTCCACCTCAGACGTTCCGATACCGAAAGCGACCGCGCCGACCGCGCCGTGCGTTGAAGTGTGAGAGTCGCCACACACGATCGTCATGCCCGGCAACGAAAGGCCTCGTTCTGGACCAACGACATGGATGATACCATTTTTAGGGTGCATCATGCCAAAATGATTCAATCCAAACTCTGCGGCATTTCTCGCCAAAGTGTCCACCTGTGTCTTGCTGATCGGGTCTTCGATCGGCTTATCCTGATCATGTGTCGGAGTATTGTGGTCCGGCATACAGAAGATCTGATCGGGACGGAAACAACGGATACCGCGTTCCCGAAGGCCATCAAATGCCTGTGGACTGGTCACCTCATGACAATAAAGGCGATCGATATAAAGCTGTGTGGGACCATCCTCGATGATGTTCACCACATGGGAATCCCAAATTTTGTCAAAGAGGGTGGCAGCCTTTTGAGACCCGCACATTTGCCCTTCCCCGGGGTGGGGAGCAGATTGCTGATTATTACTCATAACTTTCTATTTCTTATATTTTTCCTAATCCGTTTTTGTGTCGTATTATGCTCTTAGCCCCATCAATATGGGCCAAAGAGAAAAAGATCTTTACTTAAACTTATTGATACAATCGATATATGCCTCAACACTGGCTGCGATGATGTCTGTATTGGCTCCGAATCCATAATACACCTGGCCATCATACTCCACCTGCATGTGCACCTTACCCATATCGTCTGATCCCTTGCTGATCGCCTGAATGGTAAACTCCTTGAGCACCATGTGTCGGTCAATAATCTTTTTCAATGCCTTGATGGCGGCATCCACCGGTCCATTACCTCCGGCACAAGCCTCAAATTTCTCGCCACTGATGTTGAGACCAAGACTGGCCACAGACTTCACACCGACACCGCTGGTCACCTGGAGATAATCGAGTTTAATGCGGTGATTTTGAGTCCGATCGGCTCCGGCTAAGAGCAGGATATCATCGTCACTGACATCCTTTTTCTTGTCTGCCAGTTTCAAGAATGCCTCATAGACCTTATCCAGTTTCTCCTGATCCAGATCGACACCCAAAGCCTGCAGGCGATGTTTCAGCGCAGCACGTCCACTGCGGGCTGTCAATACGATGCTGTTGTCATCGATGCCTACATCCTTGGGATCCATGATCTCATAGGTCTGCACGTTTTTCAAGACTCCGTCCTGATGGATACCACTGGAGTGAGCAAAAGCATTCTTGCCGACTATAGCCTTATTGGGCTGCACCGGCATATTCATCAAACTCGATACCAGGCGGCTCGTAGAGTAGATCTTGGTCGTGTTGATATTAGTCTGCACAGGGATGGTCTCATGACACTTGATGATCATGGCGATCTCCTCCAACGAGGTATTGCCGGCTCGCTCTCCAATGCCATTGATGGTCACCTCGACCTGACGTGCTCCATTGAGGACACCACTGATGGTGTTGGCAGTAGCCATACCGAGATCATTGTGACAGTGAGTGGAAATAATCGCCTTGTCAATGTTCGGGACATGATCCATCAGATACTTGATCTTGGCACCAAACTCCTGCGGCAAGCAATATCCGGTCGTATCGGGGATGTTGATCACAGTCGCTCCGGCGCGGATCATCGCCTCCACCACCTGTGCCAGATAGACATTATCTGTACGTCCGGCATCTTCGGCATAAAACTCCACTTCATCGACAAAGCGGCGGGCATATTTCACCGCTGCGACACC
The DNA here is from genome assembly GCA_045576355.1 of Bacteroidales bacterium. Classification (GTDB taxonomy): domain Bacteria; phylum Bacteroidota; class Bacteroidia; order Bacteroidales; family UBA3663; genus Liminaster. Next base: position 29,898 of record JAZNGG010000035.1, read on the forward strand.
TCGCTCGATGATCTCCTCGCGCGTACTATTAAATTTATATTTGATGTGCGAGTCTGAAGTTCCGATACCGGTATGGATACGTTTGTGCTTGGCATAACGAAGTGCATCGACTGCCACATCTATATCCTTCTGGACAGCACGAGTCAAAGCACAAATCGTGGGCCAGGTCACTGCCTTGGAAATTTCGATAACAGAATTATAGTCTCCCGGACTGGAAACCGGGAAACCGGCTTCGATCACATCCACGCCCAGAGCCTCCAACTGTCGTGCCACCTGGATTTTTTCCACAGTGTTTAACTGACAGCCCGGGACCTGCTCGCCATCTCGAAGCGTCGTGTCGAAAATATACAAACGATCATTCATAATATAATAGTTTTTACATGATTATCTTATCCTTTGAGCCGACAGGACTCATCTCTATCTCTTCTGTCACTTCACTCTACTCTACATCTCATCTTCGTTTCGCACTTTGTAAGATTACGAAAAAACCTTTCGCCACACCATCGTAGGGGGAGAAAGGTTTTTGTTAGAGAGTGTTATCATTCCTCTGTGACACATGCCTCATATCACCCCTACTGCATCAGCATAGAAGAATAGAAATAATAATGTTGGCGTTTAGTAGTGTCATAAAGCAAATACTTGACAGACTATTTAATTATTCGCTTGCAAATATACACAAAGTTTTGATATCAACAATCTTTTTTCTCATTTTTTTAGATAATCGTGTGCAATTGTTTACATTTTCTTGATTTTCACTCACTATTTTAAGCATTTTTTCCATTTTCTCACACTTGTGGGCAGGATGATGTAATGCTCTTTCGGAGAGATGGTCTTTACACGGCAGCGTCATGCACATTACACGGCGGCGTCGTTCACATCACACGGCGGCGTCATGCACGTTACACGGCAGCGTCATGCACATCACACGGCGGCGTCATGCACGTCACACGGCGGCGTCATGCAGCACATGGAGTATGATGAAATATCAAGAAAACCGATTATATATCTTGACACCACCTCATTAAGCACCCCATAAAAGGGAGGTTTTAACGAGATCCGACGCGTGCATCAACGAATGCCTACGCGTTAACCCCCTCCGATATCCTAAATTGTGTCCCTGATAATTATATCAGACTCCCCCCAAAAAAAGAAGCTGTGTCCATTTTCAGACACAGCTTCTCGTATGCTAATAAGATAGTGTGTCACTAAAACACACTATCCTAATCTTGTCACCTATTACTTCTGGATGAATTTCTTGCCACCCTGGATGTAAAGTTGGCCGGGAACCATCTTAACCACCTTGCGGCCCATGAGGTCATAGATAGCAGATGCATTATTGCCGGCAGCCTTATCGCTCTCGATAGACTCGATGCCATCAGCAGAGTTAGCCATAAGATAGAGACGGCTGACAAAGAGGAACTCTGTAGTCAAAGTTGCCAAATCCATGTCAATCATCTCCTGAATTTCAGGGCTGATAAACTTACCGGAATCCTTAATACCCATGATGCGAACCTTAGCTGCCTGTCCTGCAAGAGCTGCGGGAAGTTCTGCCTTCACATCATACCACTTGCCATTAGTCTCCAAACTGAAGGTAGTGATGTCTGTCCAATTAGTACCATCTGTAGAGTAGCTTACAGCGTATGTCTTATAGCAAGAATTGTCTGTAGCAACACAGAACTGCAAGTAGCTGCCTGCGATCACATTCGGGATATCCACATACGCATAGTGAGGATGACCCTCTGCTCCTCTTGCAAAGTTAGTAGAGTCAGTGTGGATGAAGAAGCAGTTACGGAGATCATCAGTCACCTTGTTATTACGGGTCATGATCGCCTGAGTAGTAGAATCTACATACTGGAATGTGGTGAGTGTGTCAAAGTAAGAATACTTCAAGAGGTTGTTAGCATCACCATAGTTAGGTGCAAGAGGCGCATCGAGCTTGATGTTATTAGAAGCCAACTGCTCGAGGTTCCAAACAGAAATATAAGGAATCTCCTCGCACTTAGCCACGAGAGCCACATCGCCATCAAGCACTACCTCGCGCTCCATCTCTGTGTTACCATCGCTCCAACCGAGGAACTTGTTAAGGTCTGCCTTCAAGTTAAGAGAAACCGTAACGACATCACCCTTGAAGTACTGATTCTTCTGTGGAGAATAAGTTACCTCTGCAGATTCAGAACCCTCTACAGCAACAGAGAAAGTAACTTTATCCAACTTAGTCTCAGAGTACATCATCTTAGGACCGATCGGAGCACCGTTGGTACCCATTGTGTAAAGGGCATGACCATTCCATACATAGAACTCTTTAGCCTCAGGAGCAGCAAAATCACTCCAAGTGAAGCCGGCAGCAGCAGGATTGATGTTAGCATTAACTGAGTCAAGGCTCAACCATGCACCTTCGCCATCAGCATCCAACTTCACATCCTTTGCCCAACCATCAGGACCGGCAGACTCACGATAGTAGTCACAAACAATGTTGTTTTGGATGGTGTGCATACCATAAGAGCAACGGAAAATCTGACCTTGTTTAGGCTCTGTCCAAGAAGAGATAGTATCACCATTCTCATCCAATTCGGCTTTCACCTCAATAGGAGCTTCGAGGTTGTAGTCATCAGTCCAGTTAGGACGCATGAAGATGTTGTTACAGATGCTGTAAGAAGACATCTGACCGATGGCATCATCAAACTGGAAGAGTGGGTTAGTCTCCTGAGTAGCTGTAAAGAAAGCATTGTTCTCAATGATCACCTCTGAGTTCTCAATATCAGCCCAATCCTTGTTGATGTAGCTCATAGAGAAGATCTGCTTGTTATAAGGGAGATCATAGAAGAGGTTATCCTTAAGCACACACTTGGTCATCGGAGAACCCATCACGATACATGCCCAAGTATTGCCGGAAGAGATGTTTGCATAATGGATCTTACAATCAGAGATCTCAAAATGCTCAAAGCTACCATACTTGATCTCTCCGGTCTCAGCATCTGCATCGGTAGGAACGGTACGGATGATGGTACGCGCATAGTTAGAAATCTCACAATCACGAAGGATGAACTCCTTGAAGTGAACTGTTTTCTTGTTCGCATAGAAGATCTGACCGGAAGTAGCAGCTGCACCGGTACGATACTGGAGGTGCATGTTCTCGATGATAAGGCTGAAGTTGTCAGCTACCTCATTGTCACCAAACTGCCAGTCGATCATAAGGATCGGCTTCTCACCATTTTCAGAAGATTCACCGAGGATCACCAACTTACCTTTTTCACAAGTAAGACCCGGATCGCTCTTGATAGAGCCGATGCTGATACCGCCATCCACATACTTCACGAGGATAGTATCACAACCATCCGCAGAACGCTCAGCAGCAACAGCCGCTGTAAACTCTGCCTTTTTAGTAACAGTTGTAATGCCTGCAAATGCAGCACTGACACCCATTACAAGGCCTAACGCCAAAGTAAAGATTTTCTTCATAATAAGTTAAATTAAAAGTGGTTAGTAAATGTAGTTTGAATAAATATATTTCTTTCAAAAATACCTACTGCATGGGGAGGCGCAGGCGGAGCCTTATCATCTCCCCACGAGAGGTTTCGGGTTTTATTCTGTCTTCAGAGTCCAATCGATGAAATACTTTTGCTGCAAAGAGCTTTCGACTTGAGGCAGCTTGTCTGCAGAATATTTGCCGGCTACGCGATCATAGATCACCTTATAGTCTCCATAACGCTCTGCCATCTTGACAAGATAAAGATAAGACTTGCCTTCACCGGTAAACTCTTTAAGATACTCATCGGCAAGAGCCATATCATAGGCCTTGATGCGCTCCTCGTCAAAGGCAAAGTCGAGAGCAGCCTGCGCCTGATCGGCATCGGCAGGAAGTGTAGCGAGGTAGTCATCGAGGGTTGCCAATTCGTACTCCTCTGCACGGGCTGCACCCACAATACCGATATCACCATAACCTCCGGATGATGCAAACCACTCCTGATATTGCAAATCCCAAATGCGATCGCCATCCAGACTATCTGAAGGCAATGTGGTATAACCACCGGGGAAGACTTCAAGAAGACCCTTATTGAGCAACGTCTTTGCCACTTCCCAATGTCCCAAATGGTTTTCAGCCTCAGCAAGGAGGAAATGGAGATCATGTCCTCGGAAGAGCGGGATGGTCGGTTCGATCTCGAAGATCTTGGTGCGGAGGTAGCCCTGATTGTTCACACGAGTATAATAGAACTTCGTGAGACACTCTTCTCCTCCCAATGTGTTGGTCACCAACTTCTGATGAGGGCCACGAATGTCCGACTCAGTAAACTGAGACTGACCGAAAGCAGATGGGCGGAGGTAATAACCATCACCGGGATACTCCGGACAGAGATACTGCACGATGCGGTTATACTGCTTGTTCTGATAACTATAGAAGACAGCTCCCAAGATCTGCTGCTCATATCCGATCTGCTCCGTATAGAAGATGTTGCTATAATAGAGGATCGTGTGCATGGTGCAAGAGTAGAAGTCAAAACCACGAGTCAAAATAGCATTGGTAAGATAGCGCAAGACATTATCACGCACCCACTGATAGTCAGCTTTCTTAAGCACCGGATCTGTCTGATAGTTGGCTCGCCAAGAGGTAAACTCTGCGCGGAGCACCAACCACGGAGGAGTGATGTGCTTCCAGTAATCATAAGCCTCATTGCCATTTACGGGATCGACCCAACGACCCCAATCCATCTCCAAATTAGCGGGAATGTGCATGCCGGCGAGAGTGACTCCATTATCGAGAAGATCAATGGCGCGATCACAGATGCCTTTGACATCAAGATGCTCAAAAGTAGCGCTGGAGAGATCCTCAATATCAGTCATATTCTTGTCATACCAATATGCCTCGCCATAGATAGATCCCAACATATAATAAGCCCATGCCTTCATGCGGAGTGTTGAGCTGACCAAACGGGGGAAGTGCACTTTGGCACTGTCACTGATGGCACCATCGATACCGATATAAAACTCCTCCATCTTCTGCAGATAGTCGTTGCAAGAGGCTATGACACTATAATAACCGGTCGGATCGGCATATTCATTGCCATCGGTTTTGTCATAATTATTGAGATTCTGGAGTGCTACCGGAGCATTACCTGTGGTCTCCAAGAAGTTGCTGCGGGGCTCTGTCAGCCACATTGCATGATCTCCCACTTCCTGGATCTTGGTAGCAATGCCGAGAAAACCTCGATACATCTCTGCCTCACGGGCGATATAATCCTCAGAGTTGAGGATATTATCGGGATTGGTCTCAAAGAAATCATCGCAAGAGGTGGTCACGGCTGATGTTCCGAAAACGAAAGCGATATAATAGAAAATCTTTTTCATGTTGTTTGCAAAGTTTATATTTATCGTTAAAGTCCGATGTCTTAGGAGTCTCTGTCGGCTCCAAAGAGCACTTTAACTGAAACATCTCATATCTGACTCTTTAGAAATTAAGGTTCACTCCGACTTTAAACGTTACCGGATTGGTCACCTTGGCATAGTCAAAACCGCGAAGTGCTTCTGCATAAGAGTAAGAGAACTCCGGATCACCACCAAGGTAAGAGGTCAGTGTGAAGAGGTTTTCAGCAGCCACATAGATGCTGCCGGAAGCCACCTTAGCGAGTTTCTTATCGAAAGCCCAAGCCAACTGCAAATTGCGGAGTTTCAAATAAGAAGCATCTTCGATCCAACGATCAGAGAAGAAGTTGTTACCCGATGGGTCTCCGTAAGCAGCACGAGGCATAGAGGTCTCTTGACCTTCGATCTGCCAACGATTGAGGACTGCGGTAGATTGATTATAGAATTTATCCATAGACTCTGTTGTGCGACGAGTAGTATTATAAGCCTCATTACCTATGGAGAAGGCAAAGTCTGCACTCAAAGTCCAGTCCTTATAACGGAGAGACGTTCCGAAACTACCAAAAAGATCTGGAGCAGCAGAACCCAATGAGACACGGTCTTCATCATTGATTACATGATCATTATTCTGATCGACAAAGATCACATCACCTCCCTGATAGTTGTTGCCATAAGAGTTTTTCAGACCTGAAGCGAGCGCCTCCTGGGTAGTGGCATAAACTCCGGCTGTCTGATAACCATAAAACTCATAAGGAGTACGACCCACTTTGATACGGGTCTGGGCATCATCGTTATTATAGGCGGTATAGGTCTGTATATATTCGTCTTGTGGACCGAGATCGGTCACTTCGCTCTTCATCCACGCAGCATTGGCTGAGATTACCCAATCCCAATCACGAGTACGGATCGGATTGACGCGGAGAGCAGCTTCTATGCCATAACTCTCGATGGCAGCCGTATTATCATAATAAGAATCGAAGTTTCCGAAGACAGCAGAGATATTGCGGTCCAAAAGAAGATCATAAGAGTCTGCATAGAAAGCATTGACCTTTACACCCAACTTATTATTGAAAGCTGCAAAATCAACACCCAAGTCATATTGCAACTTCTTTTCCCACTCCAATTTGGTATTGGGCACACCATTGCGAACGATGGTACCAATATTAAACAAGTTATTGGAAGTGTAGTAATTCTTAGCATAGTTGGAAGAGAAACGGCTGTTACCGGTCATGCTTACCTCTGCTGTGATGTTGAGAAGATTGATCACATCCGGCATACCCTCAGCATTAGCAGCCATATAGGTAAGGCTGGCAGACGGGAACCACCCGAAACGGGAAGCATCTACACCCGAAGCCGATGTCCCATCGACAGAGAGGGCAGCCACAGCTTTCCAAAGATGATTGTAGGTATAATCTCCATGGAGGTAGAAACTGAGCCACTTCCAATCATCATTATTGCCATAGATACTCCACTCGTCTGTGGTCTTATTGAGCGTCTTGTAGTAATCATTGGCTGAGTTATAACCGCTTGATGCATCATACTCATAGCTCTTGGTCATAAAACGAACACCGGCATAGGCATTGAGAGCATGTACATCCTCAAAGACATTTTTGTATGCTGCATTGAGGTTATAGAAGTAGGAGTTTTGACGGATCACACCCATGGAGACATAGTTCTCGCCGGTGCCATAGAGTTGTGGCAGGATGGCTTGATCTGTCACACCGGGGGTGAAGAGCGTCTCCTCGGTATAGTCATAATAGAGGTTGATTACACCGGTAAATGTCCAATGGGGAGTAGCTCGCCAATTGAGACCCAAACGAATGTTGGCATCATAGATCTTGTCTGTTCCCTCCACAGTGTTTACGATGGCAACAGGATTGGAAACATTATCATAAGCATGAGTCGGATTGGCATTGACATTCCATCCGTTATACTTCAAATAGCGATTGATGACACCATTGTCAGAAAGTTTCTCATTGGAGTGGAGATTAGGCATCATACGATAGGCAGAAAGGATGGCAGAAGTCTCCTCCTTCATGCCGGTCTCCATCAAGTCACTCTTGATATAAGCAAGATTGACAGAGGTGAAAATATCCACATCACGGCTCACCATAATGTTGGTATTGATAGAAGTGTGATAGCGATCTGTTCCGGTATTTTTAAGAGTACCGTTTTCACCCGTATAACCAAAAGAGATGTTGTATTTAGCCACCTCATCACCACCTTCGACACGAATCACGTTGTCTGTGACAAAGGCATCCTCATGGATCCGATCTACCCAATCGGTACGATTGTTGAATAGATATGAGTAGTAGTTGGTTCCACCTTTGAGGAATGGATAATCGTTTTGAAGATCAGAGATAGAGCTATAACGAGTCTGTCCGATATCCATGAGATAACCCCGATAGTCCTCAACACCCAAAACCGGTATTTGGTCGTGAATCTTGTTGATGCCATAATTGCCGGAAAAAGAGACCCGTGTATCAAGGTTATCGCTTGAAGCCTGCTCTGTCTCAATCAGGATCACACCATTAGAACCCAACGAACCATACATAGCAGCCTCAGCACCTTTGAGGACAGTGATGTTGCGGATATCAGCAGCGTTATAGCCGAAAAGAGCATCACGAGAATAACCATTGATCACATCCGAAATGGAGGTATTAGTCATAAACGGAACACCATTGATCACAATCAAAGGGGTGTTATCGGCATGGAGTGTGTGAAGACCACGAATGTTGTAGTAACCACCCTCACCGGACATACCACTCTTCCGCTCCACTTTCAATCCGGCCATTCCTCCTTGCCATGCGAGATCTGCCGAAGGAGAAGTTTTCATATCCTTACGATTCAAAGTCTCAAGAATGGCAGAGGCTTGTCCACGATTTTCAGTCGAGAAAGGTAAAACCACCTCTCCGTTATAATCTGTAGCGTCGGTCGGTACCAAAACGATTACAGAGGGAATTGTTCCCTTATTCAAAGGAAATTCCTGTCCATAGAAGTCTTCTGCGACAACTTTAAACGTACCTTTATCCGCTTGTGTTTTCAGAGAATACTTTCCTTCGGCATCGGTGATGGCAGATCCGGTCGTCCCAGGCACTGAGACGATGACACCCTCGATGGGGTCTCCGTCGATGCCAACTACCTTGCCACTCAAAACCCGCTCCTGTGCCTGAGCCATCAGTGCTGCCGGAGCGGAGGCAAGCATCGAAGCTATTGCGATATATATATACTTGTTTTTCATAATCATCTAATATTGACAAATGACCATTTACCGATACATCAATAATTATTCTTGGTCGGACGAAGACACCAGTGATACATCATCAACTGAATAACGTTGCCTTTGTCTCGTTTAATCTTACCTTCAGCATCGAATGTGCAGTCTCCATTCAAGAAAAGTTTTGCCATATCTCCTGACTCCACCTTGATCTTGAAGTTTCCGGGTTTATTGAGATTGACCGTAGCCACCTGGTATCCGTCTGTATCATAGGCTGAAGCTTTTTGATAAAGTACCGGATCTTGATCATACCACCATCTCCAATCGTAACCTTCAGGATAGCCTACAGACTCTGAACCATAGAAATCCATACCCTCCATAGCACCGCCACGATCAAAATGGAAGTTTGAACCGGTAGCAATAAGACTCATATTCTCCACCAAACGATTGGCGGGAGAGAACTCTTCGTCAGCTGCGGCAAAGTAGATGCTGATAGAGTAACGAAGAGAGTGCTTAAAGCCCATACGGAGATAATACTCTCCGGCAGGGAGAGAAACAGGATTCAAACCGAAATTCTTGTCATCAGTATTGAGAAGCAAACCGTCATACTCCACGGAACAAGGCAACGAGTCTGCCATAGCCTGAGCAGTAGGGATAGCGGTCAAAACATGATAATACATGATGGGGAGCTCAGAAGTCAGTTCAAATAAACCTTGTGCATCGTTCAAAATCTGAGGAGCCTCCCAATTAGTCCAGCGGAAATAGCCTCCTTCACCACCTTCTCCTCGCTCAACTGCCGAAAGTTGAGGCCATAGCAAATAGAATTTCTCTTTGACACGCCAAATGACAATATGATTCGGCACTTTATAATCAGTGAGAAGGTAAGCAACACCATTACTCAACTCAATAGGATTAGCAACATCAACAGTCTGCACCGAAGGTTTCCATTGTGCGGCTTCATAAGCAGTATAGGTACGCTTATCCAGCACCTCATCTACCTCCTCTATATAACCACCAACACACTCAAACTGCCCCTCAACATCAGAAGAAACTTCTTCGGGTTTCATGCGATGATCTACAAAGCATGAAGAGACAATCCACTTTTTAAACTTCAAACTATCATTGGCCGTTGGAGCACGATTGAGCCAAACAGGGATACTATCCAAAGCACCAAAATAAGCTTTCTCAATCATCGCATTGTTAGGTACGAACAATGTAGATTGGAAAGACTCACTGCGCATATTCCAAGTGGCAAGACCGCTCTCTGTAAAACGATCCATCAGAGAGTTACGAACCTCAAATACAGAGTCTGAATAGATGGTATTACCCATGTCATCCACACCGGAAGGAATGGAAGCGTCTGCATTGAAGATGGTTTCCTCGAAAAGAGCGATAAACTCCTTGAACAGAGAATAGTCCTCTCCCAAACTTTGGATATATTCATAAACAGAGGGCTGTACTGCTACAGGAGCATCTACAACATAGACATATCCATTATCTGTCTTATAGACTTTAAGGAGCGCATGCTCGTTGAGCAGGATATTGCCATCTGCATCATAAGTGATCCAAATGTTCTTTCCACTCTGCATATAGATGCCATAACCCGGCACCAAAGAAGAGGGTGCAACAGCGACATCTGAAACAGAGTTTTGGGCAAATAAAGGTGCCTGAAGAGTCTCATCACCCTCCGGTATAGAACCATTTTCAGTAACAATTGCCGTACAACTCTCACCACTGAGAATCTCTGATATTGACCCCAATGCCACATTAACTTGAGAAAGTTCAGACCGAGAAGCCAAAAATTCTGCCACTGTCCCGGGAACAACCTCTACAGAGACTGTCGAATTCAGATCCGTAACGTCATAATGATCATCCCAATCATCGGTACAAGAGGGAAGCGTCATAGTTGCGCCTCCAAGGAGCAGCGCCAACGCAATCGGAAACAAATGTTTTATGCTTTTTTTCATAGTGCAAATATTATTCAGAGGTCATTAGTCTTGGATAGGTGTAAAGAGGATATAGTCCCAAAGCTGATGGTAAGAACCACTCGTTTTGGCATTGATATCCAACATAGTTGCCTTAAAAGTATGTACTCCAGATGACTCGAATTCCACTTCACGGAAGATCTCCAAGTCTGCACTTCCGTAAGTGTACCTTGAAGTAGGCAATCCCTTAAAGACATACTTGTTTTCTGTCAGAGCCTTCTCCTCATCCTCCGGATCCAACTGGAACTTAGTCAAAGATCCTGCAGCATGGAAGGTCATCATTGTCGCCTCAGAGGCATAATGGAGGGTTACTTTATATTTACCCTTGATAATCGTCGGAGTCTGGAACTGTATCCATCCGGCATAACCGAGATTTAACACCAACAAGTTATTGAGATAAGCTCCATAAGCATTATTCTCCTTATCGCGAGAGGAGACATATTTACACTTCTTGAAGCCGACCTGACGATAGACAGAAGGCTTTGCCTTAGCGTCATTAGCCTGATAAGTGAAACTAGTTATTTCTCCATATTGACCATCGCGGAACGTTTCTGTTAGGTCTATCTGATACTCTTTATTGGTAAGAGGTGTCGAATAGAGCATACCATAGTTTTTATCTGCACCATAAGAATTGACAAACGAAATGATGTCAGAAGAGTTACAGAAGTCCCACTTCACTTCGACCGGTTCCGGCTGCCATACCGGCAGATAATAATCGATCTTATGGATCAAACCATTGCGAGCCTCAATGTTACTGCGAAGCACTTTAGCCTTTTCGTTAATGATCGGGATTAGCACACCGGTGGAAGAATCGTTTTCACAAGTCATCACCTGTGTAGTACAATTCGTGTCATAGATCAACACCTGATCAGGTGCATCAAAACTAAAGAATTTGTCTTTCGTATAGAGTTGGTCATAGAAATGATAAGAAACAAAGTCATACAGAGCCTTTTCATCTCCACCGATCTTTGCTTTCAAATCCTCGAGACTATTGATTCCTTCTTTGTGGAACGCCTCGTCATTAGGAGCGAAACAAGTAAACTGATAGGTTTTGATCGAATATCCACCTCCGACAATGCGGATGGTATCATTAAGTTTCTCTACCTCCTTATCATAGCCTGATTCACGAGCGGCAGCAACAAAGATGGAAAACTCCTCCAATGTCTCTAATTTATCGACCATAGTCTCTGCCAACGGACGGATCACATCATCCATATAATAGATGTTGGCATTGACTGCCTCGATCATGTGTACACCTCCACTATCACGCGGCTGTACGGCAGCCTGATTGTTTAGGAAGATGGTTTCCGACTCAAAAATCTCATCTGTGCGATAGGCATCATCCACATCTGTAATCTTATATCCAAATGTCGGTGTGATATAGCCCTGGAAAAGCGAAGCATATTCAAAAGCAACACCTTCCTCAGCACGATTAACAAAAGACTCACTATTGATTTTGGTACTATTGATAATATGTGTCTGTACCACATATTTTGCATAAGTCAAATCCAACTCCTGCACAGAGTTGACTCCTCTCCAAGCGAGGAATTCCTCCATAGCCTTATTAGTAGGAGCAAAGAGGGTTGCTTTAGCATCAGCATCCTTCAGTCCATTATAATAATCGGTATAATGCAACAATTCGAGCCAAAGGGAGAATGTCTCTTCATACTTCTCCAAGACAGAAGTACAAGTCATTTCCTCTTCAAGATCGGTAGGAGTCACAAATGTAGAATCCTCAAACGGATCATCACAAGAGGCGAGGCCTATCAGGGCTGCCATAGCCCACAATGTATATCGTTTCATACTGCTTTGCATATATTCTGTTTAAGCTTTTTCTTAAATAGTTTGAGGACTCTCACTAATTCTTATAATATGGATTCTGCGAATAGGTCAAGAGCGGGTTACGCTCGATCTCCGTATTGGAAATAGGGAGGAAAAGGGCATTATCACTGCTCAATACCGATTTAAGCCAAGACTCACTTGCCTGCTCGTTATACATCAGCACCTGATCCACCAAGAGAGTATTTTTATAACGATTGTCGTTGCTACGTCCCATGCGAAGGAAATCATACCAGATCTTACCTTCACCCAAGAACTCGATTTTACGTTCGTCAAGCACCTTTTCGAGTAACTCTTCCTGAGAATACATATCAACCTCATCCAAAGCGCCCTCTTGCTCATTGGGGTCATCATACATTCCTGCAGCAATATTATCCTCTAAGGCTGCACGCTCACGGATGCGGTTGATGCACTTCACAGCCTCCAATTTGTGTTCGGGAGTCGGCTCCAAACCATCCACTAAAAGGAGAGCCTCAGCCTTCATTAGGAGAATATCCGCCATACGATAAATGATAAAGTTCGGATCGTATGCATTGGAAGTGCGCTTTTTATCCTTAGTCGTAGAACCGAGATACTTCCAGCAGTATCCGACAGTCATACCCAAAGAAAGCGATGACGTACCACCTGCATAAAATGCGGCACGATCTGTACGAGGAGACTCTACCAAAGCCTCTCCGGGTACAGGACCTTCCTCACCAGTTTCTCCAATAATCGCAAGATACTCATTGACAATATCGGAACACATTTTAGCGGAAACGCGCCATACACCGGATGCATCAACATCATCAAATAACAAAGGTAGCGTATTGGACTGCTCCTCATCGGCATTCCACTGAATCTCAAAAATGGACTCCTTACTATTGCCCGGATTGAACATGGAGAAATAGGAAGAGCGGGAGGGTGTTGCCATGAAGGCCGGAGCCTTCGGATTGGTCATTGAGGCATCAAGAAGAGCATCACAATATTGGATTGCTGTCGCATAATCCTCATCCCAAAGGCAAACATCTGCCATGAGGGCGTAGAGAGCCCACTTGGTGGCACGGCCTTTGCTCTCCCAAGTCGTAGAGAAAGACTCTTTAGCAGCACCGGTCTTCAATGCAGTCATGATGTCTGCCTTGATCTGATCCACGATCTCATCCTCATAAGTAAGAGGAAGATTAAAAGATGTTCCATCATCCTGGAAAGACTTGAGCGGCATCGGTACATCTCGCCAGTTACGCACCAGATAGAAATAACTCAATGCACGGAGGAAGTATGCCTCTGTATAGTGAGAACGAAGTTCTGCCTCATTATAAGTCATATCGGCAGCACAGGCCTCAGATGCTCGGTCTAAAACGGTATTGGCAACATTGATAATCTTATAAAAGATGCTCCAGTCAGCAACACTTGATGAGGGGACTATCTGATAATTCTGTAAAACACTTCCAGTGCGATCGTACATGACACCGGCACGCAACTCTCCGTAAGGGAGCAAAGAACCCACCACAGCATCACGCAGATATGAGTAGCCTCCCATCAGGACATTCTCCACATCCTGCTTGGTCTGCCAATAGTCATCTGAAACCTGAGAATTCTCAGGTACGACCTCCAAATAATCGGCACAAGAGGTGCCGGTAACACCGATGGTGCATGCAATCAGAGCGGAGGCAAATATATATTTGATCTTTTTCATAATACTAAGCAAGAGATTTAGAAGTTAAGAGTGAGACCTACCGCGAAACGACGGCTTCGAGGTGTAGAAGAGTTATCCTTGGCAATCTCCGAAATTTCGTCCGGCAAAGAGACCTCCGGATCCTGTCCCTTATAGTCAGTAATCGTGAAGAGGTCATAAGCAGTCACAAAGAAATTCAAACCGGAGGCATGGAACTTCTGACAAACATCCTTCGGCACACGATAGGTGAGTGAAAGGGTCTTCAAACGAAGGAATGAACAATCCTCCACGAAGCGGTCTGAACCCAGGTAGTTATAACCATAGCTATACAACGCACGAGGAATATCGGTCTGGTCTCCTTCATTGCGCCAACGACGGAGAACGGACTTGGACTGATTGTCTGTGTTATACATACTCTCAGTATCCATACGTGCCTGATTGACAATCTTCTGACCTAAACGATAATGGAAGAAGATAGTCAATGCCCAATCCTTATAATTGATATTGGCACCACCACCACCGGTCAAGCGGGGACTACTATTTCCGATATAAACAATGTCATTCTTATCGATTTTACCATCGAAGTTGATGTCTTCATACTTGGCATCACCCGGATAACACTGAATCGATCCATTCTTCATGATGATCGGTTTTCCTTCCAAATCGCGCATGATATTTCCTTCCGGATCACGTGCATAGGTATCCTCTATGTTCTGGTAAACGCCATTAGAGCGATATCCAAAGAATGATCCGATTGGAGTACCAACCATGAACTTCTGCGCATATTGACCATTCTTAAACGAGTAACTCTCCTCCGAAAGGTTGCTGGGCAACTCCTCGATCTTGTTCTCATTCTGGTTGATGTTGAAGTTCACAGCTACAAGCCAATCCTTGTTCTTAAACAATTCGTAATCGATACGATACTCCCAACCCTTATTAGAGAGTTTACCGGAGTTAGTGTAAGCGATGGTAGCAAAAGATGTTACGTTAGAGACCTTCATGTTTTTCTGCAATAAGTCAGAAACCGTCTTATCATAATAGTCGAAAGTCATCTTCACTTTATTATTCCAGAATCCGAGATCAACACCCAAGTCATACTCCTCGGCAGTCTGCCATTTGAGTTTATTAAGCTGTACGGTATTGGGAACGACCGGAGTACCGGTGATGTATTGCGTATTAAGCGCTGTATATGTACCGACATAAGGAGAAGTTCCGCTCGGAGCAGAACCAGACTGTCCCCAGCTTGCGCGTAGTTTGGCTTGTGTCAACCACTCTGAAGTAGCATCCGCGATCGGCTCAATGTCCTGCAAGTTCAAAGCGACACCATAAGACTGGAAGAGACCCCAACGATTCTCTTTACCGAGTGCAGAGTTACCTTCATAGTTATAGGTAGCATTGAGGGAGAGCCACTGATTATAGGTATAGTTCAAGTTTCCTAACAATGCTAAAGTACGTGCATCAGAGTAACCGGAAGCAGTTGATTCGCTAAAAATTGTTCCTCCGGTAGTCGGATCGGAAATCTCCTGACCGGCTACATTATAGACTTTCGTAGCATAAGACGAACCGGAAGATTGAGAAGTACGCCATACGGCTGTGGCTACTACGGTGTGTTTGTCTGCCCAAGTATTATTGAAAAGTAACTTGGTCTCAGACTGTAAAGAGAAGTTATTGGAGTAACCATCATATGCCAAATTGGAGTTCGTATTATCAATGGTGACACCGGTTGCCTCCTGCGGAAGGAACTGGCGCGTCTTCACTGTCTTGAACTTCATAGAGACATAACCTTCATAAGAGAGCATCGGTGCGCCATTCTCCTGCATCAAGATGCGATAACGAGGACGGATGGTGATCTTCTCTTCCTTAGTGTTTGTATTGTTGTAACTCTCATTGACCATAGCGATCGGATGGAAATTCCTCTTTTTTCCGTCAAAGGCCCCTTGGAACTCGTTTTCATCTTGATAAGTGAAATAGACATCTGTCGGACGACCGGTCTCATTATCTATATAATAAGGTGACTTATTGGGCATCTTCAACATTGCCTCCGTACGGACAACCTCACTCTTGAGATAAGCCTGATCGTTTTCTGTATCAGAATAGGTAAACTCTGCACGCACATCAAAACGATCGGAGAAGTTGTAACCAATATTTAATGTAGAAGTAAGACGTGTCATACCATACCCCTTAGTGGTACCATCCTCAGAGGTGTAACCCAAAGAGAAACGATATGTTGCCTTCTCTCCACCACCGGTCATAGAGAAGTTATTATCTGTCGTAAAGGCATTTCTCACAATACCTCCTAACCAATCGGTATTAGTGTTATACTCATCGAAATAACTCCAGTCCGGCTGATATCCGATGGCATAACTCTTTTCGGAGAATAGCATATCGAGCAACTCACCACTGCTGTTGAGACCTCGCGCATTGGCTGTATTCCAGATGGCATCCTGCATATAAGCGGTGTATTCATCACCTGAAAGCATCGGAATGGCATCCGGTTCGATTTTAAGAGTAGCTTTAGAGGAGAATGTAAAACGGGGTTTACCCTTACTACCTTTCTTGGTTGTGATCATCAAGACACCATTAGCACCTTTAGTACCATAGATAGCTGTAGAAGCTGCATCCTTGAGAACCTCAATACTCTCGATGTCATTAGGGTTCAAAGAGAGCATATCTGCAAAGTCATCAGTATTGGCTGTTGCAAAGTCAAACGTGTCATCGATATCGGTGTTATATGGGACACCATCGATCACGATAAGCGGGTCAGCCGAACCGGTCAATGTGGCAGTACCACGAATACGGATAGAACCTTTGGCACCGGGGTCACCACCAGCTAAGATATCCACACCACCGAGTTGTCCCTGAATCGCCTCCTCAATAGAAGAGACCGGGAGAGACTCCATCACAGCATCCATCTTAATGGCCTGACTGGCTCCGGTAAAAGCCTTGGCAGAGACACCCATCTCTGAACGATTGACACGTTCGGTCGCTACTACGACCTCTTTCAATTGCTGACTGTCCTCTTTCATGATGACGTCCTGCACCTTCTGACCGGTGTAGGGGATGCGCTGAGGTGTCATACCGATAAACGAATAGACCAAAGTCAGATTCTTTCCGGCAGGCATCTTCACAGAGTAGTTACCATTCATGTCTGTAATACCTCCGGTGAGTGTACGATTCTGATCATTGACCACAGTGATATTCACACCGGTCATCGGCTCCTTATCAGCACCAAACATTTCATACACAGTACCGGTTATGACAGACTGCGCATAAGCCGTAGCAGACAAAGTCACTGCCACGAGCATGAGACTGATTTTTCTCAATATAAGGTTTCTCATATTACTTAGATTCTGATTTAGTTAGACGCTGACTTAGGCCATTTATCTTCAAAAATATCATTGATAAAATGAACACAACCGTCGTTGAAGACGAAAGGCAGATAATCATATCCGTCATAGAAGTCCACCTCATGATCCATACCGGCAGCCTTGGCAGTTAGTTTGCCACCACGATCATATATATATAAGAGTGCACTGGCAGCCGGTGTCACGGTCATATCGGCAATACTCGGGATACCTCCATCTCTCTCTGTATCCTCTCCCCATCCGGGATAAGGATAGTTAGCACAAGGAGCAGTGCTCTCCGGGAGGAAGTATTCAAACAAATAGTGTTGCAAATCAGAAAGGTGCTCTTGATCGACCACACAAAGATCCCAGAATGCTGCATCGTCTGCAGTCGTACCGGCAGGGACAGAGATATAGGGGAAACGACCCTCAACGATGGCACACTTAATAGCATCGGTCGTCGGCACCAACATCATACAGGACTCGACCTGATAGTTCATCGTCATAGCCTGCGGATCGATCATATCAGCCATCTTTAGCACTTTGATAAATCCTTGGAAAAGAGTTCCCTCGTCATTGATGTGGGCATAAGCCATCGGAATAAAGTTGGCATAAACGGCATTCTCATTAGACCCTTCCAAAAGGAACGTACCATTTTTAGTGTCATACTCATAACAATGGCCATTACTCCAAGATGCACCACGGAATAGCAATTCCTGTACATCTGTATAAACCGAATCTTTTTGCATGCCCGTATGGCCGGAGTACTCTATCAGATTGTTATACTTGAAACAGTTGGTAATCTTTCCATCCTTGACATACCAATAGACCTTACCATTGGTAGAGAGCGTACGATACACCTTCACGCCGGAAGTTGACAACGGCTCTGCTGCCCCATCAAGACTTACGACATGAGCATTGACAAAGTTAGACTGAGTGGCAGATCCCAAGTTGGATGACTTAGAAACATTACCTACCACACCGCTCTTCAGTTTATCCTCATCGGGATTATACCAGATGCCATTGGCCTCAAACTGTGCATTGGATGGATAAAGAGCGATAAAGTTCACCGCATCCGAACAAAGCGTAGAGTTCATTCCCGATGCAGTCAGCATCTTAAGGAAGATGCTGTAACTCTTATATTTATAAGCCGGACCGGTCACCGAACCAAATACGGCAGGAGGAGTCAAGACACTCTGACCATAGAGGACACCATTGACACACATTTTACGATTGTCTGCCGGCACAGCATCCACATCAAAAATAATCTTAGATTTAGTAAAGACATTTTCCACCTCTCCATTGGTTATCTCCTCCGGGAAGACAATCGAAGAAGCATAGATACTGTTGGAAAGAAGATAACCGAGGGCATCCGCAGAGACAGAATCATAACATACGGCGGTCGGATATCCGGTCCCTTCATCTCCCCAATAAGATCTGTAAAACTCATCAAAAGCCTCGTTGGTGGGGGCAAAGATGGAGTATGCCACAGAGGAGAGTGTTGCCATGTCCGAATAATGAGACACAGGCCACTCGCTGGCAATATTGGCTATCGGGAATTTACCGGACTCGTAAAGACGCTGATAATAAGTTTTGCTACCTCCACCATAAAGATTGGTCAACTCCTCGTCCATCTTATAGTAGGCATATGCATCATACATCGCCAAATACTGAGAATAATTGGGATTATTCTTCAATTCCGTATGGATGGTCTCCAAAGGTTTGATAACACGATCCACACGATAGATATAACCATTTTTAGCAATTACCTCATACTCTGTCACATTAGCATTAGCGACATTAAATCCGTTATCACCGGACCATCCGGTCTCGGGGAAGAAATACTCATAATTATATTGAGCATCGATCAACTTAGTCTCAAACATACGATGAGAAAACACCGGGATGAAGCGCTCCAAGTGATAGACATCTACAGTCACACCGGTAGTGTCAAAAATCTCTCCTGTACCTTTCTCCTCATCTGTTATCTGATAAAGGCGCTCCGGCTGCACTTGATCGGCAGCCTCCTGGCTACGGGTACGGAACTTATAATACAATCCGGCATTGACATCTTTCTCGTCGTCAGTAGCACCATCGCCCTCAAGCGGACGGAAGTTGACAAGCATATCCTTGTCAAAGGAGTAATAGAGCAAATGAAAACCAATGAGTTTTTTCACCTCCTTGACATCCACCTCCTCAATGTTTTCTGTTCCGTAATTCTCCTGCAAATAGGCTCTCATTGCCTCATCATCCGGAGCCATTACAGTCAAAATGCTACGACCTTTGATCAGAGCGGTATAATCGCACATTTCGACACCTTTAAGGAAGATGTCGTAATTGCCGTCGTTCTGAAGAATCTCGTAAATACTACCCTTAAGCCAATTGGGTTCCTCATAATACTCCTTCATGTCATCCTGACACGAGGCGAATCTCAATGAAATGCAAAAGGCGCTGACATAAATTTTGATCCTTTTAAACATTAGTTTCATGATATGATTAAATATATTTAATTGCTTTTCGTAGTGATGAATCAAACGCAAAAGTGCAAAATATCACAACTGCAAAGTAACTATTTTTATCGCAAAATAACAAATCTATAATTTAATTTAACTGCGTTTAAGTAACAAAAAGAGAAATAATCTGTCTGATTACGCATTTTTTCCACCTTTTTAGTTAAAAATTCCCCCTCATCTAAAAGCTAACTCAGCAATTACTTCCATTATAGACAAGCATTTTCCAAGAGTTTTTACGAGTCTCTCGAAGACACAATAGAAACCATCGTCAGCACTCGAAGGTCGAAAGAACGTATTTTTCAACCACAAGACTATAGTCAAAAGGTCACGCGCTGAGACACATCGGGCATCGAGGTAAAATGTATTATTACTGTCCGGTAAAAATCATGAAGCGTATCAAAAACAACATTTCCCCGGTCAGCCGATATGTTTGGTATACATATGAGCCATTTTAGGGGGAAAAGTGCAGGATAAAGCTTAAAATGGGAAATAACAACCATATATGATAAGTCTATTCTCATTTATCAATGTGATTTTTACCGGACAGCCGTGAATATCCTTTCAAGGGGGGGCTTGTAAAGCAAAAAAATCAGTGATTATAGACCCTTACACATGTTTACCGGACAGCAATATTATAATATAGCGAAATGGCTCTCTCTGATGAATAATGAG
>JAZNGG010000036.1:0-13123 GCA_045576355.1 Bacteroidales bacterium
AAAATCTCATTGATAAATGAGAATAGACTTATCATATATGATTGTTATTTCACATTTTAAGCTTTATCCTGCACTTTTCCCCCTAAAATGGCTCATATGTATACCAAACATATCGGCTGTCCGGGGAAATGTTGTTTTTGAAACGCTTCATGATTTTTACCGGACAGCAATAATAAACAATTTCTGATTTATGAGGAGTCCGATAATGCTCAAACAGGAAACAAATGAAATTCATCAAACTCGCATTAACTTACATGCAGCATTTGCATCACGGCGCCGTGTAACGATAATGACGGTGCCGTGTAACATCACTCGGCAGCATGAATAACCTCACACGACAGCGTCGTGCACGTTACACGGCGCCGTGATACATTTCGACCTGTAAGCAAAAACGAAAACGAGAGTGTCTAAACTCTGTTAAAACCACTTTTACTATCATATAAATAGAGACTTGCTATCTGGGTATAATCCGCAAGAAGAATAGACCTGATCAAATGCTTATCTATTGATGGTACAGACAAGAGAATATAAAAAAAGGAACTGCGCCAAAATTGCTTTTGACACAGCTCCTAAAACTTAATCTTATCGATTTAAATGTGTTATCTCTTAAATGCGAAAGTGAAAAAACTTAACTCAAAAGAGGCGACACATTTATAACCTTCAATGGATTAATTGAATGTATAACGGATACCCAACTGAAGTTTCCAAGTCTGGTTATAGTGAGCATCATACTGCCATACATCCTTCTTACCGAGAGTATAGTCATTCTTAATGAATGAGAATACAGGAGCCTCAGTAGGAGTACCAGCCTTTTCAACCTTCAAGACCTTAAGACAGTTGTAAGAGTCTGAAATACCATGGATCTTATCAACACCCCACTTAGAGTTCAAGAGGTTACCGATGTTCATGAAGTCCAAGCTGATAGTAAGTTTGTTCATCTTGCCACCTACTTTGATACCGAAGTCCTGAGCGATGCGCAAGTCAAACTGATGTACCCAAGGATTGTTGAAAGCATAGTTCTCTGCATACTCACCCTTGTGATCTTTCAAGTAATCATCATTGTTAACGTATGCCCAGAAGAGCTCACGATCAGCATCATCCTTAAACTGGATCTCGCTATCATTAGCAGGGATATACATCATGTCATTCTTGATACCATCTCCATTCACATCACCATTATACATGTAGCAGTAGTTCTGAGTTGTGCTACCGGTATAGAAGAGAGTAAAGTGAGTATCGAAGCCCTCTTTCTTAGACTTGTTAGTCCAGTTTACAGAAGCGATAACACGGTTCGGGATTACGTAACGTGAACGAGAAGGAGTAGTGAAGTCAGGACCATTTACAGAGTAAAGGTTAGTCCATGCAGAAGAAGCAGAAGAACCAGGCATATCGCTGACAACCTTAGACTCAGTGTGAGTATAAGAAGCCATCAACTGGAGGTTACGGATAGGCTCAGCCTTCAAAGTCAAGTTAGCAGTGTAGCCATAACCCTTAGTTGTGTTAGTAAGCACATAAGCATCATTCTTATTCTTACCATAAACATAAGAGTCAGCAGAATATACATAACGGTTATCAGCACCAGCCATGCGCTCCCATGTCTGATCATTCTGATCACGTACATTCCAGTTATCCAACATTACACCCTGGAGAGTCTCATTGTAGATATACTCAGCAGAAACTGACAACGGGAAGTCAACCGGCAACTGATAATCTACAGCGATAGAAGTCTTCCAAGTCTGAGGCATCTTGAAGTCAGTGTCTGTACCACAGATACCACTGGTGAGCTGACCTTGCTCAGGAGTGATTGTAGTAGGAGCAAGTTCCTGACCCAAAGCTGCGATCATATCGTTAACATTGGTGTAGATCTTACCATTGTTCATCACCTTAGCCATGTTAGCATCACCATTGCTGATAGTAACAGCCTTCTGGATCATACCAGAGTTAGTTGGCATATTGGTGAAGAATACGAGAGGAAGACGACCTGCGAAGAGACCGGTACCACCACGTACTGTGAGAGACTTGTCACCCAAAACATCCCAGTTAAAGCCGATACGGGGAGAAACCTGTACCTTAGCATCCGGCCATACACCTGTATCGATGTGCTTGCCATCATAGTCCAAAGCCTTAATAGCGTTATTGGTCATGATGTCTGACTCGTCATAAGTCAACATGTCAAAGCGAAGACCGGCAGTCAACTTGAAGTTCTCCATCGGTTTCCACTCATCCTGGAGATAGAATGCAAACTGGTTGAAAGTCACCTGTGCATTAGGATTAGTCTCGCCATTATAACCATAGGTCAAAGCGAATGTCTCAGGAAGTGCTCCATTGAGGAAGTCTTCCAAAGTAGCGAAACGATAGTAACCAGAACCATTACGCATGTATGCATTGTTTGCATACTGATGCTCGTAGCTCAAACCTCCGAGGAATTTGTGATCACCCCAATGATAAGTTACCTCATCCTTTACAGTGATGATCTTATTCTCTACCTTATTATTGTGAGTAAAGAGCTCCTTACCGAAAGCCATGTAGTTGTCACCGCTACCATCAAGAATATCAACATGAGGGAACATAGAAGAGTTAGTACCACGTACATCCTCGATGAAAGTATAAGTAGCAAGCAACTGGTTAGACATATTATCGCTCAAACGGCTGTTCAAATCCAAAGAGAATGAGTTTACATTGTTCTCCATTGAATAACAGTTGTTAGAGAATGCCATAGAGTTCTTAGAGATACGGCCGTTAGAAGCACGAGAACCACCATCCATAGAGGTAGCGTTCGGTGCGCTCCAAGACTCATTTTTTGTCAAGTTATAACGTACTGCGAGGTGGTGCTCGTCTGTAATGTTCCAGTCGATACGACCTAAGAACTTAATATTAGACTCATCACCTGAGAAGTCTGTATAAGAACCTGCATCATAGCCATAAGTATTAGCCAAGAAGTCCTTAACAGTCTGCATGTCTGCTGCAGTAGTACGAGAAATGTAGTTAGTAGCATCAGCAGCCTCACCATCCTTGCGAGCTCTCCAAGCTGTCATTGTTGAAGGAGTATCCTGCATTTCATAAGCAGCAAAGAAGAAGAGTTTGTCCTTGATGATAGGACCACCGATAGTAGCACCATAAACATGCTTATCCAAAGAGGCAGGAACGTTAATGCTTTGGTTGTTTACACGAGCACCACGCATGTTGTCATTCTGCTGATATGTGTAAACAGAAGCCTTAAACTCGTTAGTACCAGACTTGGTAACAGCATTGATACCACCACCAATGAAGTTAGTCTGACGAACGTCAAATGGAGCAATAACAACCTGAATCTCATCCAAAGCATCCATAGATACGGGGTTACCGCCACCAGGAAGGTTATCAGAAAGGCCGAAGTTGTTATTAAAGTTTGCACCATCAATAGTGAAGTTGGTAGAACGACCATCTCCACCGGAGAAACTCATGCCGTTAGCATAAGGAGAAAGACGAGCAATGTCTGATACGCTACGATTGATGGTCGGAAGAGCAGACATCTGCATACGGGAAATGTTGGTAGTTGCACCGGTCTTCTCTACAGAAAACTTAGAAGTGTTACCTACTACAACTACTTCCTCGAGCATGTCAGCAGACTCCTTGAGGTCAACATTTAAGTTATAAACCTCACCCAACTGAAGAGTTACATCTTCATAGATTTTAGACTGGTAGCCGATGTAAGAGACCTTGATCTTGTAAGGACCTCCGACACGCATACCTTGGATGTTGTAGTTACCATTCGCATTGGTAATAGTACCATAAGAAGTACCAGAAGGTGTATGCACAGCCTGAATGGTTGCGCCGATCACCTCACCCTGCGAATCTGTCACCTTACCTGCCAAAGCAGACGTAGTAACCTGTGCCAACGACATACTAACAGTCGTCAACACCATGACTAAAGCCAATAATAACTTTTTCATTGAAAAATAATAAATATTAGGGTTGTTTAAATTTTGGTTCATCTCTCTAATCTCGCTATTGTTAACTCATACAAAAACTTGGCTGAATAACACATATCTAAATCGAAACTCAAATCTTTAAAAACAATACCTTGATTTTTCTGGTGCAAAGATACTAACTATAAACTACATTTAAGACTTTATAAAGGAAAATCGAACTTCTTTAACAATAGAAAGCAAAAATTGTTAATATTTTAACAAATAAAGACAATAAATTTCTATTACTATCAGACTCGCGCTAATAAATAATAACAAAGGCATCAAAATACATTTATCGTTTAAGCATCGATCGTTCTGAACTTTTTCTCTCCTTATTATATTATTATAAATGTATAACACAAATATAATATCGTATTAAGATGAAAAAATCTATTATTCATTTCTGTTCCGGCTTATTGCTTCTCTGCTGTTTATCTGCCTGTGGTAAGAAACAACCTCAAATAAGCACCATAGTCTTAGAATCCGAATCAGTTAGCATCGACAGTATCTCACCAGACTCATCGTTGGTCATCATCTCTGACACCACGACTACAATCTCCA
Organism: Bacteroidales bacterium; assembly: GCA_045576355.1. Classification (GTDB taxonomy): domain Bacteria; phylum Bacteroidota; class Bacteroidia; order Bacteroidales; family UBA3663; genus Liminaster. The sequence continues at coordinate 4,512 of JAZNGG010000036.1, forward strand.
TTGTCCCTAATGAAAATCTCCCTGCTTCAAATAATAAAGCGAAGAAAGGAGAATGTCCCTCAGGAGGCAAGGACTGTAAAAACAAAGATTGTGAACAGTGTAACAATAAATCTCAACAGAAATAATCTGATATATAGAGAGAGATCGTAAATAATACTACAAAAGAGGCTGTGTCTCAAGACACAGCCTCTAAAATATCCTCTAAGGATCTTTGACAAAGCCCCTTACAATTGAGATCGCAAGAGAAATAACGATTTAGGCGTTCTTAACTTTGTCCACAATAGCCTTGAATGCTTCAGGATGATTCATACCGAGGTCAGCGAGAACCTTGCGGTTAATATCAATACCATTAGCATGGAGGAGACCCATCAACTTAGAGTAAGAAAGGCCCTCAAGACGAGCTGCTGCATTGATACGCATGATCCAAAGAGCGCGGAAATTGCGCTTTTTATTACGACGATCGCGGAAAGCGTAAGTCAAACCTTTTTCCCATGTGTTTTTGGCAACGGTCCATACATTACGACGAGCACCGAAGTAACCTCTTGTCAAACGGAGGATTTTTTTGCGTCTGTTACGTGACGCCACGTGATTTACCGATCTTGGCATAGTTCTAAAATTGTTTTAAACGCCGCGTTTGCGTGAAGCAAATCTTTATGTGCGGTTGTTTTGTTAATAATTTCTTGAAAAAACGTTACTGATTAAAGCGCAATGATTAACGGAGGCAAAGCATTTCACATACACTCTTCTTGTTAGCATTGTCCAAAATGGCAAACTTAGTCAAGAAGTGTTTTTGCTTCTTTGTCTTCTTAGTCAAGATGTGGCTTTTGTAAGCATGTTTTCTCTTGATTTTACCTGACCCGGTAAGAGCGAATCTTTTTTTAGCACCGGAATTAGTCTTAACTTTAGGCATTTGTTTGTTTGTTAATAAGTTATTAATTAGAAATGACCTCGCTGTCATTTCGTTTTTTCTATTGCATCATCCTCTGAAAGGATTATTTCTTTTTGGGACTAAGCATTAAAATCATGCGTTTACCCTCCAACACCGGCAGGCTGTCCACCTTGGCAAGATCTTCAAGGTCATTCGCAAAACGGAGGAGCAACACTTCTCCCTGCTCTTTGAACAAGATTGAGCGACCTTTAAAGAAGACATAAGCCTTTACCTTTGCTCCCTCAGAGAGGAACTCCTTGGCATGTCTGAGTTTAAACTCGTAATCATGATCATCGGTCTGCGGTCCGAAACGGATTTCCTTGATTACCACCTTAGCAGCCTTGGCTTTGATTTCCTTTGCTTTCTTCTTCTGTTGGTAACAGAACTTCTGATAATCCATTACTTTGCATACCGGAGGTACTGCCTGTGGGGAGATCTCTACCAAATCAAGTTCTTGCTCTTCTGCAATACGGAGAGCATCGTGAATAGAGTAAATACCGCCTTCCACGTTATCGCCTACGAGTCTTACCTCGCGGACACCACGGATATCCTCGTTGATGCGATGATTGTCTTTATCTTTCTCGTCACGCATCGGACGAGATCCTTGCGGGCGTCTGTTACCCGGAGCCGTTGTCGGCTTTGGCCTATAGGGGCCTGAACCATGAGGTGTTGATGCCATTTAATAGCTTGAGTTGTTAATCATTTGTTCAACTTCTTGAACCAAATCGGCGGCAAAGGTAGTAATTTTTTTCGTTCCAAGATCACCTTGACCCCGTTTTCTTATCGAAACTTCTTGATTTTCTTGTTCTTTCTCTCCAACGATAAGCATATATGGCACTTTTTTAAGCTCATTGTCACGAATCTTGCGACCAATTTTCTCATTTCGCTCATCGATGATCGTACGAATATCAGATTTATTGAGCACTTCTGCCACTTGATGTGCATAGTCATTATATCGCTCTGAGATCGGGAGAATAGCCACCTGATCCGGTGTCAACCAAAGCGGGAATTGTCCTCCGGTATGCTCCAAAAGCACTGCCACAAAACGCTCCATAGACCCAAATGGAGCACGGTGAATCATAACCGGACGATGCTTTTGGTTGTCTGATCCTGTATATTCGAGTTGGAAACGCTCCGGCAAGTTATAATCCACCTGGATCGTACCCAATTGCCAACGACGTCCCAAAGCATCTTTTACCATAAAGTCGAGTTTGGGGCCATAGAACGCTGCCTCACCATACTCCACATGTGCCGGCAAGCCCTTCTCTTGGCAAGCCTCAATGATGGCTGTCTCAGCACGTTCCCAATTCTCTTCCGAACCTATATATTTCTCCTTGTTATTAGGATCACGCAGAGAAATCTGTGCCTCATAATTATCAAAATTGAGTGCGCGGAAGATAATCAAGATGATATCCATAATCTTCAAGAACTCCTCTTTCACCTGCTCAGGGCAGCAAAAAAGGTGGGCATCATCTTGTGTAAAGCTACGCACACGAGTCAATCCGTGCAACTCTCCACTCTGCTCATAACGATAGACCGTACCGAACTCTGCCAGACGAAGCGGCAAGTCCTTATATGATCTCGGAGCAGTCTTATAGATCTCGCAGTGGTGTGGACAGTTCATCGGCTTCAGGAAGTATTCCTCACCCTCTTCCGGAGTATGAATCGGCTGGAAAGAATCCTTACCATACTTAGCATAATGGCCGGAAGTGACATAAAGTTGCTTGTTACCAATATGAGGAGTAATCACCTGCAGATAGCCATAACGCTTCTGAATCTTACGAAGATACTGCTCCAGACGATCACGAAGAGCAGCTCCACGAGGCAACCACAATGGGAGTCCGGGACCGACATTCTGAGAGAAAGCAAAGAGCTCCATCTCCTTACCCAGTTTACGATGATCCCGTTTCTTAGCCTCCTCCAGCATATTGAGATACTCATCAAGATCTTTTTTCTTAGGGAATGAGATGGCATAGATACGGTTCATCTGTGGACGCTTCTCATCACCACGCCAAAATGCTCCCGCTACCGAAAGCACCTTCACAGCCTTAATGGGGGCTGTAGTAGGGAGATGAGGACCACGACAAAGGTCGGTAAATGCACCTTGAGTATAGGTTGTAATCTTGCCGTCCTCCAATTCGGAAATCAATTCGCACTTAAAAGTTTGACCTTTAGCGGAGAATGCCTCCAAAACCTCTGCCTTACTAATTTCATTGCGAACCACAGCCTCCTTGCGTTGCACCAGTTCTACCATTTTTGCCTCAATGGCAGGGAAGTCACTCTCCTTAATGTTTTGACCATTGGCGGGAACGACATCATAATAAAAACCATTTTCGATAGCAGGACCGATACCAAATTGGATACCCGGATACAACTCTTGCAATGCTTCAGCCAACAAGTGTGCTGAAGTATGCCAAAAAGCATGCTTACCCTCTTCGCTATCCCATTTATATAACGTAATAGAGGCATCTGATTCGATCGGGCGAGTGAGATCCCACATCTCTTCTCCCACCTTTGCCACCAACACCTCTTGTGCCAAACGCTGGCTGATACTCTCTGCTACTTGAAGGGGGGTAACCCCTGCTTCAAACTCCTTGACACTTCCGTCAGGAAATGAAATTTTGATCATGATTGAATTACAACTTTCAATTGGTTTATAATAACTTGCATCCCTCTCCGCCGCATCATCACCATACAACAGCAACTTGGCGAGAAAAAGACGGCGCAAAGTTACTCATTATTTCCGAAACATAAACATCTCAAACAGAATTATTTTTTAAAACCAAAAATTTATTTATTTTTATCCCCTATCATGCAGGTTATTACAAATATTATCGGTAATTTTACAGCGGCAAAAATTTTGTACCAATGAATAACAACTTCATTTCCATCTCTGATCTCTCCAAAGAAGAGATCCTGTCCCTTCTCGAAGATGCGGCATTCTTTGAGTCTCATCCCAATCTTGATCTGCTCAAGGGGAAAGTTGTCGCCACACTGTTTTTCGAACCCTCAACGCGCACCCGCCTCAGTTTCGAGACGGCGAGCAATCGGCTTGGAGCCAGAATAATCGGCTTCAGCGATCCGGCAAGTTCCTCCACATCCAAGGGAGAAACCCTTAAAGACACCATTAAGATGGTGAGCAACTATGCCGATGTGATTGTCATGCGTCACTTTGTCGAGGGCGCCGCACGCTATGCTTCAGAAGTCTCGGATGTTCCGATCATCAATGCCGGTGATGGAGCTAACCAGCATCCTTCACAGACACTGCTTGACCTCTACTCCATCTGGAAGACTCAAGGGTCGCTCGAAAATCTGGACATCACCATGGTCGGTGATCTTCGCTATGGTCGGACAGTGCACTCTCTTGTGCAGGCGCTCTCTTTCTTCCATCCCAGATTTCATTTTGTGTCGCCCAAACTATTACAGATGCCGGCAGGATATAAAGATTTCTGCAAAAAGCACGATCTATATTTTGACGAGCAAGAGGATTTCTCAGAGGAGATCATTGACCAAACAGATATCTTATACATGACTCGCATCCAGCGTGAGCGTTTTACTGATATGCGAGAATACGAGCAGGTCAAAAACGTCTATTGTCTCAAAAACAAAATGCTCGAAAACAGCCGTGACAATCTGCGCGTCCTCCACCCATTGCCGCGTGTCAATGAGATCGCTTATGACGTAGATGACAATCCGAAAGCATATTATTTCCAGCAAGCCAAAAATGGTCTCTATGCCCGTCAAGCCATCATTTGCAAGATGCTTGACATCCCATTGCCTCGTTAACCCATCTCCTAACCCACAAAACATTTTCCAGACATGAGTGAGAAAAAAGAATTGGAAGTCTCTGCCATCCAAAACGGCACGGTCATAGACCACATCCCGGCCGGAGTTACATTCAAGGTGGTACAGTTACTTGACCTATATGAATATAAAGGTGCAATCACCATCGGCAGCAACCTCAACAGCAAGACATTAGGCAAGAAGGGTATCATCAAAGTTTCCGACAAATATTTCCCGGATGAAGTCTTCAGCCGCCTGGCTGTCATCGCCCCGGATGTGACCATCAATATCATCAAGGACTATAAAATCATTGATAAAAAGCACGTCCGTTTCCCCAAGCAGATCGTGGGTGTAGTGAAATGCACCAACCCCAAGTGCATTACCAATCACGAACCCGTCCTTACCAAGATGGAAGTTTTTGACCCGCAGACACAGTCTTTGCGCTGCCTATATTGCGAGCGCGTCATGCAGCACGAAGACATCGAGCTGCTTTAGTCCGTGTCATGAGTAATTCCTAATAAGGTCACAGACATTGGAGTTTAAAATCCTCACTCCTGTCTGTGACCTTTTTTATGTTTTATCCCCAATTCGGATATTTGGATTAAAGCCAACTGACGATCTAATGACGATTGAGGTTAAAACCGGATGCCATAAGAGATCTGTGTTTTCATATAGAAATCCGTCATTGCCATCGGATCGTGATCGGTCTTGTTGACATACATTAGCGTCGTAATACTTGCAAAACTAAAGTCATTATCCCACAACGCACCCATACGGATCATACAACCCGGATCCTTGCTGTTTTTATCTTCCTGCTTCTTGTCGAGCAATGAGTATTCCAGTTTATTGACTAACGAGACAGAGGGCATAATTGTCCCATGAAACATCCAGTGCCGGTTAGGCACCCAGTTATAAGCATACCCGCCATTAACACTCAGCCGATTATATTGGGTCCGATCGACAAACTGTGATGCCATGACCACATGATCTGTCGCATCTGATAATCCCTGCGGATCCATTTCGAGATCATTATATAAAAACGTAACACCGACTACCAGACTTCCGCAACTCCTTTTCTGACGATGACACTGGGTCAATGCTGCGGGATAGGAAAATTTCTTATTGTTAAAGACATAATAGACATTGGCATAAATCCTTTTACTCCTGATCCCATCGATATCTTTATCACATCTTACATCATTGACTTTCTGCAATGTGAAGTCACTCGATGTACTATATGAGAAGTCCCCTCCCAATTTTCTGCCATAACTGCTTATAGTCAATTCCAGATTATCACCGCTGCTCTTATTAAAAAGACTGCGCACATCTTTCTGAAAACCGAGTTCCAGACTCCTATAACTGATGTAGGCTCCCAGTTTGAAGAGAGGGCGGGCATATAGATTCAGTTCGTTGTCAGTCTCTTGCCACTCCATCGCCAATGCATTGAGCGTTGAGGTCATCCTGGCAGTAAGCATAAAGGGACGCTCGGGCTGGATGGCATAGGCTGTATCCATCCCGGTAACAGAGAGCTTATCGAGCAGGCTCTCAAAAAATCGCGTTCGTGCCTGCAATGATGCATCGGCGACACATATAAATAATAAGATCAATAGCGATAAAACCTTTCTCATATTTCATCCGGACTCCTTAAAATGCAAATGTAAGATAAAATTTCAATCTACGATTATTATCCCATAACTTTTTTATTGCCGGTATAAATATTTATCCCAAATCTTTCATTTGATTTTAATATTAAATGAATGACGGAGCCGTATGCATTTATTCAGGCTGCCGTGCGATGTTACACGGCGGCGTCGTGCACGTTACACGGCGGCGTCATGCACGTTACACGGCGGCGTCATGCACGCTACACGGCGGCGTCATGCAAAATGTTCGTATAAGGCCAAATCTTATCAATGCGTTAACTTGCTGAATTTCAAATATTATCGTTCGCGCATTTGAGATTATCCGAATACTAATAGATTTTAGTGAGTTGGTCTTATGTAAGAGAAACGACCTGCGGTCTGATGACCGGATTGGGGTTAATCGCCTGGCATGTAAAAGTAAGGCTGCGCCAGAATACTCTGACACAGCCTGAACATGATATGATAAAAGAACCTTATTCCCTCTCTCCGAGGGGATAAAATTTATTCCCACTCGATAGTTGCACATGGTTTCGGAGAGAGATCATAGCAGACGCGATTGATGCCGGGCACCTCTTTTAATATTCGGTCTGTAATCTTCAACAACACCGGCCATTCGATCTGCTCGATACTTGCCGTCATCGCATCGATCGTATTGACTGCACGGATGATCACCGGCCAATCATAAGAACGAGCATTCTCCTTTACACCGACGCTCTTAAAGTCCGGCACCACAGTGAAATACTGCCACACTTTCTTGTCAAGACCTGCCAAGGCAAATTCCTCTCTCAAGATAGCATCGCTCTCACGAAGCGCCTCAAGACGATCACGAGTGATAGCACCTAAACAACGCACTCCGAGTCCCGGGCCCGGGAAAGGCTGACGATAGACCATCTCATATGGGAGACCTAACTCCACACCACAGGCACGAACCTCATCCTTAAAAAGTTGTTTGAGAGGCTCAACCAATTCAAACTGCAGATCCTCCGGCAAGCCGCCCACATTGTGATGACTCTTTACACACTTTGCAGTCTTCGTTCCGCTCTCCACGATATCCGGATAGATCGTCCCTTGACCCAAGAAGTCAATACCTCCGGCAAGCTTACGAGCCTCCTCTTCAAACACACGGATAAACTCACCTCCGATGATCTTACGCTTCTGCTCCGGATCTGCCACACCGTCGAGCAATCCTAAGAAACGATCTGTCGCATCGACATAGACAAGATTAGCATTGAGTTGGTTCTTGAAAACTTCAATAACGTTTTCTGACTCACCCTTACGCATCAGACCATGATTGACATGCACACAAACGAGGTTATCTCCGATTGCCTTCAGCAAAAGAGCGGCTACGACCGAGCTATCCACACCTCCGGAGAGTGCAAGCAAAACCTTCTTATCTCCGACCTGACGGCGAACAAGTTCAACTTGATCTGCCACAAAGTTTTTCATATTCCAGTTAGGCTCTGCCTTACATGTGTCAAAAACAAAACTCTTGACAGCCGCCTTAACAGTCTCTTCGTCAGAAGTAAACTGCGGCAACTTCACATCACACAAAGCCTTATCATGGCCGGCAGCCATCACAGGAATACCTGTCTCATAAATCTCCGGCAATACATCGATACAGACGCCATCGATCACGTTATTAGGTCCGCCATTGATAATTACACCTTTGATGCCCGGCAGCGCTTTCAACTCTGCCACTGTGATATCATGCGGATAAATTTCGCTATACACCCCTAAAGCACGGATGGCTCTGGCCACTACGGTATTCTCATGACTTCCCAAGTCGAGAATGACAATCATGTCTTGTTTCATACGTCAAATATATATATATGTGTGTATCTATATCAATCAGTCATTAACTGACGCAACATTACGCAATGAGGCATCAGAATCTTGGCACCTCTTACAGCGTGCAAAGATACAACTTTTGCATCAATCTAAAAATATTTTAGCCCAAAATATAATTTTGCATCCTCTTTCGAGCCCGGGCAGAGAAAACTCAATTGTTACAAACAAAATACTCAAAAGTTATATGCAAAATGTTCAATCCTTTATTTTCTTCGTCTTGCCTTCAGTAGGTCCAAGAACGCTTCTCTTTGTGAGCAGGAGAGGCATCTCCCTCTTCCTGCCCTATAGGTTATTGATTTGCTTTACATTCATCACACTCACCTGTGTGGGTCAAAGTGATGCTCTTGAATTCGTTTTCAAACTTGAACTTCCAAATGTTATTCGTCAAATCCGGCGCAGGTACGTTGCTT
>JAZNGG010000037.1:0-9259 GCA_045576355.1 Bacteroidales bacterium
ACAACCATATATGATAAGTCTATTCTCATTTATCAATGTGATTTTTACCGGACAGCCGTGAATATCCTTTCAAGGGGGCTTGTAAAGCAAAAAAATCAGTGATTATAGACCCTTACACATGTTTACCGGACAGTAATAAAAATGTATAGAAATTACAACTGTAACAATGCAAAAAAAACGAAATAAAACAAGAGAAAGAATCAGCAGAGGATTACCCCTCTATGGTAAAGATAAATTCCAGACCTCCTCCGGGACGCTGCTTGGCTGTAATATTCCCTCCATGAAGAGAGACGGCATTTTTGACGATGGCAAGCCCCAATCCGGTCCCGCCCAACTTACGGCTTCGCCCTTTATCGACTCTGTAAAAACGCTCAAAAATGCGAGGCAAATGTTCCTCATCTATACCGGCACCATCGTCCGCATAACTGAAATAAAACGTTCTTCCCTCCACACGAAACATCCGGACAGTGATTGTTGCTCCAGTTCCGGCATAAGAGATGGTGTTATCCAAAAGATTGCGAAAGATAGAATAAAGCATTGAGGCATCTCCTTGCAAGACAAGAGACTGCGGCAAGCGATTATCCACCTGCATCTGCTGCTGCTCGAGTTGCAGGTTTTCCTCTTGTATGAGATTACGCAGCAAGAGAGAGACATCAACCGGCACTTTCTCCACTTTGCTGGAGGCATTGTTCATACGGTCTAAAGTGGCAATATCTTGGACAAGATTATTCAGTCGCTCACACTGAGAGAAACACCGCTGTAAGAAGTGCATCCGTTGCTCTGGGGTGAGAGACCCTTGCTTTTCTGTCTCAATGATGGTCTCCAAATAGCCGGAGATGCTGCTCACAGGGGTCTTAAGTTCGTGAGAGATATTTTGTGTCAATTGCCGTTTGAGTCGGCTCTGTTCCTCCCGGCGAGTAATATCATTGATAGAGATTTCAAAACCTTTGTCCGAGAACACGACACCTTGCACAGAGAATAGTCTTCCCCCTTTTTCGATGATAAAAGAGATTCCCGGCTCCTCATCCCCCTTGCGGTCCACATCTGAATGATCCAAAAACTCTCGCATCGGAGCCATCTCATCGATGGTCAGCAACTTCTCTGCTGAGGATAGATGATGATCTGAAATCAGATTGACATAACGATTAAACAGAGTGTTGGCAAGGATCAGCTTTCGCTGAGGCGAGAATACCCCCAGCCCCTCATTGGAGATACGCAGATGTGCAAGCAGGTTTTCCTTCTCGTTGATGGAGGAGCCCATCTTGCGTGCCGTATGCACAAACAGGATAATCAAGATAATTGAGATAAGGCCTGCGATCCAAAGATAATAATTATCCGACTGCGAATCCAAATCTCGGTGCATCTCCGTGTTATAAGGGATAGCACTGCGGACTATGAGCGGATCACCTACCCGATAGGAAGCAGCATAAAAATAGGGCATACTCATCGTCGCACTATGTCGGATTACCGCAACACCTTCGCCCGTCTCCATCGCTTCACGGATCTCAGTTCGATCCAAATGGTTATCGACATCAGCATAGAGATGAGTTTGAGGAGAAGAGAGTGAATCTCCTGTAATGGATGAGTCATAAACAACGTGACCCAAAGTGTCTATCAATGTCAGACGCAACTCAAAACGGCTCTGTCGTTCGACTAGAGTCTGCAGAGGAAGCCGATGCTCCCAACCACCGGAAAGGGTATCTGATTTCAGTAAGTCCAGGATGACATAGACATCATGATTAAAATCCTGCAGGCGCGTATGCAGCAACTCCGCATGATGCCGTTTCTCCCGTTGATTCTGAAACAAGACAAAACAACCGGCAAACAATAAAAATAGGGTAATGACCCAAAAGAGAACGGTCCTGTAATAATGTTTTTGGTCTGACATGGCGGGCAAATTCTCTATAAAAGGATATTAAAAAAATGATCTATTCAGATCCCTTTACATCTCTAAACATATAGCCATAACCGCTACGCGAAACGATACAATCGGCATAACCTTTAAGTTTTTTGCGCAAACGTGCGATATTGACATCTACACTTCGCTCCAGAACCAGAACATCTTCCGGCCAGACTTTCTCCAAAATCTCTTCCCGAGAAAAAATGTGTCCGGGATGACGAAGCAGGAGGAGCAACATCTCGTACTCCTTGCGAGTCAGCGTCAAATCTTCTCCGGAGATTGTCGCCCGACGATCTTTAAGATCCAAGTGCAAATCTTCATAAACAATAGTCTCTGCACATTCCTCTAACTTTCCGTGTGACGCAAATTGCTGTGTGCGACGCAAAACAGCTTTGACACGTGCAGCAACCTCACTGAGGCGAAAGGGTTTATGAATATAGTCATCGGCACCTATGCTAAACCCTGTCAAGGTGTCGTTTTCGGTCCCTTTGGCAGTCACAAAGATGATCGGAATGTGGGCAGTAAGAGGGTCTTTCTTCAGACGAGCACCCAATGAAAATCCGCTCATACCCTCCATCATGACATCCAAAAGAAACAGATGATAGCGCGAAAGTTCCAGAGTCAATGCCTCTTCGGCTGAGCCGGCGACATCTACAATATAACCGAGATTCTCAAGATTAAACTTGAGAATCTCGCATAAATCAATTTCGTCATCGACGACTAATATTCGCTCAGGCATCTACTTGAGAGATATTTTTATATTCGTTTGAGAAGAACTTTTCACATCCACGGAGGACGTTACGCACCTGGCTGAGCAACTCGTGAGACTCCTGGATCAAGTTGAGATAGACAAATGCAGTCTTAAGGTTCTCTCCCTCATCAGCCAGGCGGGAAGTCTGCATCTTACGCAGGTCTGAGAGTTTCTTCTTCAATGCCTTAGCCTCTTGAGAAACGTCTTCAGCACGAGAGAAGTCACCGGATGAAATCATCTGAGAGATGTTTTCAAAGACAAGATAAACTTGACGACAATAGGGGGAGAACTCCTCAATATAGGCATTGGAAAGCGGAGCAAAGTTATTGTCAGTATGCTCTTTCATCGGATCACAAATACGATTGAGCGTATTAAGAATCTGCTGACAGCTATTGGAGCTGAGGTGATAGAAGGCATTTTTCTCAAAAGCGATACCTTTGTCAATGCGCTGCAAGCCCTTAGTCTCAAGACGGCGCATCTTCTTCATCTCGCTCTTCTCATTGACAATGCGTATCAACGAACGACGAAGCACTTTCAACCGCTCCTCGGTAAAGGCCTGGAACATATCGCGATAAGTATTAGCTGCAAAGTCGAGCGTATGGCTCAAAGTGGCAGCTGTATGAGAGCAAAGTTGCTCAAACACCTCATTCTTATCTTCACTGGTCATAATGATGGTCATCTGGTCTGTAGCAGCATCTTCCCTATGCTCTTTATTATACTTCAGATGACTATGAATCAAAATGAATGCAGCTAAGACAATCACACATCCCATGCCGATAAGACCACCATAATAATTAATCAAAACCACTATAGAGGCGAGTGTGAAAGCCGCACCGGCAGTGATGAGCCAGCCACCGATAACAGAAATCACACCGGTCACTCGATAGACTGCACTTTCACGACCCCAAGCACGGTCTGCCAAGGCAGAACCCATCGCCACCATAAATGCTACATAGGTCGTAGAAAGGGGTAATCCAAGGGAGGTACCGAGTGCAATCAACAAACCGGAAAGAACCAGATTGACCGCTGCACGCACCAGGTCAAATGCAGTGCCATCATCTGTCTTGGCAGCCTCTTTATCAACCACAAATCGGCTATCGCACCAGCGACGGACACTGCGTGGAACGATTCGGATCACAGCATCTGCCGCACCCGACACAGCTCGCACGACACTTCGGGCAGCCGGAGAGGTACCAAACAACTCGTCTCCTCCATCTTGAGCAGAGAGATTGATAGAAGTGGCTAACACCTTGCGGGCTTTCTTGCTGGTCACTAAAGCAATTACCATAATCACACCGGCACCAATCAGGAAGTAGAACGGAGTCTTGGCAGACTCACGCAAGAATGCGACACTGAATGTGCTCGGATCCGGGAAACCGGCTTCAGAGAAATGCAGGAAAGAATCAAAACCCGCCATGGTAACACCGATGAAGTTCACCAAGTCGTTGCCGGCAAATGCCATCGCCAACGCAAATGTTCCCATCAAGACAACAACCTTAAAGACATTCACCTTACACCAATAGAGGATCTGCATCAAAACAGTAAAGAAGACTAATGCCGCAAGGACAATCAGACCTACATTTTCATTAATCCAAGTCCCGAGCGTCATGTCTTCCAAAACTTTATAACTCATAAACGGAGCACCTTTCATTCCCTTAATCAACATGAAGTAGAAGATGGAAGTTGCTGCAACACCGCCAAAGATACCAATCTTCTTGCCTAAGCCCTTATTATAATTATAGGTAAATAAAAGACGAGCCAACCACTGCACCAAAGTACCAAAGAAGAAAGCGATCGCCACAGAGAGGAAGATACCGATAATCACTGTCAAAGCCTTCTCCGTATTGATCAGATCCATCAGACTATAACCTTCACAGTTGCCTCCCAACTTAATCAATGAAACGACAAATGAGGCGCCTAAAAGTTCGAAGACCATGGAGACCGTGGTCGAAGTCGGCAAACCGAGATTGTTAAAGATGTCCAGGAGAATCACATCACTGATAACCACCGCAAGGAAAATGCACATCACTTCACTAAAATAGAAGTACTCAGGCTGGAATATGCCATGACGGGCAATATCCATCATACCGCTACTGGTCGCAGTACCTAAAAGGACACCGATGGCAGCAATCGTGATAATACGCTTCAAGGAGGCAGCCTTAGATCCGACGGCGCCGCTCAAAAAGTTAACTGCATCATTGCTCACTCCGACCGTCAGGTCCACAATGGCAAGCATAAAAAGGAATACGATAATTCCCAAATAAGCAATACTCATATTATTATAGTATATGGTTAAGTCTTAGAAAAAGAAAAAATCCGTTGCAAAGATAAAATAATATTTTTTTATGATTGTTACAATAGTGTTACAATTTTGTTACATTTTACAGCGATTATAGCATTCAGGGTTCCGGAAAGAGTGACGGAAAATCCATAAGTCTCTCATGGTCAAACCCCTTCAACCGAATGACTCAAAGAGTTCTTCCGGTTGAAGGGGTTTGTCTTATGATGCGTAAAAAACTTGCGCAGGGACCATATTACTTCTTTACAGGCTGTCTCATTAGCAAAATTGATAACGGAGATCAAAGAGACCATGTCGCACCATCCTTGGTATCTTTGACCGTAAAGCCCAGTTGAGTGAGCTGGTTGCGAATCAAGTCACTGGTCGCCCAATCCTTATTGGCTTTTGCCTTGGCACGGATATCAAGCAGCAGATCAACCGCTTTACCGAACGCCTCTGCATGAGCATCACTTGCTCCTGCCCCACTCTCATCTCTCATACCTAGAATGTCAAAGAGGAACGTACGCATTACAGCATTCAGTTTCTCCACTCCGGCGGCATCGATCAAATCACTGCCATCGATCAAACGATTGATCACACTCACTAATTCAAAAAGCTGACTGATGACGATCGGAGTATTCAAGTCATCATTCATTGCGTCATACATGGCTTGTTCAAGATCGGCAACCTTCTGTGCCGTTGCAGCCGTACGAGCATCTGAGGGAGCGACTTTGATGCGCGAGAGATTGGCATAACCCTCCATCATACGCTTCATCCCTTTTTCAGCACCCTGCAAAGCCTCATTGCTGAAGTCCACCGTACTACGATAATGAGCCATAAGGATGAAGAATCGGATGGTCATGGGAGAATATGGCTGAGACAACTTCGGGTGGGTTCCGGTAAAGAATTCATCCAGGGTAATGAAGTTGCCATAAGACTTGCCCATCTTCTTGCCATCTATGGTGATCATATTGTTATGCATCCAGTAACGGACACACGGATGCCCCTGTGCTGCCACGCTCTGAGCTATCTCACACTCATGGTGCGGGAAAAGGAGATCCAATCCTCCTCCATGTATGTCAAATTCCTCTCCCAAATATTTCTCTCCCATCGTCGAGCACTCCAAGTGCCATCCCGGGAAACCATCGCTCCATGGAGATGGCCATCGCATGATGTGCTCCGGCTGAGCCTTTTTCCAAAGCGCAAAGTCACAAGAGTTGCGTTTCTCCTGCTGTCCGTCCAAGTCACGGGTAGTCTCCAGAAGTTCCTCAACGTTACGTCCGGAAAGGCAACCATAGTTATGCGTCTCGGCATATTTCATGACATCAAAATAGACAGACCCCTCACTCACATAGGCATAACCTGCATCAAGGATCTTCTGCACATAGGCGATCTGCTCGATGATGTGTCCGGATGCGTGAGGCTCAATGGAGGGAGGGAGGACTCCGAGTGCCTCCATGGCTTTATGATAACGATTGAGGTAATATTGCACCACCTCCATCGGCTCTTTCTGCTCTAAACGAGCCTTCTTGGCGATCTTGTCTTCGCCCTCATCTGCATCATGCTCCAGATGGCCCACATCGGTAATGTTACGCACATAACGGACACGATAGCCGATGTGCTGCAAATAACGATAAAGGACGTCAAAAGTGATGGCAGGACGCGCATGTCCCAAATGTCCATCTCCGTAAACAGTGGGTCCGCACACATACATACCGACCCGACCGGGAGTGAGGGAGACGAAAGGCTCCTTTTTGCGATGAAGCGTATTGTAAATGGATAATTGTTGTGCCATATATATTATAGTTATTATGTTTATCTGTTTATTTGTACTCGAAACAAGAATAGGGGTTTACTTAGGGCCTCATGAGGCTGAATCTTCGACAGATGTCTGGATTCTTCCATCGGCAATGTGGACAATGCGATCGCTCATTGCAGCCAGACTCTCATCGTGTGTAACGATAACAAAAGTCTGTCCCAAGCGGTCTCTCAATTCGAAGAAGAGTTTATGCAACTCCTGCTTATTGGCTGAATCGAGGCTTCCACTCGGCTCATCGGCAAAAATAACATCCGGACTGTTGACCAGCGATCGTGCCACAGCCACTCGCTGCTGTTCTCCTCCGGACATCTCTGCCGGCTTATGACCCAATCGATCGTTGAGACCCAAGAAATCCAACAACTCTGAGGCTCTCTTCCTGGCAGCGCTCCGGCTCTCTCCTGCTATCAAG
Source organism: Bacteroidales bacterium (assembly GCA_045576355.1). Lineage (GTDB taxonomy): Bacteria > Bacteroidota > Bacteroidia > Bacteroidales > UBA3663 > Liminaster. The sequence continues at coordinate 7,158 of JAZNGG010000037.1, forward strand.
GCTGGAATCATGACATTCTCCAATGCTGTGAACTCAGGGAGCAGCCGATGAAACTGAAAGATAAAGCCGATGTGTTTACACCGGAATGCCGACAGAGCTTTATCTTTAAGCGCCAAAACATCTGTGCCGCAGATGGTCACCTGACCGGCATTCGGCCGATCCAATGTCCCCAAGATCTGTAGCAGAGTGGACTTTCCGGCACCACTTTTCCCCACGATGCTGACAATCTCCCCCTCTCCGATAGAGAGATCGATACCTTTCAACACCTGAAGGCTCCCGAAAGACTTGAAAATGCCATGTGCTTCAATCATAGCGCAAAAATACTAATAAAGATTAAGACACGTGCAAAAATGCGGCACATTTTTACATGAGATTTTGATTTTCTACCATTTTGCGCTATCTTCGCACCCGCAAAGAGCATAAAAAACGAAGGCAAGCCGAATCCCTTCGCCTCGCCTCCTCAAACGGAAAATTTTCAAACCAGTATCGTGGTCCCACTTGGGCTTGAACCAAGGACTCCCTGATTATGAGTCAGGTGCTCTGACCGACTGAGCTATAGGACCTGCCTTTTTTTGTTTGGCGGTGCAAAATTAGCACAACTTGCCGTAAAAAACAAATATTTTGGACATAAAAATGAGAATTTATAACAATTTCGATAAGCTTCCCCAGGAATCACTTGTGGCTTGTATCGGATTTTTCGATGGAATACACCTCGGACACCGATACATGTTTCAACATTTAAAGTCCTATGCCGATGCCGTAGGGGCTCGGCCGGCAGTGGTGACATTCTCCAATCATCCCCGTTCGTTGATTCATCCGGACCATCCCGTCCGTCTAATCGATACACCGGAAGAGAAGTGCGCATTGTTAGAATCTTTAGGGATCGAGGTCTGTTTCCTTTTAGACTTCACTCCGGAGATCCGACAACTCTCTGCCGAAGATTTTCTCCGCATCCTTGCCGAAAAGGGGCATATCAAGACCTTATTAGTCGGCTATGATCATCGTTTTGGGCACAATCGGGCGCAGGGATTTGACGATTATGTCCAAATCGGCAAAAAATTTGGGATGACTCTGCTGAGAGAAGATCTTTATGAGGACGGATCCGGACGACACTATTCCTCCTCAGAGGTACGTCTGGCACTGGACGCCGGTCGGGTCCAAGAGGCAAACGAGCTGCTGGGCAGAACATTTATGATCGACGGAATTGTGGTTCATGGGCACAGCCTGGGGCACAAACTGGGGTTCCCTACTGCCAACATTCTACCTCAATGTAAAGAGAAAATCATCCCTGCCAATGGTGTTTACGCCACGGTTGCTGTCACCCAAGAGGGAGATCAATATCCGGCAATGGTAAATATTGGCTGTCGCCCTACTGTGGCGTCCGATGGAGAAACAACGGTCAATATCGAAGCCCATCTCATCGATTTTGAAGGCAATCTATATGATAAAAAAATTCGTCTCCAATTCTTGGACAGAATCAGAGACGAAAGAAAAATGAAGTCACTGCAAGAATTACAAGAGCAACTTGCCCGAGATCGAGAAACTACGAAAGCGGTTTGGGTTGCTCAAAAAACCAAGCCCGATATTTCGTTTCCATAAGAGGACTCTCAGATATAAGAAACTCTCATACTCTCAATTCCAACACTCTTCTGAAACTCCATTTAGAAATAAACTATTGGAGTTAGAATGATTGTTGAGACAAAAATAGACCAAATTTATTAAATTTTTCGGAAAATCGGCAAAAATTACAATTACGGTTTATTAACGCGTATTTGCAATCCACACCTAACAAAAAGACTATCTTTACAGATCAAACAACATTGGCAGAAAAAGGGAATCTCTGTATCCGGATATTCGATAACATCGATTCGGATCATACACTACGTCATGCGAAAAACGTCATCGACAGATACATTCATTTCTATAATTACCGGAGACCGCACATGAGTATTGGGTATAAAATACCAGCACTAGTTCATCTGGAACAGGGTCCACAGAAAAGAATGTGGAAGAAGAAAATTTATCCTTCAAAGGAGCAGAAAATTGAAATGAAAGCGTTATCTTTGGCGAACCGAACAGAAAATCCGGGTGAAAGCTTATGC